>CAZNRB010000214.1:0-1520 GCA_964575405.1 uncultured Synergistaceae bacterium | reverse complement strand
TTGGAGCGCATCGTCCTGGCCGCTCCGGAGCAGTGGTTCTGGTTTCATCGCCGCTGGAAGACGGCCAAGCCAGCGCCCCAGGGGAGATGGAACCGGTGAAGGTCTACGAATTGCTCAGCGATGGGACCCTGGTGCTGCTGCCCGACTTCTCCTCCGAGGACCAGGACCGAGCCGCTGTCAAGGTCATGCTTCCCTGGGGTCGCCAGCTTTTGGGGGAGTCGGTGCTGGGCTTCGAGCGCTGGACCCTGACGGACCTTCGGGGCAGGCCCTTGGGCGGTGAAAAGATCCTCTGCGACACCCTGCCGCTGGAGTTGCCGGAGCTGGAGGGGCTGAGGCTCAGCGCCGAAAACTGCCGCCAGCTCAGGGACGCGCTATTGAGCCAGATCCCAGCGCCGGGAGACCACCACGTTGCCATGCTGACCATGGAATCCCTCTGGCCGGACCATCACCTCTTCGCGCCCAGCCAGATCTGGCGTTCCGAGGCCAACGTGCTGCCTCAGCTTCATTTCTCCGATGGCAGCCTACAGCTCTATTGGGGCCTGAGGTTGGCCCACTTCCGCCACGACAGCGCCATGGGCGACCGGCTGAGCCTCTGGGCCACCCACGGCTCCGACATCCTCCACGGCCGGACCCATCAGATTCGGATGTGGCTGTCGCCGTCGCCGGTGGCTCCTGATCTGGCTCGAAGGACCTTTTTGGACCGGGACAGCAACGCGGCATCGCTGATCAAGGCCCTGGGCGAGGCCAAGGTGATGGCCATGAAAAGCGAGGACGTGGCCATGATCCGCTGCGAGGGCCAGGAGACCTTCGGGCGCTCCTACCTCTGCGGCTGGTTTTACCTCTCCCGGGCCCTCTGGGAGCGGTTGCTCCAGCGGATGGAGCCCGAGAGGGCAGTAGTCTGCGTTTGGGGGCACGTGGACGGCCTCAACGCCGTGGCGGAGATGCGGCGCTATCGCTGGCCCGCGGCCAAGGGCATGGGAGCCTGAGAAGGCGGTTTTTAAGGGACTTCGAGAGGGATCCCCAGGATGGACTTCCGGAGTCCCTTTTTGTCCAAGTTCTTAAATCCTCCCTTGACAAACCTGGGAGGCTTTGTTTTAATACGCTCTGTATTTTCCGTGAGAAAGGAGATCCGCACCATGGTTTTGTCGAGGGAAACCGTTATGACTGTCCTGAACATGGCCTTGCTAGACCTAACGACTGCGGATCTCTGCCGGAGTCGCTTCTTGCCATGGCCTTTTCCGAGGACCTAATCCTCTAGGCCAGTAGCGTTCCAGCCGGGATCTTTTTTAAAAAGATCCCGGCTTTTTTTGTGGGCTTCTTGAGATCAGGTTATTTTCAAGATTTTTTGTTTTTGGGTGTTGTTTGGAGGCCTTGAGCTCTTATTCCCTGTAAGGAGGTATTGTTATGAGTTTCATCTTCGCTTTCTTTGTCATCATGGCCTTTTTGACTATCGGAGATCTTGTCTCCACAAAGACTAAGGCCATGGTCCCCTCGGTGTTCATAGCCGCGTCGCTGTTCGT
>CAZNRB010000213.1:0-1527 GCA_964575405.1 uncultured Synergistaceae bacterium | reverse complement strand
CTCTCTTGCTCCGCAATAAAAAGGACCTCTGGGCGCTTTGTCCAGAGGTCCTTTCGGCCCTGAGCGGCTGGGCCTGGGCCGCCCTTTCTGTGCTATACTTGCCTTGATTATCGGGGTCCACAGCTGGTCCTCCCCAGGAAGGCGAAAACCTTTCTGCCGCCGGGGCTCTAGCTGGGGCCCCCTTTCTATATAGTATAGGCCGGATATAGGCCGGTTCCGGGATGAATTCTCAGGAGAAAGGGAAGGCGACCATGAACGACAGAGAGCAAAAAGCGGCGGCCAAGAAGTTCGCCGCCTACTGGAAGGGCAGGGGCTACGAAAAGGGCGAGTGCCAGCCCTTTTGGCTCTCGCTGCTGCGGGACGTCTACGGCGTAGAGCACCCCGAGGAGTTTATCTCCTTCGAAAACCAGGTGAAGCTGGACAACACCAGCTTTATCGACGGTTACATCAAGAGTACCCACGTGATGATCGAGCAGAAAAGTCTGGACAAGGATCTGAACAAGGCGGTGAAACAGTCCGACGGCACCTTTTTGACGCCGTTCCAGCAGGTCCGGCGCTACAGCAACGAGCTGCCCTATTCCAAGCGGCCCCGGTGGATCGTGACCTGCAACTTCGCCGAGTTCCAGGTCTACGACATGGAGCATCCCCACAGCGACCCCGAGGTCATCAAGCTGAAGGACCTGCCCACCCAGTACTACCGCCTTCAGTTCCTGGTGGAGACCGGCGACAGCGAGGCCAAAAGGATCATGGAACTTTCCCTCCAAGCCGGCGAAGTGGTGGGAGCGCTCTACGACGCCCTTTTGAAGCAGTACAAAGACCCGGCCAATCCCGAGACGCTGAAGGACCTGAACAAGCTCTGCGTGCGCCTGGTCTTCTGCCTCTACGCCGACGATGCCGCACTTTTCGGCCGCCGGGGGCTGTTCCACGGCTATCTGGCTTCCCGCGACGTCAAGGACGTCCGCCGGGCCTTGATCGATCTCTTCCAGGTGCTGGACACCAAGCCCGAGGATCGAGACCCCTACATGGACGAGACCCTGGCGGCGTTCCCCTACGTCAACGGCGGCCTTTTCGCCGACGAGCGGATCGAAATCCCCCGGCTGGACCAGGAGATCGTGGCGCTGCTGCTGAGCCGCCCCAGCGGGAATTTCAACTGGAGCCAGATCAGCCCTACTATCTTCGGCGCCATCTTCGAGAGCACCCTAAACCCCCAGACCCGACGGGAAGGGGGTATGCACTACACCTCCATCGAGAACATCCACAAGGTCATCGATCCCCTGTTCTTGGACGGTCTCAAGGCCGAGTTGGCCGAGATTTTGGGCAGATCACGGGAACGAGACGAAAAACTGAAAGAATTCCAGGCCAAGCTGGCCAGCCTGACCTTTTTCGATCCCGCCTGCGGCTCCGGCAACTTTTTGACCGAGACCTATCTGTCGCTGCGGCGGCTGGAAAATCAGGCCTTAAGCGCCCTCCAGCGCGATCAGATCACCTTTGCCGACCGGGAAGTCCACAGCCCCATCCAGGTGTCCA
>CAZNRB010000212.1:0-1604 GCA_964575405.1 uncultured Synergistaceae bacterium | reverse complement strand
TTGAGGACTATGTGCTTGCCCACGCGGTCGAAGAGCTGGTATCCCAGCTCGCTTTCCAAATTTTTGATGACCTTGCTCACCGCCGGCTGGGCCACCAAGAGCCGCTCGGCGGCCTTGGTCATGCTCTGCAGCTGGGCGGTGGTGCGGAAGTACTTCAATTGTACAAGATCCATAGTAGCTCCTCGTCAGAGTCCTCTTCAGGGCTGCAACTAGTCAATTAAACAACTATTCAGTTAAAGTAGACCAAAAGAGAAATTTTTTCGTCTCCTCCCACCGATATGGGGGGTCATTATACCGCATTTTCCGCGTTATTATTTTAATAACTTCACAAATATGAAGTCATGGTTTATTATGTATTAGACAGGGCACTCCGTCAATAATATATTTAAGATAAGTGAATAAGGACACATACCTTCTCCTGAGACCCTTTGGTAACATTGTTAGGAGGCTGAAACCATGAGCGACAAACCTCTGAGCGGGTTGGTGGTCTTGGACCTGACCCGCGTGCTGGCGGGCCCCTTCGCGGGGATGATGCTGGCCGACATGGGAGCCGACGTGATTAAAGTCGAAAATCCCAAGGGCGGTGACGATTCTCGCGCCTACACGCCCTTCCAAAACGGCGTCAGCGCCTACTTTATGGGCCTGAACCGCAGCAAGCGGGGCGTGACGTTGAACCTGAAAAGCGACCGAGGCAAGGAGCTGCTGAAAAAACTGGTAGCTAAGGCCGACATCCTGGTGGAAAACTACAAGCCCGGCACCATGAAGAAGTTGGGCCTGGGCTACGAGGTCCTCAGGGAGATCAACCCCAGGCTGATCTACGCCGCCTCCTCGGGCTTCGGCCAATACGGTCCCTATAGCAGCCGCCCCGCCTACGACTTGATCATTCAGGGCATGGGCGGCTTGATGAGCATCACCGGATTCGACAAGGACCATCCCCTTAAGGTGGGCTCCTCTATGGCCGACATCCTGGCCGGGGTGTTCACCGTCATCGGCGTTTTGGCCGCCGTGGAGAGCCGCCACAAAACCGGCAAGGGCCAGATGGTGGACGTGGCCATGCTGGACTGCCTGGTGGCCACCCTGGAGAACGCCGTGGCCCGCTACGAGACCAGCGGGCGTTCGCCGGAACCCATCGGTAACGATCACCCCTCGATTTGTCCCTTTGCGACCATTCCCACGTCTAACGGCTTTATCAACATCGCCGCCGGCAACAACGTGCTTTGGGAGAGGCTGTGCCAGGTTATCGGAATGGATCAGTACGTCCAGGATCCCCGCTTTGATAGCAACGCCAACCGCATCTACAACTGGCCGGCTCTGAAGGCCCTGCTGTCGGAGCACATGACCAAGAACACCACCGAGCACTGGATGGAGGAACTCATGGCCGTCCAGGTGCCCTGCGGCCCCATCAACACCATAGAGCAGGTGGTCAAGGATCCCCAGATCGCGGCTAGGGAGATGATCGTAGAGGTGGATAACCCCGTGGCGGGCCCTTTGAAGATGCCCGGCGTGCCCATCAAGTTCTCCGATACCCCTGGTTCGATCTCCCGTCCGGCGCCTCAGCTGGGCGAACACAACAGCGAGATCTACGGCGGCTGGCTGGGGCTTTC
>CAZNRB010000211.1:0-1605 GCA_964575405.1 uncultured Synergistaceae bacterium | reverse complement strand
CCCCTCGAGTGAACGAGCGCATCTCCGGCGGCCAGGCCCAGATCACCGGCCGTTTTTCCAGCTCCGACGCCAGAAAACTGGCTATCATGCTCCGGGCCGGCGCTCTGCCTGTCAACGTGGAGATTCTGGAGAACCGCTCTGTAGGCCCCTCCCTGGGAGCTGACTCCGTAGAGGCAGGTCTTCGGGCCGGTTGGATCGGCCTTGCTGCGGTCTTCATCTTCATGTTAGTGGTCTACCGTTTCAGGGGGCTGACAGCCGACATATCGCTGCTCACCACCTTGCTGACCCTTTTCGCACTGCTCATCGCTGTCAAAGCAACGCTGACCATGCCCGGTATCGCCGGAATCATTTTGACCATCGGCATGGCCGTGGACAGCAACATCCTGATCTTCGAGCGCATCAAGGAAGAAGAAGCCGCCGGCAAGACGCCCTACGCAGCCATGACGGCCGGTTTCAGCCGTGCTTTTACGACCATTCTGGATTCCAATGTGACGACCGTAGTAGCCGCCGCAGCCCTTTACTACTACGGCAGCGGTCCCCTTCGGGGCTTTGCCCTGACGTTGACATTGGGAATCATCGCCAGCCTGTTCAGCGCCCTGATCGTCAATCGGGTTCTGCTTCAGTTCCTTGTGAGCCGCACTGCCGGTTCCCGCGGACGGGCTTAAGTCGAGGAGGTCTAGGCCATGACATACAACATTCCTTTTATGCGCTATCACCGTTTATTCGTAGCTGTAGCGGTCCTGGCCATGGCGCTCAGCGCGATCTGTGTGGTCTTCCGGGGCTTTAACACAGGCATCGATTTTACCGGTGGCAACCTGATCCAGCTGGAATTTCCCGAGCCCGTAGACGTGGGCGAAGTCCGCGGCGCCATGGCTACCATCGGTTACGGTCAGGCTACGATTCAGGCCTACAGCGATAGGGGCATCATCATAAGGGTTATGCAGCATCAGGGCACTACGCCTCAGGAGCTTCAAGAGGCCGTAATCCAGGCCGCCGATAGCCTCCACCGCGGCAGCGTCCGGCTTTTGGGCTTTGAAATGGTGGGGCCCACTGTAGGTGGGGAGCTCCGGAATCAGGCTGTTCTGGCCTCGGCGGTCTCGTTGATCGGCATCTTGATCTACGTGACCTTCCGGTTTAGGTTCCGCTTCGCCGTGGTCAGCGTCTTGGCCTTAGTCCACGATACCCTGGTGGTGCTGGGGCTTTTCAGCCTTTTGCAGGAGGAAATCGGCATGACCTTTATCGCCGCCATCCTGACTACCATCGGCTACTCTTTGAACAACACCATCGTGATCTTCGACCGGGTCCGGGAGAACTGGAAATTGGTGCCCAAGCTGGGGCTCCTGGAAGTGCTGGACAGCTCCATCAATAGCACCCTGGCGCGGACCATCAACACCAGCGTGACCACCTTCCTGCCGGTGTTGGCCTTTTACCTCTGGGGAGGCGAAGTGCTGTCGGGGTTCTCGCTGGCCATCATGGCAGGCATAATCTTCGGCGGTTACAGCTCGGTCTGCGTCACCAGCTCGCTGCTGTTCATGTGGTACGAGAAAGCGCCGGAAAAGTAAAGGGAAAAGTAAAATCGAAATCGAGCGCAAGCTAATTATCTGG
>CAZNRB010000210.1:0-1638 GCA_964575405.1 uncultured Synergistaceae bacterium | reverse complement strand
GTCTTGGCCGGCAGCTCGTCGAAGAGCTCCGTGCGGTCGTCGTCGGACATCTCCTCGAGGATCTCCGATACTTCGCCGTCGGAGGCGTGGTCTAAAAAACGCTGCTGCACCTCGATGTCCAACAGCTCAAAGACTTCGATGGCCAGGTCCTTGGGCAGCAGCCTGAAATAAAGCACCAGCCGGGCCGCCGGAAGCTCTTCCAGGCCTTCGGCTATGTCGATGGGCTCCAGGGACGACAGCTTTTCCTTGGCAAGCCGGTAGTTTTTGCTGGCTATGAGGCTTTCAATTTCCTTCAGGGGACGATTTTCGTCGTACTCGTAGAGGGACATCAGGGGCTTTCTCCTTTCACGACGCCAGAGGCTCCCTCTGGGGCGGCTAGGAGAAGCCTAAAGGCTAGAGGCCTAGAGAGGAGCTGGCAGTCCGCAAAAAAGTTTTGCCGCCTTGCCGCGGCAAGGGGTCGGTCGATAAAGGCACGGGACTACTGCAACCGTCCATGAACTTTTTTCTTCTCCTTTCGGGTCTCTAGTTTTTTAGGGGCCCTGGGTGAAAGGCCCAGGGGAACCGCCAGTATCATACACTCTCGCGGAAAAGCCGGTCAAGAAACAAAAAAACAGGAAGCAAGGAAAATCCCTGCTTCCTGAAGGGTCTCTCGATCGTTTCGCCGCAGCGAATTAACGCTTGGAGAACTGGAACTTGGCGCGGGCGCCTCTGCGGCCGAACTTTTTGCGCTCCACCATGCGGGAGTCCCGGGTGAGCATTCCGGCCTTCTTGAGGACCGGACGAAGGTCGGGGTTCAGTTTCAGCAGAGCCCGGGCCAGGCCCATGCGGACAGCACCGGCCTGGCCGGTGAGACCGCCGCCGTGGGCGTTTACAAAAACGTCGATCTTGCCCTCTACGCCAGCGGTGGCCAGAGGAGAAAGGGCAGCCGAAAGCCAGTTATGACGGGGGAAGTAATCGGCAGGTTCCCGGTCGTTGATCAGGAACTTTCCCTCGCCGGCAGCGATGCGCACCCGGGCGATGGCGTTCTTGCGCCGGCCCGTTCCCCAATAAAAGGACGTAGCCATAGTGTCGTCTCCTCCTTACAGGGTGATGGTCACGGGCTTCTGGGCCGCGTGGGGATGGGCTTCCCCGGCGTAGACCTTCAGCTTGCGACCGAAGTTAAGGCGATTGTGCTTAGGCAGCATTCCCTTGATGACCCGCTCCACCAGGCGGACGGAGTTCTTGGCCATGCACTGGCCGTAGGTCATCTCGGAAAAGCCTCCCGGGTATCCCGTGTGCCAGTGGATCTTGGTGCGCTCCAGCTTGCGCCCCGTGAAGCCCACTTTATCGGCGTTGACTATGATCACGAAATCGCCAGTGTCCACGTGGGGGGTGTAGGTGGGCTTGTGCTTGCCCATGAGGATCAAGGCCACTCGGGAGGCCAGGCGTCCCAGAGGGATGCCGGCGCCGTCGATGACGTACCAGTCCCGCTGGACCGTCTCCTTACGAGCCATGAATGTCCGGTTGCCGGTCATTCCAAACACGCTCCTTTTGCTTGTGAATGGTTTTGTCGTGGCGATCGCTGCCTGGGGGTGCGGCCATCG
Organism: uncultured Synergistaceae bacterium; assembly: GCA_964575405.1. Taxonomy (GTDB): domain Bacteria; phylum Synergistota; class Synergistia; order Synergistales; family Dethiosulfovibrionaceae; genus CAZCKP01. The sequence goes on along the minus strand of CAZNRB010000210.1, from coordinate 55 downwards.
CCGGGTCTGAGCGCAACCGTCACTTCACCGATCAAAGGCCGTAGGGAGAGTGTGT
>CAZNRB010000209.1:0-1681 GCA_964575405.1 uncultured Synergistaceae bacterium | reverse complement strand
GGCATCGTGGTGATCCTCACCAGCGGCAGCTTCGCCAGGTTCATCTTCTAGGGGGATAGGGCTATGACGCTTATTTACCGAGGAATTCTGCTTTTCATCATGATCTTCGTGCTGCGCTGCATGTTCCGCGAGCGCTCGTTCTGGAAGCAGGTAACCGCCGCCATGGTGCTGATCCCCATGGTCCTGCGGCTGCTGATGATCAAGTAAGGAGGGGATTGCCTTGGAGTACAAAATGAAGGGCAATGCCCTGACGGCTTTAGGCCTTTGCGCCGTTGCAGCGTTGATCTGCTGGGTCACGGCCCAGAGTTTCATGGAAATGTGGAAGCCCGACGTGCTGGTACCGGCACCGGGATTTGAGCAGCACATGCTGTCGGAGTGGGAGCCTGGATTGGCTGGAACCCGCATGGACACGCCGGTGTTCATCCAGGAGGGTCCTGAGCCCGGCGGCACCATCTACATCCAGGGCGGCATCCACCCCGACGAGCCTGCTGGATTTATGGCCGCCATCATGTACCTAGAGCGGGCTCAGGTCCAGAAGGGCCGCATGATCGTGGTGCCCTTTGTGAACATGTCGGCTAGGACCCACAACTATCCCCAGGCCGCCTCTCCCCAGTACATCCACATCGATCGGCCCGACGGAGAGCCCCGGGTCTTCAAGTTCGGCGCCCGGGCCACGAACCCCATCGATCAGTGGCCAGACCCCGACATCTACATTCACCATCCGTCCATGCAGAAGCTCGACGGGTCGGCTCGCAGCAACATGAACCGGGCCTTCCCGGGCAGCCGTACCGACGGCATCACCCAGCTGGCCGGCCTGGCGGTGGTGGAGCTGCTGAAGCAGGAAAAGGTGGACCTGGCCTTTGACCTCCACGAGGCATCGCCAGAATATCCTGTGGTGAACGCCATGGTGGCCCACGAGAACTCCATGGAGTTGGCCGCCACGGTCTGTATGGAGCTGGAGATGAACGGCATCCCAATGCGGCTAGAGCCCTCGCCGGTGAACCTGCGGGGCCTGAGCCACCGGGAGTGGGGCGACGCCGTTCCCGGTCTGATGCCCCTGCTGATGGAGGCCGGCAACCCCAGCCAAGGGCGGCTCCGGGGCCGCACCAATGAGGCCCTGGCCCTGACCGGAGCCGACAAGAGCTACGCCAAGGCCTCCAAGATGGGGCTGCTTTTTATCCCCTACGAGAAGGACCAGCCCCTGGAGATGCGCACGGCTCGCCACGTGGCTGGTGTGAAGACCACCATCGAGATGATTGGCCTGCTCTATCCCGACAAGGAGATAGTGGTGGACAACATCCCCGACTACCAGGAGATCCTGGATCAGGGCGTAGGCGCCTGGCTGAGCCCAGCGCCCCAGGATTAAGCGAAGGATAAGGCCGGGCTGCCCCAAAGCCGCCCGGCTTGACCTGGTTCTACAGCGTTGTTTTTAATTTCGTATTTGTATTTTTAGTTTTGTAAGGAGGAATTCCTGTGAAAATGCGCAAGTTCTGCGGCCTGTTCTGTCTGTCCCTGGCTCTGGCAGCGCCGGCAGCGGCGGAGATCACCGCCAACGAGGTCTACGCGCCCCATGGCATGGTCTCGTCGGCCCACGAGCTGGCCTCCAAGGCTGGCGTTGAGATCCTTCAGAAAGGCGGCAACGCCATCGACGCCGCCGTGGCCACGGCCTTCGCCCTCAACG
>CAZNRB010000208.1:0-1685 GCA_964575405.1 uncultured Synergistaceae bacterium | reverse complement strand
CGGAGGGCAAGGTGAACATCCACAGTGCCGGTAGAAACGCCTCTAGAGGAGGCTCTATCTTCGGTGACCGGAACGCTTTCCTGGAGTCCATGGCCGAGGCGGCCACCACCATCGTGGACGATCTGGGCGATCGGATCCTCTACATCAACGTGATGAACAAGCTGTCGGTGGACTGCGATTGCGACAGCAACCCTGCCGAGCCGGACATGCACGACATCGGGATTTTAGCGTCGCTGGATCCCGTGGCCCTGGACAAGGCCTGTGTGGACCTGGTCTACGCCGCCCCTGACGGAGCCTCGCTGGTCCAGCGCATAGAGTCCCGCAACGGCATCCACACCCTGAACCACGCCGCCCAGCTGGGCGTGGGATCCCTGGAGTACCAGCTGGTGTCCCTTGACGGCTGAGTTCCTGGCCCTTCTCAAAAGGGAATTTATCTATCTCTGGTAGGTACTACTGCGGCGTCCAGTTTCGCCAGATCGCCTGGTACTGGCTCTGGGGCATGGCCGTCGGTTCAGCCATTTTGGTCTTCAGCAAGGCCTGGGCCAGGGACCTCGTTGAAAGGCTCCAGAGCCGGCGCCTGGGCCTCCTGAGGCTGGTGCTGGCCAGCCTGCTGGGCATCGCCTCGCCGCTGTGCCTCTATGGTGCCGTCCCCCTGGTGGCGTCCTTTTCCCCGCGAGGCATGAGGGACGGCTGGCTGGCGGCCTTCATGATGGGCTCTATCCTGCAGAGAACCCCCAGCTGCTGATCTATAGCGCCGCTCTGGGCCGTCAGATCATGATGATCTGCTTCTTCAGCTCTCTGGTCTGCGGTGCCGCCGTGAATCTGCTGTTCTGAGGGCCATTGACAGCCCCGGTAGGCCGGGTTATGCTGTAGCTTACCCCGACGGGGCGATGGTCCTTCGAGGGCCAGAGCTTTAGATAAGGAGCTGAGGCCATGAAGGTTTTAGTCATCGACGGTCAGGGCGGAGGCCTGGGCAAGCAGCTGGTAGCGGCCATCAGGGCCAGCGGTATCCAGGCTCATATAACGGCGGTGGGCACCAACAGCCTGGCCACGACGGCCATGCTCAAAGCCGGCGCCGATGCCGGAGCCACCGGCGAGAACGCCGCTATCGTGGGGTGCCGCAGCGCCGACGTGATCCTGGGCCCTCTGGGCATCGCAGTGGCCGACGCACTCTACGGCGAGATCACCCCAGCCATGGCGGCGGCGGTGGGCCAGTCCAGGGCCAAGCGGCTGTTGATCCCGCTGAACCACTGCGACACCTACGTGGTGGGCCTGGCCGATCAGCCCATGGGCCGGCTGGTCCAGTCGGCGGTGGAGCAGCTTTTAAAGCTGGCCCAGCCCGGCGATTAGATCTTTTTAGCCCCGCGGGGGCGCGACAACCCTGTCTTTTCGGCCCTGGGCTCAGGCCCATTTCGGCGTCCCCTTCGAAAAGGGGAGGCTCTGCCGCTGAAGCGGCGGATCGGGCCCTTGACGATGAAGGTTTAAGAGAACAAGAGGGGAGAAGGCTCCCCGATTTCGCGGGAAATTCTATAATAGCGCAGACAGCCATGAAGGCGGTCTTTCTCCGAGCACGGAGAAGGGGCCTTTATGGCTTTTTTTGTGGCCCCTTGCCCTGGTCCGGTCCCATACTCCAAGAAAGGAATGACTAGCCGTGGAACTACAGGACTTTTTTCAGAGCCACCCTC
>CAZNRB010000207.1:0-1687 GCA_964575405.1 uncultured Synergistaceae bacterium | reverse complement strand
AAATATACTTTTACAGGGCCAGAGACGGAAGCAGGCCCGTAGCCGATTACATCAGGCAGCTGGCGGGAAAAGCCGATAAAGACAGCCGCATCAAGCTGAACAAAGTACAGGACTACATCAACGCCTTGAGTCAATGGGGGTTACAACTCAGAGAACCCTATATAAAGCACTTAGAGGGGGAAATCTGGGAGCTTAGGCCCCTTAGAGACAGGATATTCTTCGTAACCTGGCATCAGGGCAGTTTTGTGTTGCTTCATTGCTTCACGAAAAAAAGCCAAAAGACACCTGCAAGGGAAATAGAGAAGGCCAAGCGGGAGTTGGCCGATCTTATAGAAAGGGGCGTCTACGATGACCGATAGTCCCCTGGGCGGCACGTGGCAGGACCTTCAAAAGGAGCTTTTCACCCCTGAAGAAATCGCCGCCAGCCATTTAAGGGTAGCTCTTATGGGAGAACTGATCAAAGCCAGACGGGCCAGAGGCATAAGCCAAAAGAGACTCGAGGAACTAAGCGGGGTAAAACAGCCCGTTATTGCCCGCATGGAGAAAGGCTCTACCAGTCCCCAGATAGACACGGTACTAAAGGTGTTGGCCCCGCTGGGAAAAACCCTTGCGGTGGTCCCCCTGGAAAAATAATGCGCCGGTGGATAAAGCCTCGAGGATAGCCTCGCCACAGGTGCACCTGGACCCTATAGCCGAGGGGGATCGGAATCGGCAATAGACCCCACAAGGGAGGAATGGTCGTGCAATTTCGATGCTCTCGCTGCGGCGCCACCGAGGCCACGTCGACGCTGAAGCCCCGCTGCAGCTGCGGCGGCCTCTGGGATCTGGATTTTAGCCCCCGGGCCTTCAGCCTGGAGGCCATCGACCGAAGCCAGTGGAACCAGTTCCGCTACCGGGCCTTTATGGCCCTGGAGGACGACGCTTGGAAGGCCGTCACCCTGGGCGAGGGCATGACGCCAGTGGTGGAGTTGGAGGAGGGCCTACTGGTCAAATTGGACTACTGCATGGCCACGCTGTCCTACAAGGACCGGGGCGCCGCGGCGTTGATCGCCCACTGCAAGAGCCTGGGGGTGAAAAAGGTCCTCCAGGACAGCAGCGGCAACGCAGGCAACAGCGTGGCTGCCTACTGCGCCCGAGCCGGGATAGAATGCGAGATCTTCGTGCCCGAGGGGACCTCGCCGGCCAAGATTGCCATGATCCGAGCCCATGGCGCCCAGTGCACCGTGGTGCCCGGCGGGCGGGACCACTGCGCCGATGTCTGTCGTAGCAAGGTACAGGAACTGGGGCTCTACTACGGTAACCACGTCTACAATCCCTTTTTCTATGAGGGTACCAAGACCTATATCTACGAGGTTTTCGAGCAGCTAGGCCAGGTGCCCCGTCATCTGGTGATCCCCGTAGGCAACGGAACCCTCTTTTTGGGAATAGTCTACGGCCTGGAACACCTGATGGCCAGCGGCGCCATCGACGGTTTCCCCCAGATCATCGCAGTCCAAAGCGAGCACTGTGACCCCCTGCTCCAGGCTGCCTCCCGGGGCGAGACGACGCCGGCGGAGGTGACGCCACGGCCCACCATGGCCGAGGGCATAGCCATAGGCCAGCCTCTGCGGGGACCTCAGATCCTGGCGCTGGCCAAAAAGCACAGCGTCCGGTTCGTGGCGGCCCCCGAGGAGCGGATCCTAGAGGC
>CAZNRB010000206.1:0-1736 GCA_964575405.1 uncultured Synergistaceae bacterium | reverse complement strand
CCCATGATGGTGCTCTATTTCCTGGCCATAACCCGGTCCAAAGAGGCCTACCTGGGGACGCTCCAGAGCTTTTTCATGATCTGCGCCGCCTACAGCCTGGCCATGAGGACCTATCGAGGGCTTTTCACCGCCGATATGGTGGGCTACGCCCTGGCTGGCACAGCGGCCATCTTCCTGGGGCTGTGGCTGGGCAACAGAGCGGTGAATCGGATCGACGACCAGATGATGCAAAAGCTGGTCTGTCTGATGATCGGCCTTTCCGGCGGGGTCACGCTGCTTTCGACGCTGTAGTCCCGCCTGAGGCCTTGAGGAGGACGCTATGGACCTTGGATTGAAGGGCAAAACGGCGGTAGTCACCGGCGGCAGCCAGGGCATCGGCTTCGCCACGGCAAGGCAGTTCCTGGAGGAGGGCTGCCGGGTGGCCATCTGCGCCAGAACCGAAGATACCCTGAAGGCCGCGGCGCGGGAGCTATCCGACCTCGGGGAGGTCTACTGGGAGGTGGTGGACGCGACCAAGGATCAGGAGATCTATCGCTTTGCCGCCAAAGTGGGAGAGACCTTCGGCTCCCTGGACTGCTGGGTCAACAATGTGGGCAAGCAGGTGGTGAAGCAGGGCATGGAGTTCACCGAAGCCGACGTGGACCAGATCACGGGACTGTGCCTGAAAAGCGCCGTCTTCGGAAGCCAGGCGGCGTTCCGGCACATGCGGACCCAGGAGTCGGGAGGCGCCATCGTCAACGTCTCCTCCCTGGCAGCTCGGTGTCCCTCGGCTGGGCGCAGTTCCCTCTACGGCCCCCTCAAGGCGGCGCTGGTGAACCTCAGCGTCTGCCTGGCCGGGGAGTACGCCGCCTGGGGCGTCCGGGTCTGCTCGGTGCTGCCGGGCTTTACCGCCACCCCAACGGCGCTGTCCCGCAACAGCCCCGACCGGCTCCGCTTCGCCGCCCAGGAGACGCTGCTCCAGCGGCTGGCGACGCCCCAGGAGATAGCCAACGCCATCGTGTTTTTGGCGAGCCCCCGGGCTTCCTACATCACCGCCACCTCGCTGGACGTCTCCGGCGGCCGGGCGGTGACCCTCAACCCCCGCTACAGCGTCATGTTGCGGGCCGACGAGGAAGGGGGAGAATTCGACGATCCCACAGGGGCCTACGACGCCGCCCACGAGCGCATGAAGGGACAAGCCAAGGCTTAGCCTTGAGAGCGCAAACTGCACAAGGAGGGGAAACCAATGGCGACCGACAAAATCATCAACAACGCTACGGCGCCCTGCGACGAAGTGGCCGCCTTCGCCCGGGGCCTTCACCACAAGCGGGCCCAGTGGCTGGCGGTGTTCTATCAGGTGGCCCAGGAGCGGGGCATCGACCTGGAGCCCATCTATCGCGAGGCCATCTACCGCATCGGCGTGGACCAGGCCAAGGCCCTGGAGATGTACCAGCAGGGCACAGTCACGGTGGAGCGCTTTAGCGATTATTGGTTCCACCGGGGCAACAACGACGTCTTCGAAAAGACCCGGCCCGTCCACTGCCCCGACTGCTTCACCATCGAGATGAGCTATTGTCCTCTGGTCAAGCAGTGGCAGGACATGGACCTGCCCGACGAGATGATCGACCTGCTCTGCGACATCGCCATGGAGGGGGACCGCGGCGAGGCCGAGACCTTGGGAATGGCCATGGATCTGGAAAAGACCATCGGCCGAGGCGACGGCGTCTGCCGGCTCACCTTCCGGAAAAAGGCCGATC
>CAZNRB010000205.1:0-1745 GCA_964575405.1 uncultured Synergistaceae bacterium | reverse complement strand
CTGCGCCAAAACAGAGAGCCCGAACCAGCCTGATAGGCCGGTCCGGGCTCTGGGCGCGATGACGGCACCCATTTCTCCTAGCAGTTTTACCCCAGTTAAGTCCACGGGGGATCTCCTCCATGAAGCTCTTGGAGCGGTTAAACAGGGAAATTCGCCGCCGCAGCCAAGTAGCAGACGCTTTCCCCAACCCCAGGGCTTAGACAGGTCTGATAACTGGCCATGTCATGGACTACGCTGAAGAGGAGCTCCTCTCCAGGGCTTAAGCCCCCAATCTATACGGGAGCTGTTAGGCTTGGCAGCTTAGCGGGGCAATTCTCGTTCCACCTACTGGAACCACTTTTGCGAACCCATTTTACGTGACCTCATTCAACTTCGTATATAGCGGCTTTTTCTCGTCATATTTCATTGCCGCGTCAAGGCCAGAGGACGTGAATATATACTGTTCGTAAAATTGAATGAGTATAAAAAGCTCCAAATTTAACGCCCTCCTTGAATACGTATTGCGCGCTATCGTAATCGTGTAAGGAGGCTATCGACGATGCCCAAGACTCCAAAAGAAATGGAAAGGATAATCCAAGGCGATGGGTGGTTTCCCAAAGGCAAAAGGGATCCCACAGGCAATACAGACACCCGACAAAGCCAGGCAAAGTTACAATTCCATTTCATTGCAAAGATTTAAGCAAATTAGTCGAAAACTCCATACTAAAGCAGGCGGGGCTGAAATAGTCCCAGCCTATTCACAAGGAGGTCTGTCACTATGGTGTCACCATATCCAGCGTGCTTCTTTAAAGACGAGAGCGGCTATTCCGTCGTTTTTCCCGACTTAAACTATCTGGCAACGTGCGGCCAAAGTCTCGACGAAGCTTTTGCAATGGCTATAGATGCCCTTGCCGGTTATTTGTTTACTGCTAAGATCGACAAAGACCCCATCGCGCCGCCGTCGGATATAAGCGCAATCGATGCCGCTTCCGTCGCCAAAGAGCTTGGAACAGTTCCGGAGGAATGTTTTGTCAACCTAGTCGCAGTCGACGTGGATGAATACGCTCGCAGGCATTTCACGAAATCCGTGAAAAAGACTCTATCTGTGCCGGCGTGGCTTAACGATATGGCTACATCTAAGGGGATAAACTTCTCTCAAGTCTTACAGGAAGGACTCAAGGCACGCCTAGGGTTATGAAGCTGTGGAGGCAAAGGGAGAGCCCCCGGGCCTCCTAACTGCCGAAGCCCAGTCTGGCCAGCCAGGCCTGGACTGCTCCCTGGGACTGGTCGGTCTCGGGCCGGAAGACGCCCAGGGCCTCTAGGATCTCCGAATCCGGCAAGGCCTGGGCCAGGTCCTGGACGCTGCGGCCCAGGCGGCTGGTGCCGTGGGCGCAGAAGGGCACCACGGTCTTGCCCGATAGGTCCCACTGATCCAGCAGGCTCAGCAGAGCCATGGGGACGGTGCCACACCAAAGGGGATAGCCCAGAAAGATCACGTCGTAGGAAGCCACGTCGGGCAGCGGTCCCTGCAGAGCCGGCCTGATGCCTTGGGCCAATTGGGCCTCGGCCACTTCCAAGCAGAGGTTGTAGTCGCTGGGGTAGGACTCCTGGGTGACCACCGAGAAGAGATCCCCGCCGGTGACCTCTTGAATCCACTGGGCTATCTTGGCGACGTTGCCCGGCGCCAGGAGGCTGGCCGAGGTGACGGCATCGAGGTTCACCGCCTCGTTCTGGTCCAGCGTGGTGTTGTCGGCCCGGGTGAAATA
>CAZNRB010000204.1:0-1808 GCA_964575405.1 uncultured Synergistaceae bacterium | reverse complement strand
GACCGAGGGGGCCATGGACGCGGGCAACCTCTTAAAGCCCATGCTGGCCCGGGGGGAGCTCCACTGCATTGGCGCCACCACACTGGACGAATATCGCAAACACATCGAAAAGGACGCCGCCTTGGAACGCCGCTTCCAACCCGTTATGGTAGACCCGCCGTCTCAGGAGGACGCCATCTCTATACTGCGGGGACTGAAGGAGCGTTTTCAGGTTTACCACGGCGTGCGGATCACCGACGGCGCCATCGTGGCGGCAGTGACCCTATCGGATCGATACATCAGCGACCGCTTCCTTCCCGACAAGGCCATCGACCTGATCGACGAGGCCTGCGCCATGATCCGCACCGAAATAAACTCTATGCCCTCGGAGTTGGACGGCCTGTCCCGCAAGGTGGTGCGCATGGAAATCGAGGAGGCGGCCCTCAAAAAGGAAAAAGACGAGGGCAGCCAACAGCGCCTGGAGGAACTCCAAAAGGAGCTTTCGGATCTGAAGGAACAACAAGCTGCCCTTCGAGCCCGTTACGACAGCGAGAAGGAAAAGCTGGGGCAAGTGCAGCAGCTCCGGGAAAAGATCGAAGAGACCAAGGTGGCCATAGAACAGGCCGAGCGGAGCTATGACCTGAACAAGGCAGCGGAGCTCCAACACGGCGTGCTCCCTCAGCTTCAGGCTGAACTGAAGGAAAAGGAAAAGGCCCTGCGGGAAGCTGCCGGCGACAACTCTCTTCTCCGGGAAGCGGTGACTGAAAACGAAATATCCCGGATCGTCAGCGACTGGACGGGCATCCCCGTGACGAAGCTCATGGAAGGTGAGCGGGAAAAACTCCTCCACCTCGACGAAGAGCTCCATAAAGGCGTCATAGGCCAGGACGAAGCCGTTTCGCTGGTGGCCGACGCCATCATGAGGGCCAGGGCTGGGATCAAGGATCCACGCCGCCCCATAGGGTCCTTTATATTCCTGGGCCCCACCGGCGTGGGAAAGACCGAGCTGGCCAAGACCCTGGCCAGGACCCTTTTCGACAGCGACGAGAACATGGTCCGCATCGACATGTCGGAATATATGGAAAAGCACTCCGTATCCCGGCTCGTAGGGGCCCCTCCCGGATACGTGGGCTACGAAGAAGGCGGCCAGCTGACGGAGGCTGTACGGCGCAAGCCCTACAGCGTGCTGCTTTTCGACGAAATCGAGAAGGCCCATCCCGACGTGTTCAACCTGCTGCTCCAGATTTTGGACGACGGGCGGATCACCGACAGTCATGGCCGCACAGTGGACTTTAAAAACACGGCCATCATCATGACCAGCAACATAGGCTCCCAGGACCTGCTGGAAGGCGTTACCGCTGGCGAGATCCCCCAAGAGGTACGGCAATTGGTGATGGACCAACTAAAGAACCACTTCCGCCCGGAGTTCCTGAACCGCGTGGATGACATAGTGCTCTTCGCTCCCCTGGGGAAGGGGCAAATTCGCCAGATCGCTGCTCTGCTCCTTAAGGACCTGGAGGGCCGCCTGAAAGATCGAGGCGTTGCCCTAGAGGTCAGCGACGATGCCCTGGATTTGATAGCCCAAAGGGGCTACGATCCCGTCTTCGGCGCCCGGCCTCTGAAACGCTACATCAGCCACAACCTGGAGACTCTGATAGCCCGGTACATCATCGCCAATTCCATCGGCGAGGGCGTAAAACTTCAGGTCCAATGCGACGGCGACGAACTGAAGCTTCAGGCCATAGCTATGTAAGGCCACAAATCAGGAACCACAGGCGAAGCCGGTGGTTTGTCCCAGCCCTATAAGGGCATAATACCGGCAGCTCTTA
>CAZNRB010000203.1:0-1826 GCA_964575405.1 uncultured Synergistaceae bacterium | reverse complement strand
GGTCTGCGTAGCCGTGGGCGAGCAAATCTCCTTCGGCCAGAACCTGATGATCTTGGAAGCCATGAAGATGGAAAACGAGATCCCCGCCGATTGCAATGGCACCGTAGTCTCCATCGCCGTCTCCGAGGGATCCAACGTCAACACCGGCGACGCCCTGATCGTCATAGGATGATAGGAGAGGGGGATTTGTAATGGGTTCTTTCGGCGAAGCTATGGTAAAGCTCGCCCAGGGGTCCGGCTTTGCCGGATTGACCCTCGGCAATTTCGTCATGCTGATGGTGGCCTTCTTCCTGCTCTACCTGGCCATCGTCAGGGGCTTTGAGCCTTTGCTGCTGGTGCCGATCTCCTTCGGCTGTCTGTTGGTCAACTTGCCCCTGTCGGGGCTTATGGATCCCGGCGGCTTCCTGCGTTACGTCTTCTTCGGCACCGAGCACGAGATCTACCCCATCATCATCTTCATGGGCATCGGCGCCTTGACGGACTTCGCGCCGCTGTTGGCCAACCCCATCACCTTCCTGCTGGGAGCTTCGGCCCAGCTGGGCGTCTTTATCGCCCTCTTCGGCGCCGTGGTCCTGGGTTTTAATATCCGGGAAGCCGCTTCCATCGCCATCATCGGCGGCGCCGACGGCCCCACCAGCATCTACCTGACCATGAAGCTGGCCCCCCAGATCCTGGGCGCTGTGGCCGTGGCGGCCTACAGCTACATGTCCCTGGTGCCTCTGATCCAGCCCCCGGTGATCCGGGCCCTGACCTCCAAGGCCGACCGGGCCATCCGTATGGACAACCTCCGGCCGGTGAGCAAGGCCGAGAAGATCCTGTTCCCCATCGTCTGCACCGTGGTGGCAGGGCTGATTCTGCCAATGTCGGTGGCCCTTATCGGCGTGCTCATGTTCGGCAACCTGCTGCGGGAGTGCGGCGCCACTGAACGGCTCAGCCAGGCCGCCCAGAACGAGATCCTCAATGCCACCACCATCTTCCTGGGCCTGTCGGTGGGCGGCACCATGGCGGCGGAGCAGTTCCTGACGGTGGCCACCATCAAGATCATCCTGCTGGGTCTGGTCGCCTTCGTCTTCAGCACAGCCGGCGGCGTGGTCTTCGGCCAGGTCCTGAAGGTCCTCAGCGGCGGCAAGATCAACCCCATGATCGGCTCCGCCGGAGTGTCGGCGGTTCCCATGGCCGCCCGGGTCGTCCAGGTGGTGGTCCAGAAGGAGTATCCCGGCAGCTACCTGCTGATGCACGCCATGGGCCCCAACGTGGCTGGCGTGATCGGCACCGCCGTGGCCGCCGCGGTGATGCTGACGCTACTGCAATAGGCTCTTTAGCCCGTTGGCTTTTCCCTCCGGGGCCGCCGGCTCCCTCTGACCTGATGAAATTCCCCTTTCGTGGCTCCATCCGGCTGCTCCGGAGTGGTTTTTGACTGGCGCTGGGCCCTCTGGCCTGGCGCCTTTAGCAACTGCTTTCCGTTCTGCCCTGCCCGGTAAGGCTTCTGTCGCTCCGTCGAGAACGGTGAGAGGTTCTCTTTCTGAATTGAAAAGGAAGAAAGACCTTTCGCAGCGATACTTCGAAGTTTTTGTGGGTCGGCACTGCATTTTTCGTCTTTTGGAGAGATCCAGAGAAGAGCGGATCGCACGATGAAGTTTAAGGTTTTCATGACTGTTGCCACGGCCTTGAGCATGGCGGCGGTTGACTAGTTCTGAAGAGGGCTTGTCATCGGACTTTTGAAAACCATTGAAACGGAGGTGTATGTAAAGACTCGATAGGAGCTATCAGCTTGATTCATCAGCGGAACCGCAAATGGGCCGGTTCCGATCCCCGGTCCGACAGCA
>CAZNRB010000202.1:0-1869 GCA_964575405.1 uncultured Synergistaceae bacterium | reverse complement strand
GACTTCTGCGAGGTCGATAGCCGATCGCCCTATTTTTACATCACCGGCGGCGATCCCATTTTGCACCGCCACTTTTGGCAACTGCTGGAGCTGTTGGCAAAGGGGAACATCCCCTTCGCGATCCTGGGAAACCCCTTTCACCTGACCGTTAGCGTCTGTCGGGACCTGAAGACCCTGGGCTGCCAAAAGTACCAGCTCTCCCTGGACGGCATGAGGGAGACCCACGATTGGTTTCGCAAGCCGGGATCCTTTGACTGTACCATCGAGAAGATCGGCGTCATCAAGGAGGCGGGCCTTCGGTCGGTGGTGATGACCACGGTGTCGTCAGCCAACGCCCAGGAGCTCCCCGCCATTATCGACGCCGTTGTGGCAGCCGGCGTCGACGTCTTCGCCTTTGCCCGGTATTGCCCCACCAGCCAGGACAAGGACAGGGGCCTTTCGCCCTGGCAGTACCGGGAGCTGCTGGACCGTTGCCACCGGAAGTTTCAGCACTACCAGGCCCAGGGGTGCGCCACCTATTTCAACAGAAAGGACCACCTCTGGACGCTGTACCTCCACGAACAGGGCCTTTTCGAGATCCCCCAAGACGCCCAGGAGGGCATGATCTACGGCGGATGCAACTGCGGCAACTGCCATCTGACGATCCTGCCCGACGGCGACGTCTACGCCTGCCGCCGCGTCCAAAACAGCCGGGTGGGCAACGTCTTTTCGGACCGCCTGGCCGACCTCTGGGTTTGCCAGATGGAAGGATATCGGGATTACCACAAGTTTAAAAAGTGTTCCCGCTGCGAGCTGCTGCCCTATTGCCGGGGCTGTCCTGCCGTGGCCAGCGGCAGCGACGGGGACTTTTACGGGGTAGACCCCCAATGTTGGAAAGAGGTGGGACCATGAACCTGCAGGACGTGGATATTCTGGAACTGATGAAACGCCGGCGCACGATTCGCAAATACGAGGAAAGACAGATCCCCCGAGCTGATCTGGAGAAGATCATCGAGGCGGGACTCTACGCCCCCAGCGCCGGAGGGGGGCAACGGGCGATGATCTGCGGCATCTACAGCCGAGAGCTCTGCGAACAGCTGGGCCGGCTCAACATCGCCAAGTTCGACCGCTCCAACCTGGCGGGATACCGGGTCTCCAGCGAACAGCCCAGCATCATCGACGACGCCACCATGAAAAGCGGTTTCTACGGAGCTCCGGCGGCCTGCGCCGTCTTCGGGGCCAGGGACTTCCTCTACAGCGTCGCCGACGCCTTCTGCTGCGCCCAGAACATGGTCCTGGCGGCGACGGCCCTGGGCATCGCCTCCTGTATCGTCGCCAGAGGCGAGGAGACCTTCGACAACGAACTGGGCGCCGAGCTGCTGCGGCGATGGGAAATTCCGGACCATTACGTGGCCCGCTGCTTCGTGTTGTTAGGGTATTGCCGGGGAGACTACCCCGCCGTCAAGGCCCGAAAAGAGGGCCGTTGGAAGATCGTGGAATCCTAAAGAGTCCTGACGCTGCCGCGGGCCTGGGGAGCTTCCCCGGGCTCGCGGCTTTTCGCAGGCCTATTCCAGGCCCAAGCCTCGGGGGCCTTTACGCCTCGGAGGCGAGGCCCCTTCGCTGTCTTTGCCTTGGCCTGGGGCTGGTCTTGGAACAGCGGCGAAATCTACCGACTCCAGGGCCGAAAAAATGTGCTATGCTGAAGCCTCAAGTTTTGCGAAATCCAATTTTTCCGGCCCGCCCTAGGAGCCCGGGAAAACACCTTGTCTGGAGGCACCGCTGTGAACGAGACCAAAAATCGCAAGGAGAGGCTGGCGTCGGACCCCCTGGGGCCACTGCTGGCCCGGCTGTCCATTCCGGCTATGATCAGCATGTTGGTCATGGCCTCCT
>CAZNRB010000201.1:0-1883 GCA_964575405.1 uncultured Synergistaceae bacterium | reverse complement strand
GTTTTTTGCATGACAAAGCGCCTCCCCTGGGCAGGTCCTGCCCAGGGGAGGCGCTTTTCTAATTTCCCCGGTCCATCGGGGCTGGGCAGGGGGGGAGGCCAAGGATCCAAGGGAAGGGATTTTTGTTACCTCTGTATTTTTCGGCCTACTGTTGGGTAATCAAAATTGATCAATGATTGACGGGCAATCGAAAGACCGAAGGAGCGATCCTATGGTGAGCATGGAAAATATGCCGGAGATAAAACGCCTGTTGGATCCGCTGTTCAAATATATTTTCGCATCGGGCGCCTATAGCAAGCCTGCGGCCTTTTGGGTCGAGGCTTGCTATGAGCTCTTTTGCGTTCAGCCATCAGGAGGCTCTTCCTCGAAAAAAATGCCCTCTAAAGGGGCGGCGGCCGGTTGGCCGTAGCGGTCCAGGGCTTCTTTCAGCTGGGCCGCCTCCTGATGGCCGATCCATTGGCCCCGTTCTGGCCCCCTGAGATGGGCCGGGACGGGGCCGGCGTATTTCATGGCCTCCATTAAGGACCGAGCCTCCCGGAGCCATAGTGGCGCCGGGCTGGTTCCTCCAGGAGTCCGGCTTCCTATGAGGTCCGCCAGGTCCTGAGGGGCCAGGCCGGAGCGCTGGAGGCGGAGCAGGGCAGCGCGGCTCTCTCCAGGCTGGCTTATCTTGAGGATTCCTGGTACCTCCAGGGCCAAGAGGGCCCAGGTCCGCCAGCGTTTCGGCAGACGTAGGGATCGGGCTATCTGATGGACCAGCTGGAAGGCCCCCCGTTCGCTGCACGTAAACTGGACTAGGGCGGCGAAGCGCACCTCCGGCCGGGGGCACCGCAAGGCCAGGGCGTCCAGTACCGCCAGAGAGTGATCGTAGGCGTCGCCTTCGGGGTGGTATTGGGCCGGCTGGGGCTGGCCCCGGAGGCGGTGGATCCAGGGGAACTCCTGCTCCAGCAGCCCCGCGGCCTGGAGGTTTCGAAAGTATCCCGAGGGCTGGGGCAGCTCCAGGGCCCGGCGGAGCTCCTGGAACTTGCGCTCCGGCGCCTCCAGTGCCAGCTCGGGGCCGCAGAGGCCCATGAGGGCTAAGGTGCGAGGCTCAATGGTCAGGCCGAACTGAGCCGCCTGGCGGGCGGCCCGCAGGGCCCGGAGAGGGTCTTCGGGGAAGTGGTCCCCCAGGGCCCGCAGTATTTTCGCCTCGCCGTCGGCCTGGCCGCCGTAGGGGTCTATGAGCCGTCCCCGGCCGTCCAGGGCCATGGCGTTGACGGTGCAGTCCCGCCGGAACAGGTCCTCCTCCAGGGTGACCTGGGGCGAAAAGTCCACCTTAAAGCCCCGGCTGCCTGGGCCGGTCTTGCGCTCCTTCCGGGCCAGGGCTACCTCGCAGAGGGCGCCGTCTATTTCCAGCCTGAAAACCGGAAAGGACCGGCCCAGCAGGCGGCTTTCGGGGAAGGCCCTGTGAAACAGTTCTCCCTCGACGCCGCAGACCAGGTAATCCCGGTCCTGGGAGGGAAAGGCCAGGACCTGGGCCCGCACGGCTCCGCCCACCAGGTAGGCCTGGCCTCCGATACGCTGGACCTTATGGAAAAATTCCTGCTCCGTCATGGTGGGGTTCCTTTCTGGTTTTTTGGCCCTTAGAGTAGCAGGACCCTGGAAAAAATATGCCAAAAAATTATAGGCGTTCGCCCAGGGAGCCGCAAGGGACAGAGGATTTTAGCTTGACAGGTTAACTTTTGCTGGTACAATAAACGACAGTTTAAAACAAAGGACGAAGCCGGAGCCTGGACAACCGGCGGATTTCTAAAAGGAGCGGATCGCCATGACCGAGAAAAAAGGAAAGATAGTATTGGCCTACAGCGGCGGACTGGATACGTCGGTGTCCATCCCCTGGCTTCAGG
>CAZNRB010000200.1:0-1963 GCA_964575405.1 uncultured Synergistaceae bacterium | reverse complement strand
AGGTCCGTCAGCTCCCGGTAGGTGTCGGGCTGGGACTTGTCGTAGTAGTAAAGCCGGCCCGGCACCCGGTCGGACCGCACTGCCACGATCATGCGCTCCTCGTCCCGGGAGGAGCTGGAGATGCCCACCAGCAGGCCAGGGAAGTGGGATTTCAGCTTTTCCACGAAGTCCTGAAACTCCTGGTCGAAGTAGTGCCGTCCCGGCTTGTCGGTGTAGTAGGCGGCGGCCAGGAGCTTTTTGCGGTGCTTGGACCAGATGATATCGCTGATACCGGCGTCATCGCGCTGGTACAGCAGCACCTGGTCCCCCGTGGCGGGGTCGTACTCGTAGAGGGCCGCCAGATCGCGGCCCAGGTCGGAGATCAGATAGAGCCGCTGGTCGTCGGCGGTAAAACCCACGGGGGTGACGCTGTCGCGGAAGTCCGTCTCGAAGATCATCCGGAAGGGCGAGTCCTCGTTGTCGCGGTAGAACACCTGGTTTTTCACTCCGTCGACGGCGTAGGCGATGCGGATTCGTCCCTGGTTGTCGGTGCCCCAGCCCACCACGGTGCCGGGGTTCTCGGCGGCCAGCTCCTTCTCGCCGGTGTGGACGTTCAGCCGGTAGACGTCGAAGATCCTGCGGTCCCGCAGGTTCATCGACACCAGGATGTGGTCGTCATCGTCGTCCAACAGGTCCACGATGCCGGCTCGGACGCCGTCGTAGGGCGTCAGGTCCACCACGTCGCCGCCCTGGTAGGACATGGCGTAGACGTGGTAGTTTTCGTCACCGCCGCTGTCCTGGAGGTACACCAGCCGATCGTTGGCGATCCAGCCGTAGGCGCGGATGTCCCGTTCCGTGGCGGCGGTGACCCGCCGGGCGTCGGAGCCGTCCACGGCGGCCACGTAGACGTTGAGCCGCCCCTCCCAGGGCTGGAGCCAGGAGTAGTGCAGCCCGTCAGGGGCGATGGCGTAGCCCGTCCGGTCGGGCATCCGGAAAAAGTCCTCCATAGCGATCCTGGGCGGCATCGAGGTCTCGGCGGCGAAAGCTGGCAGGGCCGCTATCATGGCGCTAAACAGAGCCATCATCAACGATAATTTCAAGATGATCCATCCTTTCTGGATTCTGGGTTCTGGATTCTGGGTTCTGGATTTCTGGATGCTGGGTTCTGCCGTGGATTCTGGATTGCCGGCATCCCGAGCCCTGAAACCGAGGGCCGGTTCTGGAAGACCGGCCCAACAAAGCCTATCACAGCTCGGTCAAACCACCATCGGAGAAGAAGCGTATTTTTCTCCTTTGGGCTGCGCTATAATGGCGCTGTAGGTTGGCCAGAACTCCTTCGGCAGGGCCTGCAACGTGTCGGGCGGCAACGCCGCCGGCGTGATCGTCGAGACTATCTGCCAGAAATTCATCAACAGGGCCCCGGCCAAGGCCTAAAAACGGCTCAATTGGATTCACAGGGAGGTCTTTCCATGTCCTACATCAGCGTTTTCGACGTGCTGGGTCCCAACATGATCGGACCTTCCAGTTCCCACACGGCGGGGGCAGCCGTCATCGCCTTTCTGGCTCACAAGATGATAGCGCCCCCGCTGAAAAAGGCCGGCTTTACCCTCTACGGCTCCTTCGCCAAGACCTACCGGGGCCACGGTACCGATCGGGCACTGCTGGGCGGCATCATGGGCTTTCATACCGACGACCCTCGAATCAGGGATTCCTTCCAGATCGCCGAGGAGCGGGGGCTGATCTACAGCTTCACCCCAGGGCCGCTGGATAGCGACGTGCACCCCAACACGGTGGACATCCGCATGGAAAACGCCTCAGGGACCCTCATGTCGGTCCGGGGCGAATCCCTGGGCGGCGGCAAGGTGCGGCTGTCCCAGATCAACGGCGTGCCGGTGGATTTTACCGGATCCTACAGCACCGTCATTGTGGTGCAGCAGGACAAGCCCGGTGTGGTGGCCCATATTGCCAAGGTGCTCAGCGACCG
>CAZNRB010000199.1:0-1968 GCA_964575405.1 uncultured Synergistaceae bacterium | reverse complement strand
CGTCACCCTGGCTAGGGAGATCTCGGAGATGAAGCACCAGGCCGAGCTGGAAGAGCGCCGGGAAGGAGCCTGACGGGGTCTAGTCCGAGGAATCGAGGCCCCACTTGATCCGCTGGGCGGCGATGAAGCCTTCCTCGTCCAGTTCCTTCAAGGCCTGGTTGATCTGGGCCAATAGTATTTTGTTGGCCTTCGGTAACGCTATGGCCTTGCCTGCGTCGGTAACCACCAGGTTAAATCCTATCTTTACTTTACCCTGGAATTTATCCAGAGCCATGTACTGTTTTGCAACTGGGATATCCATCATGGAGAAATGGCTTCGGCCTGTGACGATATCCAGAACGCAGTCATCAACACTGGGGAAGACTTTCAGGGTAAAGCCATATCGATCTGCTATGGACATCAAGTAAATCTCGATAGCAGAGCCCTGCTGGACAGCCCCGATTTTGCCCCGCAGGTCCTCTAAATTGGCGATTTCCTCGTCTACGTCCACCAAGAAAAAGGTGTTGGTGATCTCGTAGAGATCGGAGAAAAGCATCCGCTTAGCCCGCTCTTCGGTGGCGCTTATTCCAGCGATGGCGCAGTCCACCTTGCCCGCTGAAATTGCCGCTAAGAGGCTGTCAAACTTGCCGGTATCGTACCATTGGACTGTTTTCCCAATCTTCTGGCCTATGGCCTCCATCAGATCTATGTCAAAGCCCGTCAACGTCCCGTCGACGCTGAGAAATTCGTAAGGAGGGTAGCCGCTGGCGGTGCCCACCAAGATGCTGGTCTGGGCTGGATCGTAGGCCAAAGCGGCCGAAGTCAATGCGGCAGAGCAACAGATAGCAGCTAGGATTTTCTTGAACATAGGGCCTCCCTAGGTTTTTGTCCCTCAAATTTTCGATGAGATTAGAAAGGGGAACAGCCGCCTGGCTGCCCCCTTTGAGCGCGGTGAAGCTTCATATCGGGCTATTCTATTCCACGTCCATGGAGATGTTCCACTTCTCCCGCAGAGCCGCCACGGTGCCATCGGCCTCCAGTGCGGCCAGGGCTGCGTTGAGCTCTTCCATCAGGGCCTCGTTGCCCTTCGGCAGAGCGATGGCCTTGCCAGCGCCGGTGACGCTTTGGCTGAAGGCTATTTTAATTTTGCCGTTGAACTTCTCCAGAGTCAGATATTCCTTAGCGGCGGGCACGTCCATGAGGGTAAAATCGGTGCGGTCCGTCAGGAGGTCCAGCACGCAGTCGTCGAACTTGGGGAAGATCTTCAGCGTAAAGCCGTACTGGTCCGCCACGGCCATCAGGAAAGTCTCCTCCACGGTGCCCTGTTGCACCGCGCCTACCTTGCCCTTTAACTCCTCCAGGCTCTGGAGCTCCGTGCCGGTGGCTACCAAAAAGGCGCTGTGAGATTCCTCGTAGATGTCCGAGAAGAGCATCCGCTGGGCCCGCTCCGGCGTGGCGCTCATGCCAGCGATGGCGCAATCCACCTTTCCTGCCGATACGGAGGCCAGCAGGGCGTCGAAACGGCCCGTGTCGAACCACTCTATCTCCTTGCCCATCTTTTCGCCCAGGGCGTTCATCAAGTCGATGTCGAAGCCCGCCGGTTTGCCCTCGGTGTCCACGAACTCGTAGGGCGGGTAGGTGCAGGACGTGCCCACCAAGATGCTGGTCTGGGCTGGATCGTAGGCCAAAGCGGCCGAAGTCAATGCGGCAGAGCAACAGATAGCAGCTAGGATTTTCTTGAACATGGGGGCCTCCCTAGGTTTTTGTCCCTTAAATTTTCGATGAGATTAGAAAGGAGGACAGCCGTCAGGCTGCACCCTTGAGCGCGGTGAAGCTTTATATCGGCCTATTCTATTCCACGTCTATGGAGATGTTCCACTTCTCCCGCAAAGCCGCCACCACGCCCTCGGCCTCCAGCTCCGCCAGGGCCGCGTCCAGCTCCGCCTTCAGGGCCTCGTTGCCCTTCGGCAGGGCGATGGCCTTGCCGGC
>CAZNRB010000198.1:0-1982 GCA_964575405.1 uncultured Synergistaceae bacterium | reverse complement strand
TCCGGCGGCTCCGTGGCCGCTCCCATGGCAGGGGAACTGCTGTCCTATCTGGTCAACCAAGAGAGAAAGGCAGGCTCATCATGATGAATCAATCGCAGGAAGCAAAGCACTCCATTAGGTTGCGTGGCCGTGGCGCAGCTCTTCAGGTCACCTTCGAGGACAGTGCTGTACCATCTATCCCAGAAGTGCTCAGGGAATTTCGGGATGCCGGTTCGCTGGTCACCGATTTTCCGCTTCAGTTCGACTTTGGCGATTTGGAAGTCCGGCGGGAATGGATGGCCCGGCTGATCTTTGACGTGATCTATCCTCTGAACATCAGGGTCCGAGGCTGGACCACCTCTAACCCAGAGACCCAGGCTGCTCTGGCTTCGCTGGGACTGGCAGCCTCCGAGTGCGACAGACCAGTAATTTCCGATGGGACTCTGAGGATTCTCTGGACTCCCCTTCGCTCGGGCCAGTCTTTCCACCACGACGGCGACATAATCCTGGTCGGCAATCTCCACGACGGGGCCGAGTTAACGGCCACAGGATCGATCTGCGTGCTGGGGCAGATGAAGGGGCTGGTTCACGCTGGCAGTGGCGGCGACAACAGCGCTGCCGTGATTGCCCTTTCCTATATGGCCAATCAGCTGCGAATAGGCTCTTTGGTGAGCAATACTCTGGATCCTGCCCAGTGCTCCTGGTGGGGCAAGGCCGTGGCTGTGGGTGCAAGCGGAGAATCCCTGGTGGTCAGGTACATTCAAAAGTAGTGCAGGACTTGATCCCTCAGGTCTCGATATAAAAGCATCCAAATTCCGGATAGGAGAGTGTTTATTGAAATGACGGCACGGGTAATTGTGGTGACCTCGGGAAAAGGCGGAGTTGGCAAAACCACGACGACGGCGAACATATCGGTGGCTCTGGCCAAGCTGGGCAATAGAGTGGTAATGATCGATGGCGATACGGGACTGAGGAACCTGGACAGCGTCCTAGGCTTGGAGAACAGGGTTGTCTACAACCTGGTGGACGTGCTTGAAGGGGCCTGCGATCTCTCTAAGGCCTTGATCAGGGACAAGCGGGCCGACGGGCTCTATCTGTTGGCCACTGCCCAGACCAGGACCAAAGACAGCGTCTCGCCGGAGCAGATGCAGTCCATCTGCGATGAACTTAGCCCTGACTACGACTTCATCGTCATCGACAGTCCAGCAGGCATCGAGGCCGGTTTCCGCAATGCCGCCGCCGCTGCCACAGAGGCCCTGGTGGTCACCACGCCCGACGTTTCGGCAGTGCGCGACGCCGACCGGATTATTGGAATGCTTGAGTCCATGGGAAAGAGCGATATCCATCTGATCCTCAACCGCCTGCGTCCCCGTATGGTCCGAAGCGGCGACATGCTGGGAGTTCAGGACGTGGTGGATCTTCTGTCGGTGAAGCTGATCGGCATCGTGCCTGAAGACGAGGAAGTACTAGTGTCGTCGAACAAAGGCGAGCCCCTGGCTTGGAATCCCTCGTCTCCGGCGGCCAGCGCCTTTGTCAACATCAGCCGCCGCCTCATGGGAGAGGAAGTGCCCTTTATCGACGTGGACAATCTGGACAAAGGCGTCATCCTTGGCGGACTGCTCCGTCTTTTGGGCCGCTAAGGAGGGATAGACAGTGAGTTTCCTAACTAAACTGTTCTTAACCAAGAGTTCCAAAAACATCGCTAAAGAACGGCTCCAGCTCGTGCTGATCCACGACCGGACCGATATTTCACCGGAACTGCTGGATTCCCTTCGAAACGACCTTCTTGAAGTGATCTCCCGCTATATGGACGTGGACGAGAAGAACATAGAGATGCAACTGGGGCGCGAGGACGGCCTTGTAGCTCTGGAGGCCAGCATCCCCATCTTGAGACTGAAGCGGGGGAGCAATGTGGCCCCCAAAGCCGAGATCCAATAGATGAGAGAAAGCCGCCCTCTGGTAGTTCTTTTTCAGGCCATGGATCTACCGCTGCTCGCGGCGGT
>CAZNRB010000197.1:0-1986 GCA_964575405.1 uncultured Synergistaceae bacterium | reverse complement strand
CACATGGCGGTGATCCACCAGTACATGCGGGAAGTGATGGCCGAAGGGGGCGCCATGATACTGGGCACCGACAGCCACACCCGCTACGGCGCCCTGGGAACCCTGGCTGTGGGCGAGGGTGGCCCCGAGCTGGTGAAGCAATTGCTGGGCCAGAGTTACGACATGGCCCGGCCCAAGGTCATTGCCGTCTACCTCCAGGGTTCGCCCCGTCCCGGCGTGGGGCCCCAGGACGTGGCCATCGCCATGATCAGCAAAGTCTTCGCCGGGGGCTTCGTGAAAAACGCCGCTCTGGAGTTCGTGGGCCCCGGCGTGAGCAATCTCAGCGTTGATTTCCGCATGGGCATCGACGTGATGACCACCGAGACGGCCTGCTGGAGCTCTATCTGGCGCACCGACGACGCAGTAAAGGATTTCTACCGGATCCACGGCCGCCCCGAGGCCTTTAAACAGCTGGACCCTGAGCCGGTGGCCCGTTACGATGGAGCCGTGGTGATCGATCTGGACCGGATCGAGCCCATGATCGCCCTGCCCTTCCACCCAAGCAACGGCTACACCATCAGGGAGTTCAACGAAAACGCCGAGGAGCTGCTCCACCAGGTAGAGCAGAGTTGCAACGACGTGATGGACAATCCGGAGCTAAAGCTGGACCTGCGGAGCAAATTGAATAAGGGCCGCTTCTGGGTAGATCAGGGCGTCATCGCCGGCTGCGCCGGCGGCACCTTTGAAAACGCGGTCTGCGCCGCCCAGATCCTCGACGGCGGCAGTACCGGCGACGGCGAATTCAGCCTCAGCGTCTATCCCGCCAGCCAGCCGGTCTACATGGAGCTGGTCAAAAACGGCGCCATAGCCTCGCTGATGGGCGCCGGGGCTACCTTGCGTACAGCCTTCTGCGGCCCCTGCTTCGGCGCCGGCGACACGCCCTGCAACCAGGGCTTCAGCATCCGCCACACCACTAGGAATTTCCCCAATCGCGAAGGCTCCAAGCCCGGAGCGGGCCAGGTCTCTGCGGTGGCCCTAATGGACGCCCGGTCCATCGCCGCCACGGCGGCCAACGGCGGCCTGCTGACCTCCGGCCTGGAGTTCGGCGACCGGCTCAAGCCGGTAGAATACCATTACGACGGCTCGATCTACGCCAAGCGGGTCTACCACGGCTCAGGCAAGCCCAATCCCGCCGAGGAGCTGGTCTACGGCCCCAATATCCGCCCCTGGCCCAAGATCTACCCCCTGCCTGAACATCAGCTTCTCCGGGTGGCCTCGGTAATCCACGACCCAGTGACCACCACCGACGAGCTGATCCCCTCGGGCGAGACCTCGTCGCTGCGGTCCAACCCCTTGAAATTGGCGGAGTTCACCCTATCCCGCAAGGATCCCCAGTACGTGGGCCGGGCCAAGGCAGCCCAAGCCCTGGAGGAAGAGCGGCTCCAGCTTCTGGAACAGAGAGGCGCCCCCAGCGCCGAGCTCCAGTCTCTGCTGGACCGCACCGGCGTGAAGGACCTGGGCGACCTAGGCCTGGGCAGCCTGGTCTTCGCCCGCAAGCCCGGCGATGGATCGGCACGGGAGCAGGCCGCCTCGTCCCAGAAGATGCTGGGCGGCCAGGCCAACGTGGCCCTGGAGTACGCCACAAAGCGCTATCGCAGCAACCTCATGAACTGGGGCATGATCCCCTACATCGTCGACGCCGCCATGGAGGACCAGTTCCAGGTGGACGACTGGCTTTTCGTCCCCCAGATCCGCAGGGCCATAGAAGAGGGCCGAGACGCAGTGGAAGGCCAGCTGATCCGGGGCAATCAGAAAATCGCCGTTACCCTGAAAATGCCCGACCTGGCTGCCGAAGACCGGCAGATCATTCTTTCGGGCTGTTTAATGAACCACTTTGCCGCGTTGAGGAATCCCAAATAGCCACAGCCGGCATTAGCCGGCATTAGCTATCAAACAGCCCTGACCTCTGGAATTGGCGAGGTCAGGGCAGTTTTGCGCGTAGGCAGG
>CAZNRB010000196.1:0-2022 GCA_964575405.1 uncultured Synergistaceae bacterium | reverse complement strand
CCGCCTCTACCGGCGGCCATGTAGGTCACCGATACGCCGGCCTTGGACAGCAACAGCGACAACACAGCGACGATTATGGATAGATAGACGAAAAGCCAGAAGGGATGAGGCAACTTGTTCCCGACCCGTTCTACCCAATTGATGAAGCTAGCGAACCTGCTCTTTTTCTGCACCGATGCGGTTTCCGGCATAAAAATCACCCCTTATGAAAGATGGTTTACACACGATCCCAATGACATAATCCCCTTCAACCTTACTTTTCATAATATCATATCTTGTTCGCAGAATAAAGTAAAAAGAGAATTTTCCCTTCACATAGAGTTGTTGCGATAGGCCACTTTTTTGCGCCTCGCGCATTTTCAGGCCCTGTGGGTCCTAGCTGCCGTGCTAGAATTACAGCAGGACTCCTTTGGGATCCCGATGAGATCTAGGAAAAGGAAGGAATTCCACGCTATGACTTTGGACAAGTCTTTTCAAGGCCCCTTTGAGGACTATCTGGAAAGGATCATGGAGACTCACCTCGGCCAGGGCATGGCCGTGGCCATCCTAGACCGCCGGGAGACGGTCTATCAGCGCTGTTTCGGCTGGCGAGACCGGGACCGCCGCCTTCCCGTTGACCAGGACACCATTTTCGGCCTAGCTTCGGTGACTAAAAGCTTCACCTGTGGGGCGGTGATGCAGCTAGCCGAAATGGGAAGGCTTGACGAGCAGGCTCCGGCTTGGGCTTACTGCCCTGACTTCCATAACTTGAACCAGCGGCCTGTGACAGTGGCCCATTTGATGACCCACAGCGGCGGTTATTTTCCTCAGGCCCGCATTACCGTAGACGCAGTGGCCAAGGATTTGGGGTTGAGCAAAGAAGGTCAAGATTGGGCCTACAGCGATGTCTTGGCCGATGAGGGGATACGCCGCGTGGCTTCGCGGCTGGACGGCCAGATGGACCATATAGGCAGGCCCGGTGAGTTCATGAGCTACTGCAACGACGGCTACGGCGTCTTGGCCGATATTATCCGGCGTCAGGGCGATCAGCGGTCCTACAGCGGCTATGTGGAAGAGCACATCCTCAAGCCTTTGGGCATGGACCGCAGCACCTTTTCTTTTGAGGCTCCGGCCAGAGACCCTAACGTGTCGGTGCTCTATGCCAAGCGCCAAGGCGCCATGGAAGCCTTTCGGGATTTTTACGACAACGCCTTTGTGCTCATGGGCGGAGGCGCCTTGAAGTCCACGCTGAGGGATATGAAAAAGTACCTCTTTATGCTGATGAACGGCGGCGTAGGCCCTCAGGGACAGCGGATTTTGAGTCCTCGAAGCCTGAGGGAGATGACGAAGCCCCGGATTCCCACCAAATGGCAGCAATTCTGCGGCTACGGCCTTATGGTATCCTTCCTGAAGGACTGCACGGTGATCCGCCACGGCGGCAGCTTGACGGGCGTATCGTCCCATTTGGCCTGGTCGCCGGAATTGGGATGCGGCGTAATAGTGCTCTGCAACACCTCCGATGTGCCGGTGTCGTTGGTGGCCGACGGGGCCCTGCGGTGGTGCGCAGGTTGGGATCCCCGACCGGAGGATCCTTGGACTGACAGGCCTTGGGACCCCGAGACCATAGCTCAGGCCTGCGGATGTTATCGTTCCGATGAAGGGGGGCTGGTGGAAATCAGCCCCAGCGGCACGGGGATTGCCGTGAAGGTGGCCGGAGAGGAACTGCCGGTCCGCATGGTCCAGAGCGATCTGGCAGTGATGAGCGCCGGCATGGCGCGGCCCCAGCTCCGGCTCATGAGACTTCAGGGCCAGGATATCGACGCTCTGCGGCTGGAGGAACGGATCCTGTCCAAGGTTAGATAGGCCTTTAAGATCACTAATTCGAAAAAGAGAAAGAGCCCCGGACCGGTCAGGCCTCAGGGCTCTCGCTTTTATTAAGAGGGGTTTAACAGACGTTGAGCTTTCTCACCGTCCTGGCCAGCACCTCTAGGCCGATGGGCAGACAGGCCTCGTCGAAGTCGAAGTGGTCGTTGTGGTGTCCCG
>CAZNRB010000195.1:0-2028 GCA_964575405.1 uncultured Synergistaceae bacterium | reverse complement strand
TGGACCCGGCTGCCCAGGGGGATGTCCTCCACCGGCGCCAACAGCGACAGCTTCTCTTCGGCCCCTTTGCCAAACGAGGCGGCCAGCAACATGCCGTTGCTCTCGACGCCGCACATCTTGGCCGGCTTGAGGTTGGCCACCACCACAATACGGCGGCCCTGGAGCTGCTCCGGCGTGAAGTAGTCCTTTATACTTGAGACGATGGTCCGCTTCTCGTAGCCCAGGTCCAGGTCCAGCTTATAGAGCCGCTTGGCGCCGGGCACCAGTTCCACCTTTATGATCTGGGCCACCCGAAGCTCCACCTTGGCGAAGTCGTCGATGGTGATCTGGGCCTCGTGGTCGCCAGGGTCCACCGGCTTGCCCTTGGCCAGGTCCCGCTTTTTCTTCTCCTCGGCCCAGGCCTCCAGATCGATGCGGGGGAACAGCATCTCGCCCTTGACTACCCTGTGACCGGGACATCCGCAGGAGCCCCAGGCGTAGCCGTCGAACTTGAGCTCCACCGGCGAGCCCTGGTAACCCAGCTGGGCCCAGATCTTGGCGGCGGTCTTGGGCATCACCGGCGCCACCATCAGCGCCGACAGCTTCAGCGCCTCCAGCAGGGTGTTCAGCACCGTGTCCAGCCTGGCGGCATGTTCTTCACCGCCCAGCTTCCAGGGCATGGACTCGTCGATGTACTTGTTGGCCCGCTTGATCAGCTCCCAGGCGTCCTTCAGTGCCTCGTCGAAGCTGTAGGCGGCCATGTGGTCCCGGTAGGCCCTGAAGCTGGTCTCGGCCAGGGAGCGCACTTCCCCTTCCAGGTCCGTCAGGTCCCGAGCTGCCGGGGCCTGGCCGTCGCGGTACTTGAGGACCATCGAGATGGTGCGGCTCAGCAGGTTGCCCAGGTCGTTGGCCAGGTCGGAGTTGATACGCTGGGCCAGGGCCAGCTCGGAAAAGTCGCCGTCCAGGCCGAAGGGCACCTGGCGCAGCAGGAAGTACCGGAAGGCGTCGGAGCCGTAGAGTGCCACCATCTCGTGGGGGTCCACCACGTTGCCCTTGGACTTGGACATCTTCTCGCCCTCGATGGTCCACCAGCCGTGGGAAAATACCCGCTCCGGCGGGTTGAGCCCCAGGGCCATGAGCATAATGGGCCAGACCACGCAGTGGAACCGGATGATGTCCTTGCCCACCAGGTGGTTCACCGTGGGCCAGAACCGGGCCATTTTCTCCTCGTCCACGCCGTAGCCGCAGGCCGTCAGGTAGTTGATCAGGGCGTCGAACCACACGTAGATGGTGTGTTTCTCGTCGCCGGGCACCGGGATGCCCCACTGGACGGAGGTGCGGGAGATGGACTGGTCTTTAAGGCCGCTTTTGATGAAGCTCACCACTTCGTTGTAGCGGATCTTGGGGCCGATGGCGTCAGGGTTGGCCTCGTAGAAGGCCAGCAGCTTGTCGGCGTAGGCCGAGGTCCGCAGGAAGTAGCTCTCCTCCTCCATCTCCACCAGAGGACGGCCGCAGTCGGGGCAGGTGTGGGCCTCGCCGATGCTGTTCTCGGGCACGTAGGTCTCGCAGGGCACGCAGTACCAGCCTTTGTAGGTGCTCTTGTAGATGTCGCCCTGGGCCATGAGCTTGGCGAAGATGGCCTGCACGGCCCTTTCGTGGCGCTCCTCGGTGGTGCGGATAAAGTCCTGGTTGCTGGCGTCGATGGCCGGCAGCAGGTCCCGGAAGTTCTCGGCCATCTGATCGGTCAGTTCCTGGGGCGTCAGGCCCTTTTTGGCGGCGCTTTCGGCCACCTTCTGGCCGTGCTCGTCGGTCCCAGTGAGGAAGAACACGTTATAGCCCTCCATGCGCTTGTACCGGCTCATCACGTCGGCGGCGATGGTGGTGTAGGCGTGGCCGATGTGGGGCACGTCGTTGACGTAGTAAATAGGCGTGGTGATGTAGAAATTCTTATCCGACATGGTAACCTCCCGTTTCTGATGGCCGCCCAGCGCAACTACTCAGGGACGATGGTTGATTTTTCAGTCTTGGGCGTTATTGTACCCCTTCCAG
>CAZNRB010000194.1:0-2062 GCA_964575405.1 uncultured Synergistaceae bacterium | reverse complement strand
CATGAGCCTTTCCTGCATTTTGGGGCTCAACGTGGTCAAGGCCTACGGCATCACCGATTACAGGATGTTCTACCTGGCCCTCTATGGCCTCCAAGGGCCCGACGCCAATCCCTGGCTTAAAAAGGTCGTCACGGTGGTCTTCGACTGCTACACCATCCTCAAGGGCATCACCGCCGTGGCGGGGTCTCTGGCGCTGATGGGCATCCTGGGCAATTCCATGTTGGGCTGGAACGCCCAGGTCTCGGCCTTTCTGTCGTCGTTACTCTTCGCCCTGCTCTGCGTCACCGGCGGCGGCTTCCTGCGCCGGTTCAACACCGCCATCACCATAGCGCTGTTGGTCTCGTTGTTGGCCATTATGGTATCGGTGTGCCGGGTCAAAGGAAGCGAGCTGATGGGGTTGCTGGGCAATTTCCAGGTGGGCCTGGACTGGAGCGGCGTCAGCCTCCGGGTGGGCTTTGCCGGCGTCATCGCCTATTGCTTCAACGTGGGCTCCTGGGGCGCCACCCTGTCCAGCTACGCCGAGCGGGTCCAGGACGGCAAGGACGTCATCGGCGGCGGTATCACCATCGGCGTGGTGGTGTCCTCGCTGTTTTTCATCACCTCCTGCATCGTGCTGCCCTATCTGCCCCAGGAGCTGAACTCCACGCCGATTCTCAACATCATCGGCTATCTGGGCAGCCAGGTGCTGCTGGTGATCTATTGGATGGTGCTGTTGCTCTCGGCGGTCTCCACCGGCCCGGCCTTCGGCTTTTCCATCACCGCCCGCTTCGAGAAGCTCTGGACAAACCCCGCGGTGAGCCTGCCCATGAAGCGCCTGGTGATCTCGCTGATCTACATGGTGTTGTGCTGGTTCATCTCTAATATCGGCCTGACCAACATCGTCCTGATCATCCTGGGAGCTACCGGAACCGCCAGCGCCTTCATCATCTGGATCCCCCTGTTCATCTCCATCCCCAGGGTCAGCAGGCTGAGGCGGGCCCAAAGGGCGGCAGCCTAGGTCCGGGATAGCGAGAATTCGAGAGAGTTAAATTACGAGGTTTCGAGAGGAAGGACCATGACCAAATCCCGAAAATCCTTTGACGAGATCTTTGTTAGCCTCGACCAGATCGGTATCGTGGTCCCTCCCGACCAGACCGAGGCCCTGAAGGCCAACCTGATGGAGCTCTTCGACATGGCCCCCCACCAGGCCTCGGGAGGCATGACGGCCCGCCACGGCGGCACGGTGTTTCGCGGCAAGGCCCAGGAGAAGGGCCCGGCGGTGCGGATGGACTTTTTCAACAAGCCCGGCTTTCCGGTGGAACTGGAGTTCCTGAGCCCCATCGACGGCGACAGCGCCTGGATGGAGTTCCACAGGTCCCACCACAAGGGATTGCACCATCTACGGTTCAACGTCTCCAGCCACGCCGAGGCGGTCCAGTACATGGCCGACCACGGCATCGAGGTGCTCCACCAGGGCGATTCGCCCCGGGGGCCTGGGATCAAGTTCGCCTACTTTGATTCCTACGAGAAGCTGGGCTTTTATGTGGAGACCATCAACCTGGCCGAGTTCGACCAGACTCCCCCGGAGGATCCGTCATGATCTACGGCGTGGTCTGTCTTTCCCTGGTGCTGGCGGGATTCGTCCAGAGCGTCACCGGCTTCGGCGCCGGGATCGTATTCATGAGCATAGCCCCCTATTTCATCGCCGTGACCGGAGCCGCCGCGGTGTCCAACTTCGTGAGCCTCATGTTGGAGATCATGATGGCCTGGCGGTACCGATCCTTCATCCAGTGGCGGACCATCGGGGCGCCGGCGCTGTGCTTCATGGCCACCTCCACCGTGGCCATCCACTGGGCCACCGCCATGGACGTGGTGGTGCTGAAGCGGATACTGGGCGTCTTCTTGATATTGCTGTGTCCCTACATGTTGATGTTTCGCCAGAAGATCGCCCTGCGTCCCAGTTGGCGCACCGTTATGGCCTGCGGCGTCTTTTCGGGGCTCTGCGACGGCTTTTTCGCCGTAGGCGGCCCCATGATGGTGCTCTATTTCCTGGCCATAACCCGGTCCAAAGAGGCCTACCTGG
>CAZNRB010000193.1:0-2092 GCA_964575405.1 uncultured Synergistaceae bacterium | reverse complement strand
CCAACAGAGTCCGAACAGTGGTCCAGCTGGTGGTGCCCCTCCAAAAAGCCCCCAGGGCTTCGGTGAGGGACAGGCCGTAGAGCAACACCGCGCCGATCTCGGCGGCCAGGACCGCCAGCACCAGGGGCTTTTTCCTCCACAGCACTACGACGATAATTCCAAAAACAACGATAAGTTTTAAAATATCCATCAATAATAGCCTCTCGCCTGGTAGAATCTACCGCCACATCATGAACTTTACAATAAAGCCTCCTTGTCTGCAATCAGAGAGGAGGGATAAACTCCCCTCTGGGGTAAATCCCTCCTTCTCTGGCTGCAGGCAAGTCCTGCGCAATCACCTATGCTTTTTGTGAGATCTAGCTTATCAGTATCTCTGAAACTAGGCTTCGACCTCCTCGTAGCTGATGTCCATGTTGACGCTCTTGTTGCGGATCGTAGCGAAGATGAAACTGGCAGCGATGACCACGATGTTGAGCATCAACAGCGCCATGGACAGCCCTCGGGCGTTGAGGTACACGTTCAGGATCGAAGCCAAAGAACTGAGGATAGACAGGGAGGTCAATGCGAAAGCGCTGATTCTGAACTTGGATTTCTGCCAGGCCTCGGGAGCGACCTTAGGCAGCTTCCACAGGAAGGCGTTGATCATCAGGAAGATCAATCCGTTGCCCACCAGGCAGATCTGGCCAATGATGGCAACGCTGAGGCCCGTGAAGATGCAGACGACTCCCAGAAGATAGAAAATCCACAGCAGCACATAGGGCGTGTTCCACCGGGACATGCTGGCCAACCAGTGGGGGAACCAGCCGTCGTCGCAGGCCTGCATAGTGGCCTTAGGAGCCCAGGCGAACTGGGAGTTCAGCGTGGAAATTAGGGCGAAGCCGGCACCGCAGAAGATGAAGAACACGTAAACCGGATAGGGCAGAATCTTCTCGGCTACCAGAGCCAAGTTCTGGCCAGCTACCTGCTCAAGAGGAAGCACTCCAGCGGCCACGAAGGCGGCAAAGCCGTAGATGATGGCCACGAAAATAGTGGAGATGGCCATGGCGATGGGGATGTCCCTGGTGGGACGCTTGGCCTCGGCCGACAGGTTAGCCAAACAATTGGCGCCTCCTGTGGCGAAGGACAACAGGGCGCCGGCCTGGAGCAGTCCCATAACGCCGCCGGTCATCCAGGTCTCAGGGGCGAAATAGTTGGGATCGATGCCGCCGTTGGGACCCCAGAAGCCGAAGCCGATGAAAACCGCCAGAGCTACCACCAGTAGCACAACGATGAGGTTCTGCACGGCGGCGAACTTGTCGATGCCGAAGCAGTTTAAGGCAAAGAACAGCGTCAGCGTGACGAAGGCGATCCACTGTTCTGACCCTAATCCGAAAAGCGAGATCACGTAGCTGGCGAAGGACAGAGCGTACATAGCAAAGCTCAGCTTGGAGAACACGTAAATCACGCTAAAGGCTCCGGCCAGTTTTTGGCCGCCCATCATGGCTACCATGGTGTACTGACCACCCCGGAGCCGTAGGGTGCCACAGATGAAGACCAATGGCGCGTACTGGAAAATAGTGATAAAGGCCGCAATCATAAAGGCCAGGGGCACCGAACGGCCTGTCATAGCGATAGCCGCTCCCAGCAGAGTCATGATGCCGGCTCCGATGATCTGTCCCACCGAAGCGCCCATCAGGTCCCAAAATCCCAGGACCTGCTGAAGCTGTTTCGTCGAGCTCTGGTTACTCATAGCTATGCCTCCTTCAAAAAAATGAAAATCAAGGGGAATGAATGGGACAACTGCCGAAAAAAGACAACAAACCAACAGTCGATTCACCGTCGAGATCGCCAAATCCGATAGAATCGACAAATCGATAGGGGTAGTAAAGATATAAACCTTGTGTTTGAGAGGGGGAAGCCCTAGGGACAAGGGCCAGGGGCTTCCCCGAAAGAAAAGAAAGGATTAGGGGGCTAGATCAGATCAGGCCCTTGGCCTCGGCGGCCTTCTTTATGCGGTCCACGCACTCCTTGATCACCGATCGGGGATAGGCCAGGTTAAAGCGCTGATAGCCCGAGCCCTCGTCGCCGAACATGGTGCCGCCGTCCAGCCAGA
>CAZNRB010000192.1:0-2096 GCA_964575405.1 uncultured Synergistaceae bacterium | reverse complement strand
CGTCGGGCAGGCCGGCTCGAGCGGCGTCGACGGCCTCCTGATGGATCACCGGCACGATGCAGAGTTCCAGGGTCCTCTCGTCTTGTAAGGTCATTTTAAATACCCCTCATATGAGCATTTCTTCATGTGTTTGTGCTATAATCTTAAACAGCCCCTTCCAGGCTGTCAAGGACCAAAAAAGACTATTTTGCCAGGCTCCCCCTGGGAGCTCTGGACAAAGTCCGAAGGAGGAAGATCAATTGTCTGTGGAATCGCTGTTCCAAATCGCCCCGGGAACTAAAGAGAAGAGGACCCTGCCGGCCGGAGAAGCCGGGGACCTGCAGGTCTGGGTCCTGCAGGGAGCCCAGCCTGGCCCCACTTTAGTGGTCACCGCAGGTGTCCACGGCTGCGAGTACGTGGGCATGTTGACCGCCCGAAAGCTCTTCGAGCAGCTGGATCCCGGCTCGCTCAAAGGCCGCCTGTTAATACTGCCCCTGGTCAACGCCCAGGGCTTTTTAGCGGGCCAGCAGCTGGTGCCCAGCGACGGCGGAAACCTGAACCGGGCCTTCCCGGCTCCCCAAAGCGGCACGGCCACCCAGCAGATCGCCCGAGCCGTGCAGGACCACATCTACCCTGAGGCCGACTTTCTGGTGGACCTCCACGGCGGAGGCCCCAACGAGGACATGACGCCCCTGGTCTTCTTCCCCCAGGGGATAGAGAATACCGACTACATCCGCCAGGCGGCGGCCCATCTGGACGTGGGGTACCGGGTCCTGTCAAAGGCCGACGACGGGCTATACAGCTGCGCCGCCCGCACCGCCGGGATCCCGGCCATGCTGGTGGAGATCGGCTGCATGGGCCTCTGGGACCCTGAAGAGGTGGACCGCTGTTTCAGGAGCGTGCTGAGCCTCATGGGCTTTTTGGGTATGGGGCCCGAGGCCAAGGTCAACGGCTTCCAGCAAGAAGTGCTGGAGACCCTCTACGAGAGCGCTCCCCAGGCCGGCATGTGGGTATCGCCGGTCAAGGCCGGCCAGTCCGTAAAGGCCGGCGATCTCTTGGGCACCCTGACGGACCTGGAGGGCTCCCTCATCGAGGAGCTGCGGGCCCAATTCGACGGCACGGTGCTGTACCACGGCCTGGCCCTGGGCGTCAAGGCGGGCGAGCTCCTGGTGGCCTACGGCCGCTGTCAGTAGAACAGGCCAAGGCGCTTTTAGGGAACATGGCATAATCACCTGATCGCGGAATGCCCTCTCTCCTATCGAGAGGGGGCTTTTTTGTTTAGCCAGCGCCTCAAACTTTCGTCCCCTATTTCATTCCCCTTAAGGCTCTCATAAAATAATAATGGGACCGGCGGCGAGGGCGGCCCCCTGGGGAAAATTATCTCCTATATTTTTTCGCTTTAACTGTAACGGAAGAGCATTTTATGGTACAATAGCCAAAGATAGAAATTTAACTCCGGGGGAGGATTTGTGGAATGGCTATAAAAAAGAATGGTAGGACCTCTGCTAGTATGGGACTATTGGACTTAGAGGGCGAGGCCTTCGACAAGTTGGTAGAGTCCCTGGTGAACAAGCAACTGGATCGGCTCTCCAAGCCCGAGATTTCCAGGGAAGGCACCAAGAAGTCCAAGATCAAAAAGGTCCTGGACGCCACCATCCGGCGGATGTTCGAGAAAAAGGGCGACGGCGACAACGTCATCGACCTGAAGGTTTCTGACATCATCAACGACCTGCAACTCAAGGCCTCGGATCGGGTGATGATCAACGACGCCCTGGAGGACATCTGCGACGAATACCGCTGGAAAGGGGTGGAACGGCTGGGCCACACCCTGCTGATCCACCGCGACCCCGTGGACGAGAAGACCGTGGTGATCCGCAAGGAACGGCGGTTCCGGGAGAAACAGGAAGCCCGGGCCCGCTACACCAAGAAGTTCAAGGCCGCCCAGCAGCCTGACCAGGAGGATCAGGACTCTTAAAGTCACCAGAGGAAGTGGGGCAGCCGCCAGGCCCTATAAACCTGTAGAGCAGCACATAGCAGGACAGCAAAAAAGGATCCCGCCCCCCAGAGGGGCAGGATCCTTTTTCGCGTCTTAGCCTCGTCTCTTGGCTCCGAAAAGC
>CAZNRB010000191.1:0-2125 GCA_964575405.1 uncultured Synergistaceae bacterium | reverse complement strand
AGGCCGATGGGCAGACAGGCCTCGTCGAAGTCGAAGTGGTCGTTGTGGTGTCCCGCCGCGGTGGTGGCTCCCAGGCCGATGTAGGTGGCTTTGCCGCCGTGGTCCTGGACCCGCTTCATCATCCAGCAGGCGTCGTCGCTGCCAGTCATGAGACGCAGCGGTTCGACATGGGTCACGCCGGGGACCTGAGCGGCTTCGGCCGCCGCCAGCTCTGCCAGCTCTGCGTCGCTGGTGGTGGTGATGGACTCGCCCTGTTTGGTCACCTTGGCGGTGACGCCGTAGATTGCCGCGGCGCCCTGGACCACCTCCATGGCCCTGTCGTAGACGTACTGGGCCAGTTCGTTGGTCTCGCCCCGGGTCTCTACCTTCATGACCGCCCGGGGTGGCACCACATTGCGGCCCTCGCCGGCGTTGAGCACTCCCACGTTAAGCCGAGTCACGCCGCCGGAGTGGGGGGCGATGGCGTGGAGGTTCAGCGCCGCCGTTGCCGCCGCCAACAGGGCGTTGCGGCCCTTCTGGGGTTCGCCGCCGGCATGGGCTCCCACGCCGCTGTACTCCACGTCGAACTTGGTGGTGCATAGAAAACCGTAGGTCCCTCCGAAGACCGTCCCCGTGGCCTGTCCCAGTCCCAGGTGGATGGCGATAAAGTTCTCCACGTCGTCCAGTAGCCCTGCCTGGGTCATGGCGTAGCCGCCCCTGACGCCCTCCTCGGCGGGCTGGAAGAGGAAGCGGATCTTCCCCTTCAGGCTATCCCTTTCGGCCATGACCACCTCGGCCAGGGCCAGCCCCAGCACCGTGTGGCCGTCGTGGCCGCAGGCGTGCATCCATCCCGAATTGACCGAGCCGAAACCCTCCCGGGCCGGGAGGTGTCCGGACTCGGAGGCCTCGGTGGTGTCTACGCAGTCGATGT
This sequence comes from uncultured Synergistaceae bacterium, assembly GCA_964575405.1. Taxonomy (GTDB): domain Bacteria; phylum Synergistota; class Synergistia; order Synergistales; family Dethiosulfovibrionaceae; genus CAZCKP01. The sequence goes on along the minus strand of CAZNRB010000191.1, from coordinate 1,215 downwards.
CGAAGCGCAACGCCGTCAGCGGTCCCGGCCGCCCTGTGTCCATCTCGGCCACCAGCCCAGTATAGCCGCCCATGCGCTGGATCATAGCCGGATCGGCGCCCTGGCTGATGGCCCGTTCCATCTGAGCCTGCGGGTCGATGGTGCGGCCCATCACGTCTTCGGCCTTGATGAAATCGCCGCCGAAACGCAGGCTGTAACCCAGGTCCTCCATGACTTGGGCCACCTTGGCGGTGGTGCGGAACTCGGCCCATCCCGACTCGGGATAGCGGTGGAAATCTCTGCGGCGCTGGACCATGCGGTCCAAAAGGGTCTGATCAAAGGTAGTCATCGAATGTCCTCCAGAGGGGCCTCCAAGAGTTTGAAGGCAGCGTTGGCCAGGTAGCGCACTCCCAGGGGGAAGCAGCTGGGATCGGGCATGAACTTGTCGTTGTGCAGTGCCGGCATGTCCTCGGGGGCCACCCCTTCGGGGCGGCATCCCAGCCATGCGAAGGCCGAGGGCACCTTGAGGGTATAGAAGGCGAAGTCCTCGCCGGTGGGCGGCACCGGCTGGGGCGGCAACACGCCACCATTGCCCACCACCGGAGCGGCGGCGGTTTTGCAGATCTCCACGATCTCGGCCCGGTTTATCGTGGAGGGGTAGCCTACCTGGTACTCGATTTCCGCCTCGGCGCCGAAGGCCGCCACGGTGTTTTCTACAGTGCGCTTGATCCACTGGGGCAGCTTTTGGTGGACCTCCTCGTTGAAGCTGCGGACGGTGCCGTCGAAGTCCACCCGGTCGGCCACGATGTTGTAGCGGTCGCCGCCGTGGACGGTGCCCAGGGTGATCACTGCGATGTCCTGGGGGCTCACGTTGCGGGACACCACGGCCTGCAACGCCATCACCGTGGCCGATGCCGCCACCACGGCGTCCACTCCGGCGTCGGGCATGGAGCCGTGGCAGGCCTTGCCCCGGACGGTGAACTTCAGGTGGTCCGATGCCGCCGACACCGGTCCGGCCTGGATGCCCATGGTGCCGGTGGCCAAGGTGGGCCAGACGTGGAGCCCGATCATGGCCTGGACCTTGGGATTTTCCAGGATGCCGTCAGCGATCATGCCGGGAGCCCCGCCGGTGGGCGTCATCTCCTCCGAGGGCTGAAAGACGAACTTGATGGTGCCCTCGATCTGGTCCTTGAGCTCACAGAGCACGTGGACCGCCCCCAGCAGCATGGCCGTGTG
>CAZNRB010000190.1:0-2146 GCA_964575405.1 uncultured Synergistaceae bacterium | reverse complement strand
ATGGCGGAGAGGGAGAGATTCGAACTCTCGGTACCTGGCGGTACACTTGCCTTCCAAGCAAGCACCATCGACCACTCGGACACCTCTCCTAGAGACAACGCAAGTTATTCTAACAGCACTCCAGCACTTTGGCAAGGCCTGGAGGGGCTTTTTTCGCCGGATCTTGGCGAGGGGCTAGAGGATCCAGTCCGGCAGGAAGTATAGGGCCACCGCCAGGATCACCCCCCAGCACGACGGCCCGCCAGAGCCGGAATTCCCGCTCCATGGCCCCCTATTCCTCCTCGGAGGGCGACGGCTGGTCTTCCCAGTTCAGGAGGATCTCCTCCTGGCCCTGAGGGGCCTTGCCATATTTTTGGTAGCCGAAGTAGAGCCCCAATCCCAGCAGGGCCCAGACCAGGCCGCTCAGCACGGCGTTGCTGTCCAGCTGGGTCATCATGACCAGGTAGATCAGCGCCGGCAGAAGCGCCCCCAGGGCTACGGCGGGAGCCCGATAGGGCCGGGCCAGGTTAGGCAGCTTTTTGCGCATCCCCGCGGCGGCCACCGCTGCTGCCCGATGGTCGCTCTCTTCGGCGGGCCGAGACAGAGCCTTTTTGAGGTACTCCATAAAAAACGCTCCTTTGCTCTGCAATGTCGTCAATTTATCGTATTAATCCGATAAAGACAAGGGAAAGCTGGATAGAGGGACCGGAGGGGAACCGATTTTTCGATGACCCCGTGGCAGGGCCTTGGCATTTAGGGCCCCAAAAGATACTATAGAAATTGGGGAAAGAAAAAGAGAAAAGAGAAAAGAGAAAAGAGAAAAGAAAAAAAAGCCCCCGGCCCTGAAGGAGCAGTGGATGGGGGTCTTTTGAACGAAGAAGTTCCTAATAGAAAAGTTCCCATAAGCAAAAAACATACATAAGCAAAGAAGCATAATAAGCATGAGCAAAGAAGAAAGGAGCGCTGATCGGTCTATGATCGTCAAGCGATACGGAGCTTCGGCCCTTGGGCTGACGTTGCTGGCCCTCTTCGCCCTCTGGGGCCTAGAGGACCCGGTGGCGCGGTTCTTCGTCCTAAGGACCTTGGCTATTCCCTGGGTCTACTGCCTTTTGGCCTTTTTTGTCGCTCCGGCGCCTCGCTGGCTCCCTCTGGCGCTGCTCTTTTCGGCCTGGGCCATCGAGGGACTAGGGCTGTTACAATCGGGCGGCGGCGTGATGAGCCTGGTCTGCGATTTTATCGGCTTGGGGGCCCTGAGGCTCTGGGAGCGGTCCGACGCCATACCGCTGCCGGAGCCGCCTAAGTCCAAATCGGGGGATTACTAGGCTTCCTGGTCCTTTGCGCCGGCCAGAATTTCCTCCAGCCGCCCGATCAGCGGGTGGCCGCCCCGTATCAGTCGGCCCTGAGGGCCGGCGAAGGCGTGTTCAGTGGTGCCCTCGGCGGCCAGCCGCCCCTGGTCGTTGAAGAGCCGATAGCTAAAGGTCACGCTGTGGCGCTTCAGCTTCTGGACTTTTACCTCCAACTCGGCCTCCTCGTCGTAGCGCAGCGGCGCTTTGTAGCGGCAGTGGGCATCCACCAGGGGCAGAAATAGGCCCTGTTCCTCCCACTGAGGGTAGGGGATGCCCCAGGTCCGGCAGATCTCGGACCGGCCGGCCTCGAACCACACAAAGTAATTGCTGTGATGGACGATGCCCATCTGGTCGGTCTCGGCGTAGCGGACCCGGATTTTCATGCGCACAGATTCCATTGAAGCTATCCTTCTTTCTTTTGTTTGATCGATTTTTTTGAGCTAAAGCCCTCTAGCGTCCCAATTTCCCTTTGCGGAGTTTCTTGGGCTATTATATAATACCTACCGTTGCGGAGAGATGGCCGAGCGGTCTAAGGCGGCAGTCTTGAAAACTGTTGGACGTCAGTCCCAAGAGTTCGAATCTCTTTCTCTCCGCCAACTTAATACGTACGTTATACTTATTAATTATAATAAAAAAGCAAGCAGGTTTGGGAGATTCTCCTGAACCCGCTTTTTCTGCGTCCCGAGCTGGAATTGGGCTGAAGGGCGGGACTTGCCATGCTAAGACGTTCTGGCATAAAAGGCCCAGACCTTCGCGCTTAGTGTAAAAATTTCACAAATATTGCACTTTTCTCGCAAACCGTATATAATAACTCTGGGATT
>CAZNRB010000189.1:0-2165 GCA_964575405.1 uncultured Synergistaceae bacterium | reverse complement strand
TCCGCCGACGGTGATTTCATTGCTTCCATAGGGGGCTCCAGCGTATATTCCGGGATGATCTTTTTGGGTTGAAGTAATGGTGATATATGTATCCTCATTTTCCAGTATGTCCCAGTCGCCCTTTACCGGCTTTGATATCTCCACGGCTCCCGCTGCGCCCGCAAAGATTAGCGCTAAGACCGTGGCGTAGGACAACGAGACAGGCACACGGCGTGGTTTGTGAAGTTGGGTGATTGACGAAGTATTATTGTGAACTAATGTTTCGGGGGGGGGGTAGAGAGTTTACGATAGTGGCTAGCCATGACGGTCCTTTCCGTTGGAGCTTATCCAACTGAGCTTGAGAAAGATAACCCTACAAGATGGGTATGCTCTATCACTTTAACTCAGGGCCTGGAGTTTTGCAAGAAATTTAAAGGTCCGTGGTGGTCAGGGTATCTTGCCCTCTTAGGTCTAACTCAGAAGGGGCTCCTTGGATTTCGAAGAGCCCTATTTCCTGTTCTCCCGGCCAGGGTCCACCTTGATGTTGCAATGGACCGTGGTAAGATAGGGCACAAAGCGCCATCGGGCCCGGGCTTTTGCGGGCGCGGTGGCGGCGCGAGGAGGAACGACTATGGAGGAACCGGCGGTTTCGGCCCAGCGGGAACGCCCCGACGGCCTGCGGCCTATCCTGTTGGAGCGGGGCTGCAACGCCTACGCCGAGGGGTCCTGTCTGGTCCGGTGGGGCCAGACGGCGGTGCTTTGCACTGCAACGGTAGAAGACCGGGTACCGCCCTTTCTGCGAGGCTCAGGCCAGGGCTGGGTCACGGCAGAATACGCCCTGTTGCCCCGGTCCACGGCGACCAGAACTCCCCGGGACGCCGTAAAGGGACGGATCAATGGCCGAAGCCAGGAGATCCAGCGCCTCATCGGCCGGTCCCTGCGGTCGGCGGTGGACCTGAAGGCTCTGGGAGAGCGGACGGTGACGCTGGACTGCGACGTCCTACAGGCCGACGGCGGCACCCGGACGGCGTCGATCACCGGCGCCTTTGTGGCCCTAGTGGAGGCACTGCGGACCCTGAGGGACCGGGGCCAGCTGGACCATCTCCCCCTCAAGGGCGCCCTGGCGGCCGTCAGCGTGGGAAAGGTGGAGGGCCAAATATTGCTGGACCTCTGCTACGATGAAGATCACCGGGCCGAAGTGGACTTCAACGTGGTCATGAACGGCCAGGGCCATTTTGTGGAGGTCCAGGGCACCGGCGAAGGGGGCACCTTCAGCCGGGACGAGCTGGGCCAGATGCTGGACCTGGCCGCCGTGGGGATAGGCCAGATCATGGAGATCCAGAAAAAGGCACTGGAGTGGTCCGAAGAGGAGGTTTTTTTCCGTGATCCTGATTGGTGAGCGCCCTCTGGAACAGCTGGTCATAGCCAGCTCCAACCGCCACAAGTTCCTGGAATTTCGGGATCTGCTGGCTCCTCTGGGGCTGGAGCTGCTTTTCGGCGGCAACCTGGACCGGCTGGAAGTGGAGGAGACCGGCAGCACCTTTCTGGAGAACGCCCGGCTGAAAGCCCAGGCTTGGGCGGATCACGGTGGGCTTCCGGCCTTGGCCGACGACAGCGGCATCGAGGTCCGGGCCCTGGACTGGCGTCCGGGGATCTATTCGGCCCGCATTGCCCAGGACGACGAAGCCTGCCGCCAGTGGCTCATGGCCCAGATGGCCGGCAAAGAGGACCGGGTGGCCCGCTACGCCGCCGCATTGGTGCTGGCCTTTCCCGACAGCGGCGAATGCTGGCACACCCTCCAGCACTGCTACGGCACGGTGATAGAGGAGCCCCGGGGGACCAACGGCTTCGGCTACGATCCCCTTTTCGTCCCCGACGGTTACTGCCAGACCTTCGGCGAACTGCCTCCGGAGGTGAAGGCCCAAATTTCCCACAGGGCCAAGGCCTCGGCGGAACTGCTCCGTATGCTCCAATCAAAAGTTGTGATAGAATGATAAGCTGTTCTAAGTTTTTACCCTAGATGAGATAAAAATTTTCGGAGGTGCGCTTCTCCATGAAAATCGCTCTTGCCCTTGTCCACATGATTCTCTGCCTGGTTCTTATCGCGGCGGTGCTGATGCAGCCCCGGAAGCAGGGCCGCTTCGGCGGCATCTTCGGCGGCGGCACCCAGGCCGATTTCGGCGCCA
>CAZNRB010000188.1:0-2176 GCA_964575405.1 uncultured Synergistaceae bacterium | reverse complement strand
CAAAAGAGGAAATTTTTATGGATATTTTCAAACGCCCGGAGCTGTCTGACCGAACGTGGGTCAACGACCTGCTCAGCCGGGAGGGCAGCCGGGCCTGTGAGCAGAATTTCGCCAGTATCTACCTGTGGGCCACCGCCTACCCCCAGAAGATCGCCCGGGTGGGGGACCGGCTGCTGGTGGAGATGCTGGGCGGTCCCGGCCTGAGCCATCTGTTCCCCATGGGCTCCGGCCCTCTGGCCCCGGCCCTGGATGCGGCCAAGGCGGATGCCGCCGACCACGGCGTGCCCATGACCCTCATCTGCCTGACCGCGGAGCAGAAGGGCCAACTGGAGGCGGAGTTCCCGGGACGGTTTACCTTCCAGGAGGACCGAGACGGCTACGACTACCTCTATACGGTGGACAAGCTGGCCGACCTGGCGGGGAAGAAACTCCACGCCAAGCGCAACCACATCCACCGCTTTGACAAGCAGTTCCCCGACTGGCTGTTCGAGCCCATCGGCCCGGACAACCTGGCCGAATGCGTGGAGATGGAGGCCGAGTGGTACGCCGAGCAGGTGGAGCCCGGCCGGGCGGACACCAACCTGGGTCATGAGCGGGACGCGGTGAACACCGCCCTGTCCCACATGGATGAACTGGCGGTGACCGGCGGACTCATCCGGGCGGAGGGCCGGGTGGTGGCCTTTTCCCTGGGCAGCCTGACCGCCGCGGACTGCTACAACGTCCACTTTGAAAAGGCCTATGGAGAGATTCAGGGGGCCTATGCGGTCATCAACCGGGAGATGGCCCGCTGGGTGCGCGCCACATTCCCCCAGGTGGCCTACCTCAACCGGGAGGACGACATGGGCCTGGAGGGCCTGCGTAAGGCTAAGCTGTCCTACTACCCGGATATTCTGCTGGAGAAGTACAGCGCCCGGGAGAACTGAGCCGGGCCGGGCAGGCCCTCCACCCGCCGCAGGCGGGCGCGCCGGAAGGCGCGGAGGGCGGCGGAAATCACTTCCGGCACCCGCAAATCAAAAAAGGGGTCCCCGCTGCGCGGCAGCGGCGTGGGGCTCTGCGGAAAGCCAAGCTGTCCTACTACCTGGATATTCTGCTGGAGAAGGACTGCGCCCGGGAGGCATAAGCAGAAAAGGAGCGGCGCAGCCGCTCTTTTCTTTTCGGTATGCCAATGTGAGGGGTCATTATGAAAAATAGGATATAATGACAAAAATAATGGTATTTGCAAGACACTAGTTGTGCGATATAATCAAAAAGAAAGGGCGATGCAAGATGGTGGAGTTGCGGAGGGCGAAGGCCGGCGAGGAGGGGGCGGTGGCCGCCCTGTGGAGCCGGGTATTCGGCGACGGCGAGGCGTTTCTGGCGGAGTTTTACCGCCGATGCGTTCCCTTTGACCAGATGCTGGTGCTGGAGGAGGATGGCGAGGTGCGCTCCATCCTGTGCGCGCCCGAGATGACCATGCGATTTCCCAACGGCAAGAGCCTGAAGTGCGGCTATATGTACGCCCTGGCCACCGACTCGGAGGAGCGGGGAAAGGGCTTTGGCCGGGACATGATGCGGTACGGCGAGGTGTACCTCAAAGGGCGGGGGGCGGACTGCGCCATCCTGGTGCCCGCGGAGCCGTCGCTGTTCCGGTTCTTTGACAGCCTGGGCTACATCCCCGCCTTCTCCCACATCTGGCGGGAGGTGCCCGCCTCCCAGGTGACCCTGGCGGAAGGCGAGGCCGTCCCGGCGGAGCCGGAGGAGTACAACGCCCTCCGGCGGCGCTGGCTAGACGGGCGGTGCTATGCCGACTGCGGAGACAGCCTGGCGGCCTTTCAGCAGTTCCTCTCCAGAGAGGCGGGCGGGGATATCTATCGGCTGGACCTGCCCGGCGGCGCCGGGGGCGCGGCAGTGGAGATGGATGGGAGCACCGCCGTGGTGAAGGAGCTTTTGTGCGCGGAGCAGGACGTGGACCGGGCGCTGGCCCAGGTGGTGGCCCGGCATCCGGCGGACCGTTATATCCTGCGGCTGCCCGCCTGGAGCAAAGTGCCGGGAGAGCGGGTGCTGTGGGGGGCCGTCCGATGGCTGTACGAAAGGCCCTCCCCCTGGTGGCCGGCGGGGCAGGATGCCTATCTGGGCCTGGCCTTTGATTAAAATGGAGAGAATACCAGAAAACGAGATGAAAAATCGCAATAAAATA
>CAZNRB010000187.1:0-2257 GCA_964575405.1 uncultured Synergistaceae bacterium | reverse complement strand
GCTTCCTGTTCCACAGCATCAATCCCCTGTTCCGGATCCTGCTGGCAGTGGGTGGGCTGGGAATGATGATCCCCGGCACGGCCAGCGATTTGATCGGCCTGGCCCTGGTGGCGGGAGTCTACCTCTATCAGCGCAAAATAGCCAGCGGCAACGCCCTGTCGGCATAGGAGAGCGTAAAAAACTGAGCAGTTCTTTCCGGCAGAGGAGCCCCTGGGTTCCTCTGCGCTTTTTTAAGGGATCGAAATTGTTAATCCTATAGGATGGAAAATCTGCCCAGAGGGCTTCACATATCGCTTTGCTCTGCTATAATGGGCCAAATTATAAAGCTTTCCCACTTTATATATTATATTTCACCAGGCTAAAAAACGTAGGGATAGCAATGAGGAAATTCAAAGGTTTAGCGGTTGCTATGGCCCTGGCTGTTCTGGCGGCGGGTGCCGCCAGCGCCGAGGACGTGATCAAGATCGGCGTTTATCTGCCCCTGACGGGCAACAACGCCGTGGGAGGCCAGATCGAGCTCGATGGTGTCCAGTTGGCCCACGCCCAGTACCCTGAGGTGAACGGCCAGAAGATTGAGCTGGTAGTGGCGGACAATAAGAGCGACAAGGTAGGGGCCGCCAACGCCGTGAAGCGGCTGGCGGAGCAAAACGCCTACGCAGCCCTTCGGATCGCCTACTACGCCTACGTTCTGGAGGTGAGCCAGGTGTCCCTCCAGGGATCAGGTCAGGAGTTGCTTAAGGATCTCCGGGTGATCAGCGCCTATCTGGGCGGCTAGTTTTTTGGCAGGGCACTCTCTGCGGCCCTGTTTTTTTATCCTATGTGTGTAAAATTTTCGGAGGTGTTGCAATTGAGTCAATGGTTGCAGGATAAGTCCTGGCAGGAGGCCCAGGCGTTGGTGAAGGATAGCAAAGGCGTAGCTATAGTGCCGGTGGGAAGCGTGGAACAGCACGGCTATCACATGCCCCTGGGCTGCGACACCTACGTGGCCACTACTTTGGCCGAAGACGCTGCCGAGCGGACCGGCGCGGCGTTGGTGCCGCCGGTTTGGTTTGGCTGGAGTCCCCACCATATGGTACTGCCAGGCACCATAACTGTTCGGCCCGAGGTGTTGATCGATCTGGTCTTTGACATCGCCGGGTCGCTGAAAAAACACGGCTTCGACAAGATCCTGATCGTCAACGGCCATCGGATCGTCAACGTGGTCTGGATGCAGCTGGCGGCAGAAAAGATCCAGCGCGAGACCGGAGCGGTGGTGAAGATCTTCGACCCCGCCTACATGTCCAAGGATATCGTCCAGAAACTGGGCTTCGGCGCCGTGGGCCATTCCGAGGAGATAGAGACGTCCCATATGATGTACCGCTATCCCCAGCTGGTACACCTGGAGCTGGCCAAGGACAACCCTATTACCCCCCAGGAGCTCTACTCGGTGGATCCCGCCTACAGCCACGACACGCTGTGCTACGTTCCCAGCTCTTACGCCCACGCCGAGAAAAACGCCCAGATCGCCGGAGGCACCACCGGCGAGCCCACCAAGTCGGATCCCCAAAAGGGAGAGCAGTACCACCGCCATCTGGTGGAGCGCATGGTGGCCGTGATTGAGGCCCTTCAGAATGGTTAAGCCGGTTCAACCGAGGTGAAGGCAATGAGACTTTCCAAGGGAGAAAAGTGGGTCTACGCCGTCTTTTTGATAGTGCTGGTCATGGTCAATCCGCCGGTGGTGAACCTGGTGAGCCGCTGCGCCGAGTCCCATCCCTTCCTGTGGGGCTGGCCTACTCTGCTGGTCTGGCTCGACGGCTGGTATTGCCTGGCCATGGGGGCCTTTTTGGCGGGCGCCCTGTTCATCAAGTCCTGGAAGCGGGACTATCAGGACCCCAATGAGGGCCAGGAGGTGCGGTCATGAGCCAGGTAGGTCTGATCATTCTGGCCCTTTACACTCTGTCGCTGCTTGGCCTGGCCTTTTGGGTGTCCAAACAGGACAAGAAGAACATCAAGGACTTCGCTACCGCCGGCAGCTCCTTGGGCATTTTCGTGCTCACCCTGACCTTTAGCGCCACCTACCACAGTGCCTACGCCTTCTTGGGCGCCAGCGGTTTCGTGTACCGCCACGGCGTGGGCTGGTGGGTAAACGGCATCTGGACGGTGTTCCCCGGCGTTCTGTTCTGGGTCATCGGCAGCCGTTTCTGGTTCCTGGGCAAGACCCGGGGCTACATCTCCATGTCCCAGTACCTCAGCGACGTCTACCAGAGCAGGGCCATCG
>CAZNRB010000186.1:0-2277 GCA_964575405.1 uncultured Synergistaceae bacterium | reverse complement strand
TGAACGGCTTGTAGAATCTCAAAAATTTTTTAGTCCCTACTTGACACAAGAAGACTTGAGCCGTCTGGGCCGCAACCAGCTTCACACTGGGCTTTACATCGAGGAGCGGTTTCCGAAATTTGGTGTCCGCTACAATTGAATTGCCCAATCTGTACGGTTTATTCAGCGCTAATATGGCCATGCGAATTTTTACGCGCTTCTCTTGGCGTGGAGATAGGCTTACACCGTACCCCGTTGCGAAAATAGGTGCTTTCATAACGGTCGAACAAAACAAATAATCCGAACCCATCTCCTATCGGAAACAGGTTCGGATTATATTGGTTTGGTGCCCGAGGCGGGGATCGAACCCGCACGCCGCCAACGGCAAGGGATTTTAAGTCCCCAGTGTCTACCTTTCCACCACTCGGGCAATCTATGGCCTAAAACTTCCGCCATTCTACACCGAAAATGGTTAAAAATCTACTCTACTAAGGGATCGTATCCCTTGGTCTAGTGTTAGGCGATCTGAATATGACTGCTTGACAACAGGGAAAAAGTCGAGTTTACTAAATTTGCTACGTCACCGAAGAGAGTCTGTGAAAATTGGCGGTTAGGCTGATTTTGAGTGCCCTGCGCGGATATAGATAGCAGAAAAAGATAAAACCTTCACAGAGCTCCGTAAAAAGGCGATCGTCGTTCTTGCTTCTTGTCTATATACTTAAAAGATCAACTCGACTTAGTTAGGAAGGAGAAAAAACATGGAAAAATGGAAAGATAAGCTCACGGATCAACTGGCTAGGGCTTTTCTGTCTCTTAAATCTGAGGAAGAAGTTTATGCTTTTCTAGAAGACGTGGCGACGATCGGTGAAATACGATCCCTTGCCCAGCGATTGGAGGTCGCCCGATTGCTCCAAGAAGGCCGAACCTATCCTCAAATCGCCCAGCTTACAGGAGCAAGTACTGCCACGATCAGCCGCGTGAGAAAATTTCTTGACTACGGTGCTGGCGGATACAGTATTGCTTTGGATCGTGCTCACGGCCAATCATAAAAAGCTGACAGTGCGGATGTTTTGACGCCGCTTTTTTGGATAGGGTAAACAGGGAGAGCCAATACAGAGCGGGATTAGGGAGGCCTAAGCCCGCCGTTTTCAGTTCCCAGAGATGAGTCAGAAAAAAGTGGAAAAGCGGTTTTTCAGGCGCTGGGCTGCTGGGCTCTAAAGGTAGAACCGAAAATTTTCCCTACCGTAATATAAACAGCCAGCAGAGCCGAGGTTCTGCTGGCTGTTACGTTCAAGAGAGAATTTTATAGAAATAGGCCCCTCATTTTCGTTGTGGAGGCCACCCGATCGATGGCAGCAAGAAAAGCTGCACGGCGCATCTTCACGTTGTGGGATTTTGCGTAATCCCATACCCTTGCGAAGTTGCCCTTCATAATGTGGAGCAGCCGATTAGTATAGTCCTCTTCGCTCCAGAAAAATCCGTTCAAATCCTGGCACCATTCGAAGTAAGAGCCTATGACTCCTCCAGAATTAGCCAAGAAGTCGGGCACCACTAGAATTCCACGCTGGTCCAGCACAGCGTCGCCTGCTGGAGTAGTGGGGCCGTTAGCTCCCTCGACTATATATTTCGCCTTGATATCGCCAGCGTTAGCCTCGTCGATAACTCCTTCCAGCGCACAGGGAAGGAGCACGTCGCAGTCTACTATCAGCACGTCTTTCACGTCCAAAAGTTGCATTCCCGGTTGAGAATAGCCTTCGAGCAGATGCTTGGGGTGGTTAGCTACATGGGCCATAGCTGCCGATACGTCGATGCCGTCAGCACAGTAGTAAGAACCGGTGATATCGCTGATACAGATTACGTTAAGGGCTTCATCGTGGAGGAATTTGGCGGCAAAGGTCCCCACGTTGCCAAAGCCCTGGATAGCGGCTTTAGAGCCCTTCACCTGGTGGCCGCACACCTTTAGCAGTTCCAAAGCGCAGGCAGCGACGCCGTGGCCTGTGGCCGCGGCGCGGCCCTTAGAGCCCCACAACGATACTGGTTTTCCGGTGAAGGCCGCAGGTTCCATGCGGCCTCGCATACGGCTGATGGTGTCCATGAACCAGACCATTTCAGGTCCGCCAGTGTTCACGTCGGGAGCCGGCACGTCAATCCAAGGGCCTACTACTGGCTCGATCCTGGCAGCAAAGGTCCGGCAGATTCGTTCTTTTTCCCTAGGAGAAAGGTCCAGGGGATTGCAACATACGCCGCCCTTGCCGCCGCCGTAGGGGATACCAGCCAGGGAGCACTTCCAGGTCATCA
>CAZNRB010000185.1:0-2354 GCA_964575405.1 uncultured Synergistaceae bacterium | reverse complement strand
CCTGAGCCCCTCTCGACGGTAAGGGCCTGTTGCAGCTGCGGCGGCCTGTGGGATCTGGACTTTCAGCCTGAGCCCTTCAGCCTGGAGGCCATCGACCGGAGCCAGTGGAACCTGTTCCGCTACCGGGTCTTTATGGCCATGGAGGGCGACGCCTGGAAATCAGTCACCCTCGGCGAGGGCCTGACGCCGGTGGTGGAGCTGGAAGAGGGCTTGTCGGCCAAGGTGGACTACGCCATGGCCACCCTGTCCTTTAAGGACCGGGGAGCGGCGGCGCTGATCGCCCACTGCAAGGCCCTGGGAGTGAAAAAGATCATCCAGGACAGCAGCGGCAACGCCGGCAACAGCGTGGCGGCCTATTGCGCCCGGGCCGGCATAGAGTGCGAGATTTTCGTCCCCCAGGGCACTTCGCCGGCCAAGATAGCCATGATCGAGGCCCACGGAGCCAAGTGCACCGTAGTGCCCGGCAACAGGGACCACTGCGCCGACCTGTGCCGGAGCAAGGTGCAGGAACTGGGGCTCTACTACGGCAATCACGTCTACAATCCATTTTTCTACGAGGGAACCAAGACCTATATCTACGAGGTTTTCGAGCAGCTGGGCCGCGTCCCCGCCCATCTGGTGATCCCGGTGGGCAACGGTACCCTGTTCCTGGGTGTAGTCTACGGACTGGAGCATTTGCTGGCCAGCAGAGCCATCGAGGCCTTCCCTCAGATCATCGCCGTCCAAAGCGAGCACTGCGACCCCCTCTACAAGGCTGCCTCCCGAGGAGAGACGGTCCCGGCGGAGCTGTCCCCTAAACCCACCATGGCCGAGGGAATCGCCATCGGCAGGCCCCTGCGGGGCCCTCAGATTTTGGCGCTGAGCAAAAAGCACAGCGTCCGGTTCGTCCAAGCCCCGGAAGATCGGATCCTGGAGGCCCGGGATTACCTGGCCCGGCGGGGCTTTTACTGCGAGCACACCACAGCGGCCAACCTAGCCGGTTACTGGCGTTACTGCCAGATCTACGGCCCAGCGCCGGACTGCCTTTTGCCCCTCTGCGGCGCCGGGCTCAAGTCGGACCACTGAGCCGGTTAGGAGCTTTCTCAAGGGGGGGCACCCCAACTCCGCTCCCCTGGCGGTCCCTCAAAGACGAAAAAAAAGAGAAAGTCCTCAACCCGAGGGCTTTCTCTTTTTTATTGCCGGTTTTTGTTGCGTTGGTACTTACTTGTTGTTCTGCCTGGGGAGCTCCAGGATCAGGTCCTTGGCCGGGCCGGCCTTCAGGAGGTAGCTGTCGGTGGGGTGGCCTACCAGCTGGGCCACCTTCTTGGCCGCCGCCAGGACTTTATCCAGGTCGATGCCCGTGGCGATGCCCATGAGGCCGCACATATGGACCAGGTCCTCGGTGGCCACGTTTCCGGCCGCGCCGGGCACGAAGGGGCAGCCTCCCACTCCGGCGAAGGAGCTGTCGTAGCGGGTGAAGCCTGCCCTCATGCCGGCCAGGATGTTAGCCATGGCCAGCCCCCGGGTGTTGTGGAAGTGGAGCCACCAGGTCACCTGGGGATAGGACCGGGCCATTTCCTGGCAGATTCCGTAGACCTGGGAGGGATAGGCTTGACCCGATGCGTCAGACAGGGAAATCTCCTCCACACCCACGGCCAAATAGGCCTCCACGATCTCTTTGACGGTGGACAGGGGGATTTCCCGGTCCCAGGGGGAGCCGAAGGCCATGGAGATGGACCCTGATGCCTCCAGTCCGTTGGCCTTGGCGGCCTCCACACAGGCCTTAAAGCCCAACACCGACTCCTTGGAGGTCCGGTTCAGGTTGGCCAGGTTGTGGCTGTCGCTGGCCGACACGTTGAGCTTTATCTTTTTACAGCCACAGGCAGCGGCCCGTTCCACGCCCTTCAGGTTCGCAATGAGGGCTCTATATTCTACTCCTTCCCGCTCCTTGAGGCGCATGAACACCTGGTCGGTCTCGGCCATCTGGGGCACCGCCTTGGGGTGCATAAAAGAGCCCACCTCGATGACCGGAAAGCCGGCGTCGGCAATGGCCTCGATGAGTTCCACCTTTTCGTCTACCGAGAAAAGCCGCTTCTCGTTCTGAAGGCCGTCGCGGGGGCCCACTTCACATAGCGTCACAGTGCTTAGGTCCACTAGAGACATGGCCACATCTCCTTTCGTTTTTCAGCAATTTCGATTTCAGCGATCAGCAAAGAGAGGAACAGACAGAATGGAGCGGCCCAAAGAGCCGCTCCATTCGCTGGGGGTAAGCGCTAAAGGGTTTTACTTCTGACGGAAGAACATAAACCCGATGATCAGAGGCACGATCATAAAGCCCAGGCCCAGCCACACGGCGGCGGTGGCGCCTACGGACA
>CAZNRB010000184.1:0-2355 GCA_964575405.1 uncultured Synergistaceae bacterium | reverse complement strand
TCTCGCCGGCGTAGAGATGAGGGTTCAGATCCCGGATATCCCGGTAGTTGACGAAGACCAGTTCCTCGGGGGCCTCGGCTTGAGCTGCTGTCAAACCGCCGAAGGCCGCCAGGCAGGCCGAGACCATTGCTATAAGGATCCGTCGGTACATTCTTATAACTCCTTTCGAGCAGCGGCAATTTCCAGAAGCCTTTCCAGAAACCCAAAGGGCTTGCGCGTTTCGCCGCTTAGTTGTTAGGTGATTATAACAATTGCCCGGCGGCTGGAGAAATATCGGACCATTATAATGGGGCTATTCCTACCAGCTATACCCTAGAGGACCTTCTCGAGGTGGCCGAGAAAATCCTGGGCCTCGGGAGAGAGCTTCTCGTCCTTGCGGTGCACGTAGCCCAGGAGGAGGCAGTTCTTGCAGTCCTCGATGTCCAGGGCGGCGAAGCCCATATTCTGGCTTTCATCGGCGGTGAACCGAATACCCAGGCAGCACAGATCGGAGTGGAGCAGCAGGTCCTCGATGAGGCGGTCGCTGTTGGTCTCCACGGCGCAATGGAGGTTTTCGATGCCCACGATGCCCAAGCTGATGTGGTCCAGGTGGTGTTCCATAGAGAAAAAGTCCTTGGCTGGAAAGACGAATTTGAGCTTTTGCAGCTCCGCAAAGGACACCTTTTTGCGCTGGTAAACGGGGCTGTACCGCCCGGCGTAGAGACAGGCCGGTTTTTGGGCCATAGGGCGGAAGGTCAGACGGTGATGCCCCAAGACGTGGTCGAAACAGTGCCGTTGGCTCTCGGCGATGTAGAGCACCCCGATTTCCGAGAGCCCCGAGGCCACCTGATCGGTGATCTCCTCGGCGGTGCCCTGGTGGAGGCTCAGTTCCCGATCGGCCCTTTCCCTATGGCTGTAGAACTGCCTGAAGACCCTCAGGAGGGTTCGGCTGGGATAGATGGACAGCCGAAAAACCGGACTGGCCTGTTCTCGGGCCAGGCACTGCATCACGTCGGCGTTTTTCAAAATGGTCTTGGCGTATTGGTAAAGTTTCCGGCCCTGAGGGGTCAGCTGCAATCCCCGGCTGGTCCTCAAAAACAACGCCACGCCCAGGTCCTTTTCCAGAGAGGCGATGACCTTGCTGACGTTGGGCTGGGATGTGTAAAGGGCTTCGGCGGCCCGGTTGGTGCTGCCAAAATCGGCGGCGGTGACGAAATGTTCCAATTGGCGCAGTTCCAAGGTGTCCTCCTAGCGGCGGCAACATATAATTAGTTTAGACTAACTTATATTATTTTATCGGCCCCAGGAGGCTTTGACAAGGCGACACGAAAAGGGCCGCCGCCCCAGGGGGGAGCGACGGCCTTTGATGGCGGTCAGCTTCGATTTTTTTTCCCTATGGTCTGGTCTCGGGCCGCCGTTTCTGCCAGGGCCTTCTGAAAATGGCGCGGCTCCAGCAGCGGAGCACCGCCCTTTTGGGACTTGATCTGTTCCCGCAGCACCTCCATGGAGGCCTTCCGGCAGATCTGGGCCACGTCGGCGCCGGTTCTGCCTTCGGTCTGGCTGGCCAATTGGTCCAGGTCCACCTGGGGCGACAGGGCCATCTTCTTCAGATGGATCTGGAAGATCTCCTTCCGGACCTCTTGATCCGGCAATGGCAGCTCCAACAGCAGCTCGAACCGGCCTGCGCTGAACAGGGCCGGGTCCATACGGTCCAGCCTGTTGGTGGTGCCCATGACCACCACGCCTTCCATGGTCTCGATGCCGCTCATCTCCGTAAGAAACTGGCTGATCACCCGTTCGGTGGTCTGGCCTTGGGGGCCTGTGTCCTGTCCCCGGAGGGGCAGCAGAGAATCGATCTCGTCGAAATAGAGGATCGAAGGCGCCGCCTGGCGGGCAGTGCGGAACACGTCCCTAATGGCCCGTTCGCTTTCGCCTAGGTAGCGGGACATCAGCGAGGGCCCCTTGACGGAGATGAAATTGATGCCGCTCTCGTGGGCCAGGGCCTGGACCAGCAAGGTCTTGCCGGTGCCGCTGGGGCCGTGGATCAGTATCCCTTTAGGAGGCGTCACTCCGTATTGGCGGAACAGGTCGTGCTGGGTCAGGGGCCACTGGACGGCCTCGATGAGCTCCTCCTTGATGGCCTTCAGGCCGCCCACCTGGCTCCAGGTGATGTGGGGCACCTCCACGAAGACTTCCCGGATCGCCGACGCCTCGGTCTCTCTCAGGGCTCCCATGAAGTCCTGCATGGTCACTTCCGAGGACAGCAGCCCTTCGGTCAGGCTGGAGGTGTCGCCCGAATCCAGCGAGGGCAAGAGCCGCCTCAGGGCCATCATGGCCGACTCCTTGGCCAGGGCCTGGAGGTCGGCGCCCACAAAG
>CAZNRB010000183.1:0-2375 GCA_964575405.1 uncultured Synergistaceae bacterium | reverse complement strand
GAGAAGGTGAACGTCACCGGCACCAGCAAGGGCAAGGGCTTTGCCGGCGTCATGAAGCGCTGGAACTTCGGCGGCCTCCAGGCCTCCCACGGTGTGTCCATTTCCCACCGCAAGCCGGCTTCCAGCGGCGCCAGCAGCTACCCCAGCAAAGTGTTCAAGGGCAAGACCATGCCCGGCCGGATGGGATTTGAACGGGTGACCATCAAGAACTTGACCGTCCTTGGGGTCGACAAGGAGAACAACCTCCTTCTCGTCAAAGGAGCCGTGCCCGGCGCCCGAAACGGCCTCGTCTTGATCCACAAACAGGGCTAGACGGCGGCCGAAGGAGGAAAGTATCGACATGCCCAACATCAAATTAGTGAATTTCAACGGAGAGACTGTAGGGGACCTTCAGCTTTCCGATGCCGTTTTCGGCGCCCCCCTTCACGTGCCGGCTATGCACCAGGTGGTGGTGGCCCAGTTGGCCAACGCCCGCCAGGGGACGGCCAGCACCAAAATGCGCGGCGAAGTCAGCGGCGGCGGCAAAAAGCCCTGGCGGCAGAAGCACACTGGCCGGGCCCGCGCAGGCAGCACTCGTTCGCCTCTGTGGGTCGGTGGCGGCGTGGTCCACGGCCCTAAGCCCCGGACCTATCACCTGAAGGTAAACAAAAAGGTCCGCGCGTTGGCCATGTGCAGCGCCCTGTCTATGCGGGTGGAGAAGCAGAGCCTCTGCGCTATCGAAGGGTTCCCCATTGAAAAGCCCTCCACCAAGGCCATGAAGAACTTCCTGGACAGCTTTAACGCCAAGAAGGTCCTCATCCTGATGGACAGCCGCGACGAAAAGGTGATCAAGTCGGCCCACAACATCCCTGGGGCCAAGGTGCTCCACGTGGACAGCATTAACGTGCTGGACCTGGTGCATCACGATCACATCGTGGCCACTTCGGCGGTGCTTAAGAAGCTTGAGGAGGTGTACGCTCGATGAAACTGATGGCCTACGACATAATCGTTCGCCCTGTGATCACCGAGAAGAGCAGCAAATTGATGGAAATGAACAAGTACACCTTCGAGGTCCACCCCATGGCCAACAAGTGCGAAATCCGCAAGGCCGTGGAGACTGTCTTCAAGGTCAAAGTGGAGAGCGTTCATACCATCAAGGTCCGCTCGAAGCCCAAGCGCATGGGCGCCTTCCTGGGCAAGAGCCGGGCTTGGAAGAAAGCCATTGTCACCCTGGCCGCCGGAGAGCGCATCCAGTTCTTCGAAGGCGCCGGCGCGTAGCGATTGGAGGACTTAGAATCATGGCAATTAAGAGTTTCAATCCCTACACTCCTGGTCGCCGTCACATGACCATTCAGAGCAACGCTGACATCACCAAGGATAAACCCGAGCGTTCTCTGATCGCCGGAAAGAAGAAAAGAAGCGGCGGCCGCAACAACCTGGGGCGCACTACCATGCGCTTCATCGGCGGCGGCCATGCCCGGAAGCTGCGGATCGTGGACTTTCGCCGCGACAAGACCGGCGTCCCAGGCCGGGTGGCGGCCATAGAGTACGATCCCAACCGCTCCGCCCGTCTGGCCCTGATCTTCTACGCCGACGGCGAGAAGCGTTACATCCTTTGCCCCCACAACCTGTCGGTAGGCGACACCATCATGGCCGGCCCTCAGTCGGACATCCGTCCCGGCAACGCCATGAAGCTGGCCGATATCCCCGTGGGCACCACGATCCACAACATCGAAATGACCCCCGGCTGCGGCGCCAAGTTGGTTCGTTCCGCTGGTACCTCGGCCCAGCTGATGGCCAAGGAGGGCAAATACGCCTTTATCCGCATGCCCAGCGGTGAGCTCCGGCTCATTTTGTTGCAGTGCATGGCCACCATCGGACAGGTGGGCAACATCGACCACGAGAACATCTCCGTCGGCAAGGCCGGCAAGACCCGTTGGCTCGGCCGCCGTCCCCGCATCAGGGCCATGATCCAGAACCCTGTGGACCACCCCATGGGCGGCGGTGAGGGCAACACCAAATCCCATCGTCATCCCGTTTCGCCTTGGGGCACGCCAGCCAAGGGGTACCGAACCCGGGGCCGCAAGCCTTCCGATAGGCTCATCGTGCGCCGTCGCTACGCCAAGTAGGGTATAAGGAGGACAAAATATGGCACGTTCTGCTAAAAAGGGACCCTACGTTGAGGCGAGGCTTCTCAAGAGGGTCGAGGAGTTAAACGAGAGCGGGAACAAGAAGGTCCTTAAGACCTGGTCTCGGGCTTCCATGGTGGTGCCTCCTATGATCGGCCACACCATAGCGGTCCACAATGGCCGCACCCATGTGCCGGTGTACATCAGCGAGAACATGGTGGGCCATAAACTGGGCGAGTTCGCTCCGACGCGCCGCTTCGGCGGCCA
>CAZNRB010000182.1:0-2375 GCA_964575405.1 uncultured Synergistaceae bacterium | reverse complement strand
TGTCGATGGCGTAGTCGATGGCCTGGCGGACCAGAGGATTGTTGAAGGGCTCCACTTCACAGTTAAAGCCCATGTGGTTGAGGCTCGTGCCGGGGGCGCTGAAGACCGTGACCCGGCCCTCTTCCCTCATCCGCTGGACCTGGCTGGGCTGGACGCTGTAGCAGAAGTCCACGTTGCCCGTCTCCAGCTCGATCATCCTGGTGGTGTCCTCGGGGATGGCCCGGAGGTGCAGGGTCTTGAAGTAGGGCTTTTTGCCGTAATAGTCCTCGTTGCGCTGAAGGATGATCCGGTCGCCCCGGATCCACTGCTCGAACATGTAGGGCCCGCTGCCGATGGCCGACCGGGAGATGTCGCCCTGGGCCTCTTCGACGGCCTTGCGGTTCAGGATGTAGCCGAACTGGTTGGTGAGGGTGGCCAAAAAGGGCGCCGAGGGCTCTTTGGTGCGCAGTATCACGGTGTAGCGGTCCGGTGCCTCGCAGCCCGGAAGGTCCAGCAGATCGGCGTAGGCCTTCACGGCAGCGCCGGCAGGAGAGGTGGCCCGCTCCATGCTGAACAGCACGTCGTCGGAGGTCAGCTCCTCGCCGTTGTGGAACTTCACGCCCTGGCGCAGGTGGAACACATAGGTCTTGGGATCGGGCTGCTCCCAGCTTTCGGCCAGCCAGGGATGGAACTGGCCGTGCTCGTCCATGGACACCAGGCAATCGAAGATCTGCATGGCCGCGTAGTTGGAATAGACGTCGGTGATAGCGTGGGGATCCATGGTCTTAGCATCGGCCGAGTTGGCCACCACCAGGGTGTCCTTGGCCAGGGCTGGGCTGGCCCAAAGGGCTGTGGCCGCTATCAGGGAGAACACAAAACGGAATCTCACAATAAAACACCTCCTCAAGGGTTTGTGACACTTTTTTATTATAATACAGAATAGAGAAAAAAATAGGGTATCTAAAAGTATATATTTCATAAAACACCTACAATTTATAGCTATATCCGTCAAAAAGCGGCAAAAAAGCCTCCTTATTGACATTGCCCCATTTCAAGACGCTTTTTCAGAGCGCCCAGCTAGTCCTCGTAGTAGAACTCGCTGTAGTGGTAGTTGCGGACTTTCTCAAAATTTTCAGTGCCTTTCAGGGCAGAGTTTTTGGCGTAGATCAGGTCCGGCACGGCCAGAACGCTCCATGGCGACTGATAGACCACTTCATCCCAGAGTTCTTTATAGCGGGCTGCCCGCTCGGGGCCGTCCATGACCGAGGCCGAAGCCGTCAGAAGGCGGTCCACCTCTGGATCGCTGAATCGGGCGTTGTTGGTAGAGCCGATGCCGCTGCTGTGGAGGGGCCGGTTGACGTAAAAATAGGGATCTCTCATGCTGCTGCCGCTCCACCCTACGACAAAGGACTGACAGCCGCCCTGATTGAGCATGTCCAAAAAGGTGCCCCACTCCAGAGTCTGGATCTCGGCTTCGATGCCCACCTCGGCAAGCTGGGCCTGGATGATTGTGGCGATGTCAATCCGCTCCTTGCGGTCGTTGGTGTAGATGGACATCTTAAAGCCCTTGGGATAGCCCGCTTCCTTCAGAAGTTCCTTGGCCTTATCAGGATCGTAGGGCCGTGGCTCGGCGCCCTCGGGAGTGTACTTCAGGGAGCTGGGCCAGGGGCCGGCCGGGATATGTCCCATGTCGTAGAACACGGCGGCCATAATGCCTTCTTTGTCGATGGCATAATCGATGGCCTGACGGACCCGGACGTCAGTGAAGGGCTCGGCCTGGCAGTTTAAGCCCATCATTGTGAGGGCTATGCCGGGAGCCCGCAGGACCGTAACTCGGCCTTCCTCGGTCATCCGCTGGACCTGGCTGGGCTGGACGCTGTAGCAGAAATCCACGTTGCCCGTCTCCAGCTCGATCATGCGGGTCGTGTCCTCGGGGATGGCCCGCAGCACCAGAGTCTTGAAGTAGGGCTTTTCGCCGTAATAGTCCTCGTTGCGCTGAAGGATGATCCGGTCGCCCCTGATCCACTGATCGAAGACGTAGGGCCCCGTGCCCACGGCGGAACGGGAGATGTCGCCCTGGGCCTCTTCGACGGCCTTGCGGTTCAGGATGTAGCCGAATTGGTTGGTCAAGACCGACATAAAGGGACCCGAGGGCTCTTTGGTGCGCAGTACAACGGTGTAGCGGTCCGGGGCCTCGCAGCCCGAAAGGTCCAGCAGGTCGGAGTAGGCCCTCACGGCGGCGCCGGCCGGAGAGGCGGCCCGCTCCATGCTGAAGAGCACGTCGTCGGAGGTGAGCTCCTCGCCGTTGTGGAACTTCACGCCCTGGCGCAGGTGGAACACATAGGTCTTGGGATCGGGCTGTTCCCAGCTCTCGGCCAGACCGGGGTGGAACTGTC
>CAZNRB010000181.1:0-2394 GCA_964575405.1 uncultured Synergistaceae bacterium | reverse complement strand
GCAACGGCCCAGTTTCCGCTGGGCGTAGGTGAAGCCCCAGAGCCGCGGCGACAGCGCGCCCCTGGCGATTTCCACCTGGAGGCCGCTGCGCTCCTCCAGCTGCACCAACAGATCGAAGTCATCCAGGCCCTGCCACTGCCGGGCCTCTTTTTGTGCCCACTGGAGCAGCGATTCCGGTGGTCTGGGAAACTGAAATATCAGGGTCCCCTGGCAGGTCTCGATCATCGCTGGTCTTCGGCCTCCCAGTCGGTGAGGGCCACGTCGATCAGCCTTTGGACCATGGCGATGTCCCTGGGCGTCAGCTTGTGGCTGCGATACCAGATCTCCAGCTCCTCGGGCCTTTGGAAGAGCTCCTCCAGCTGGAGCCGGCCGCTGCGCTCGTTGGGGAACTGTTCCAACAGATCGGCGGGGTCCACCTCCAGAGCCTCGGCCAGGCGATGGAGCAACTTCATCGAGGGAGAACGGCGGTTGCTCTCCAGGGCCTGGATGTAGATCCGGCTGACGCCGGTCATGTCGGCCAGCTGCTGCTGGGTGAGCTTGCGGGATTTCCGCAGGGTGCGAAGGCGAAGTCCCAGGGTCATGGCGCTACCTCCTCGTTCAATGTCTTAATATATTATTTTATGTATTCTCTCACTATAGGACATTTTCTACTTGTTGACAAGTATTTTATAGAGCCATCCCTGGGTTTTCCGCCGCGGCCCCTTCGGGGCCAGGGCCCGGCGGGGGCGAAAAAAGCGGGCTTGAGAGAAGGCTCTCCGGCGAAATCGCCGGGGGCTACTTTCTGGGCTTTAACCAGGCTTGACATGGAGTATATATCTAGATATATATTTTTTAGGAGGTGGTTGCCTTGGAAAAGGCGAAGCTCTTCGAGAACGGCGGAAGCCAGGCAGTGCGGCTGCCCAAGAAATACCGGTTCAGCTCCAGAGAGGTATTGCTGTGGCGCCTGGGCCGGGCGGTGGTGCTGATGCCAGCGGAAGAGCGGTGGGCCGCCTTTTTGGAGGGACTGGAAGGCTTTAGCCAGGACTTCCTAGAAGGGGGCCGGGAGAATCCACCGGCCACAGCCAGGGAAGAGCTATGACCTATCTGCTGGACACCAACATATGTATCTACGCCATAAAGAAGCGGCCGCCCCAGGTGCTGCGCCGTCTGCGGGACAACTTGACGCGGGGGTTGGCCATTTCGGCCATCACCCTGGCGGAGCTGGAACTGGGCGTAGAAAAAAGCGCCTACCCCGCTAAAAATCGGGCGGCGCTGCTGCAGTTTCTCGCTATTTTGGAGGTGGCCCCCTTCGACGACAGAGCCGCGGCCGAATACGGAGCCATCTGCGCAGCTCTCCATCGTCAGGGCCAGCCCATAGGGGTAATGGACTGCCTCATCGCCGCCCAGGCTCGAGCTCTGGGGCTGGTGCTAGTCAGCAATAACCTTCGAGAGTTCCGGAGGGTCCCCGATTTAGCCCTGGAGAACTGGGCCGAGGAATAGGAGGCGGCCTACAGGGCCTACTACACCTTGAGCTGTTGTCTCAGTGCGTTTTGTAGGACCGATGAGAAATTCACGTTTTCCTTCTCCGCCAGGTCGTTGAGCCAAGCCGGGATAGACAGGGTCTTTTTGACGGAACGATTTTTGAAAGCTCTGCGGTAAAAGCCCAGGTTCACCTCCACCAGGATAGCCCGTTGATTATCTTTCAGGGCCAGGTCCTTCAGCGGGGTGGGAGCCTTTATCTCGTCGCCGTATTCCTCGGCCACCAGCAGCCAGCCGCGCATGGCGTCGCGGGCCATGAAATAGACCTCCTCGTCGTCTTGGCCACAGGTGACGCAACCCGGCAGATCGGGGAAGGTCACTGTGATGCCGTCGGAGCCGTAATCCAACAGCGCCGGATAGATGTAGTCGTCTCTTGCCATGGCTGGGGATCCTCCTTTTGGTGACCTTTAAACTTCGATTCCCGCCTGCTTAAGGATGTTTTTTACAGTGCCTAAGGGCAGGTCTTTTCTAGGGTGGGGTACCGTGACGGTCCCCTTTTTCACGGCATGACGGAAATGGCGATGGGATCCTTCGGAGCGAACCTGAAACCAGCCGTCCTGTTCGAGCAAGGCTATAATTTCCCTCGAAGAAGTTCCCTTCACCAACACCGCCTCCCTATACTTATTATAATACGTATAAAATATCCTTCAACAACTGTTCCCCTAGGCGCCAGGTTTCCCGCCCCGTCCTCCCTTGGGGCCAGGGCCTGGCAGGGGCGAAAAAAGCGGGCTTGAGAGAAGTCTTCCCAAACCCGCTTGCTTATTCCGGGGCCTCCGGGGCTCCTGGGGTGATTTTTTGCTTATTGGGATTCGATCAGGGCCTTCAGCTCCTGGGTCTTGCGGGCGAAGACCTTCAGGGCTCGGTCCACCGGCTCGG
>CAZNRB010000180.1:0-2398 GCA_964575405.1 uncultured Synergistaceae bacterium | reverse complement strand
CCTTTGAACTGAACCAGCTTCAAGCCATTTTGGTAGTGTTAGCCTTTTTCACCCTGGGCGATCTGGTGGCTCAGCGCACCAAGGCGCTGCTGTCCATGCGGGTCATCTCGTCGTCGCTGATCCTGATCGGCTTCTGGCTGGGTATGCCCCGAGACCTCTTCCAGCACACCGGCCTGATGGGACTGGCCATGACCTTTATCCCGGTGCTGATGGTCCACATGGGCACCATGATCGACGCCAGAGCCATGGCGGCCCAGGCCAAGACGGTGGCCATCGCCCTGTTCACCATGGTGGGGGCCTCAGCGGCCATACTGCTGCTGGGAACTCCGCTGATCGGCTTTGACTTTGCTCTCACCGCCACAGGCCCCATCTCGGGAGGCAACGTAGCCATGCTGATCATGAGCGAAGGGGCCCGAGCCAAGGGACTGAACCAGGTGTTGGTCTTCGTGACGCTGCTGCTGATCCTCCAGGGCTTTATCGGCGTGCCCATGGCCTCGTTCTGCCTCCGCAGGGAGGCGGCCCGGCTCCGGATCCGCTTCGCCCAGGGCGAGCGGTCCCTGGCCTCCGACGGCGCGGCGGCGGAGCGCCGAAAGATCATCCCTCCCATGTCGGCCAAGCTCCGCACGCCCAACGTGCTGCTGTGCAAGAGCTTCCTGGTGGCGGCCCTGGCAGTGGCCGCCAGCAAGGCCACCGGCGGGGTAGTCCACCCCTTCGTGATGGCCCTGGTCTTCGGCGTGGCGGCCTGCGAGATCGGATTTCTGGAGGGCAAGATCCTAGACCTGGCCAGCTCCAGCGGCCTGGCGATGTTCATCATGCTGTTGCCCACCTACGTGAACCTCAGCGAGGCCTCGCCGGCCATGATATTGGACCTGGTCTATCCCATCGTGGTGTCCTTCGCCACCGCCGTGGTGGGCCTGGTGGCTTCGGCCTTCGTGGCCAGTCGCCTGGGCCGGATCAGCTTCGAAATGGCCCTGGCCATAGGATCCTGCTGTCTTATAGGCTTCCCAGGCACCTATATAATCTCCGACGAGGTGGCTCGCAGCTTCTCCGATAGCCCCCAGGAGAAGGACTTCATCCAGGGCGCCATCATGCCGCCCATGTTGGTGTCGGGTTTTACCACCGTCACCATCGCCTCGGTGTTCCTGGCCGGAGCTCTGGTGAACTTCATGTGAGGCCCCGCGCCGAAAGAATCCGATTTTTTCTCCTGGTCTCCAGGATAGGCGCCGGTCCCTGCTAGAGCGGTCGCAGAGACCGACAGGAGCTAGATCCGACAGAAGCTAGAACCTAGACTCAGAAGAGTCAGATAGACTCAGAGACTCAGAAAGGAAGATCGTCCATGAACCGAGAGAAAATCCTGGCCCTGGCCGCCGAGGTGGCGCCGGAGATCATCGAGATCCGCCACGACCTGCACCGATTCCCCGAGATGGGCTGGAAGGAAGTGCGCACCACCGACAAGATCGAGGCCTATCTGAAGGGCCTGGGCTGCCAGGAGCTGCGCCGGGGCTACCGCGGCACCAGCTGCGGCATAGCCTGCGACATCAATCCCCAGTCTACGGGGCCCTGCCTGGCCATCCGGGCCGACATCGACGCCCTGGCGGTGGAGCGGGAGGACACGGGACTGGAATACAGCTCCCAGGTGCCGGGGGTGATGCACGCCTGCGGCCACGATGCCCACGCCGCGGCGCTGCTAGGCGTGGCCAAGGTGTTGATCTCCCTTCAGGACCAGCTCCAGGGACGGGTGAGGCTGCTGTTCCAGCCCTCGGAGGAGCAGGCCACCACGCCAGGAGCCAAGGCCATGATCGAGGCCGGAGAGCTGGAGGGCGTCGACGCCGTGGTGGGCTTCCACGTCAAAGCCGGCATGGCCGAGGGTAAAATCGGCCTCTGTCCCGGCGTGGCCTCCACCTCCGGCGACATCTGGGAGCTGGACGTGATCGGCCAGGGCGGCCACGGCAGCCGTCCCGACGAGGCCGTGGACCCCACCATCGCCGCGGCCACCATCATCACCAGCCTTCAGACCATCGTGAGCCGGGAGATCGCCCCCCAGGAACGGGTGGTCATCAGCCTGGGCACCCTCCACAGCGGCTCGGCGGTGAACGTGATTCCCGAGAAGTGCACCATGACGGGCAACATCCGCACCACCAACCCGGCAGTCCGGGAGACCCTGCCGGCCCGGATGGAGCGCATCGCCCAGGGCATCGCCATGGCCATGCGGTGCCGCACCGAGTTCCGGTTCATCCCCGTCTATCCCAGCATTATCAACGATCCAGCCATGTCGGAGCTGGTGCGCTCGACGGTGACCCACTTCTATGGCGACGAAGCCTATCAGGAGCAACCCATCTCGCCGGGCTCCGACGACTTCAACTTCTACTCGGCCCTTCGGCCCTCGGCCTATTTCAAC
>CAZNRB010000179.1:0-2414 GCA_964575405.1 uncultured Synergistaceae bacterium | reverse complement strand
GAAAAAAGGGCCGGAACCCTAGAGGGATCCCCCGGAGATAACCGCTACAAAGCCCAGAGCCCGGGCCGATGGCGGTCCGGGGCCAGACTGAAGACAACGTCCCCTCTTAGCGGGGATTTTGTCTTTTTTATGGTTGGAGGAATGGTAAGATTAGGTGGATACCTCAAAATAAAGTGATTCTGTTTAAGGTCGGGCTAACTTATCTGTGCATGAATCTCAAGAGCTAAGCGGGTTTAGGAGTTCTCTCCTAAACCCGCTTTGTCTTCAGTCTGAATCAGGAACCACCGGCGAAGCCGGGAGTTTTCGTGGGCTCTTCTCTCAGCTTTGGACCTCGCCTGCGCAGATCTTCACTCCGGCGGAAGCGCCTATGCGGTTGGCTCCCGCGGCCACCATGGCCAAAGCGGCCTCCCGGGTCCTGATGCCGCCGGAGGCCTTGACGCCCACCTGAGGCCCTACGGTGCGGCGCATCAGCGCCACGTCCTCCACGGTGGCGCCGCCGGAGGAAAAGCCCGTGGAGGTCTTGACGAACTGGGCGCCACCCTCCACCGCCAGTTGGCAGGCCCGGACCTTTTCCTCCTGGGTCAGCAGGCAGGTCTCGATTATCACCTTCAAAAGCCGCCCCTGGGCGGCCTGGGCCACCGCCCTGATGTCCTCCAGGACCTGCCGGTCCTGGCCGCTCTTCAGAGCCCCCAGGGCGATCACCATGTCCAATTCCTGGGCGCCGTCCTTCAGGGCCTGGGAGGCCTCAAAGGCCTTGACCTGGGGCGACGAGGCCCCCAGGGGAAAGGCGATGACGGTGCAGACCTTCACGGACGACTCCCGGAGCTGTTCCGCCGCCAGAGGCACCCAAAGGGGGTTCAGGCACACCGAGGCGAAGCCGTATTCTTTGGCTTCCCGGCAGAGCTGGATTATTTCCTGAGGCCCCGCGTCGGGCCGTAGCAGAGTGTGATCGATCAAGGGCGCTAAAGAGACCATGGTTTTTCCTCCCCGGTTTGCATTTTAAAACCATTATACCGCTGCGGTGAGATTTGGGGCCTCGAGCTGTATAATGATCCTCTGCCGCCCCTGAGGTGGCGGCGAAAGAGGAGGTGAAGCTATGTTTTTCCGTCCCAGCCGGATGGAGGTCCATTTGGACCGGATCGCCGGGAATTACCGGGCCCTGAGGGACCTGGCGGGACCTAAGAGCCAGATCATGGCGGTGATCAAGGCCGACGGCTACGGCCTGGGCATGAAGGCCGTGGCCCAGGCCCTGGAGGAAGCAGGCTGCCGCCTTTTCGCCACGGCTACCGCCGACGAGGCCCTGGCGCTGAAAGAAGAGGGCCTGTCGGGGGGCCTGCTGGTGCTGGGGCCCATAGTGCCCCAAGCGGCGGACCCTTTGGTCCGGCATGGAATTTCGGTCACCGTGACGGACCTGGAGCTGTTGCCCTTCTTGAGCGCCGCCGCCCGGCGCTTCGACCGTCCGGCCCGCTGTCACATCAAGGTGGACACCGGCATGGGCCGCATAGGCTTTTTCCCCGAGGAGCTGGAAAAGGTCCTGGAGGCCTTTTTCTCCTTTCCCGGCCTGGCGCTGGAGGGCCTTTTCACCCATTTTGCCACCGCCGACGAGGCCGACCGGTCCCATATGGACCTGCAGTTCCGGCGCTATCGGGCTCTGCTGGACCTCCTGGAACGCCGGGGCTTGAAGGCCCTGAGGCACTGCTGCAACAGCGCCGCGCTGCTGCGGGCCCCCGAGATGGCACTGGACGCCTGCAGGCCCGGCGGGGCCCTATACGGCTTTTACCCGGCCAACTGTCCCAGGACGGTGGCCCTAAAACCGGCCTTCGAGGTGAAGACCAGCGTGGCCCTGGTGCGGGAGCTGCCGGCCCATTTCGGCATAAGCTACGGCCTCCAGTACCGCACCAACGCTCCAGCCCGGATCGCCGTGTTGCCCCTGGGCTACGCCGACGGCCTCTGCCGGTCCATGTCGGGCCGCTTTTCGGTGCTGATCCGGGGGCAGCGGGCTCCCCAGGTGGGGGCCCTCTGCATGGACCAGATGATGGTGGACGTCACCGCCGTGGCAGGGGCCCAGAAGGGCGACGAGGTGGTCATAGTGGGCACCCAGGGCCAGGAGACCATAGCCGCCGAGGAGTTGGCCGCTGCCAGGCCTGGCTCTATCGCATACCAGGTGCCCCTCAGCTTCAGCAAGCGGATCCCCAGGGTCTACCTGCCCGGTCCCACCGGCCAAAAGGAAACCGCTGGTTCCTAGGGAAGGCCCCCTTCCCCAAAAACCGGCCACAGATCACAGAAAAGCCCGGAGCGGCCTGGCGCCGTTCCGGGCTTCATCTGTTCAGCCGGTCCCGTTAGACCTTGGGCTTAGACTTTGGGCAGGCCAGAACGGCCCGTCTGGGCAGCAAAGTTGTTCACGATGGCGCAGG
>CAZNRB010000178.1:0-2458 GCA_964575405.1 uncultured Synergistaceae bacterium | reverse complement strand
CTCTTCCAGCTCGGCCTGGTGCTTCATCTCCGAGATCTCCCTGGCCAGGGTGACGCTGAGGACCACCCGGATCAGCACCACCGCGGCCAGGACGCCCACGGTCTTGAGGTCGGGATGGCCGATGGTCAGGATGATGTCGGCGGCCACCAGGAACTGGAGACCCAGCAGCATGGATTCGCTAAAGGCCCGGCGCATGTGGATCCAGCCATCTTTCAGCCCGACGTCGCTGAAGTTGTGGCGAAGCAGCATAACGCTGATGCGGTAACAGGCCACTACCACGCCCAGGACGATGACGATGATGCTGATGCACTCGATGAACACTGCCGTGACCTGGGCCAGCACGGCGGTGTTCAACAGCTTGGCCACGGAGGCACAGACTTGGATGATCTGACTCCACACGGTATAGGCTCCCTCCTCCAGAACTTAGCTCGGGACTTAGTTCATTTATAGAACTAACGAATTCCTCGGTAATTATACTATACCGAGACAAATTCTGTCGAAAGGGCTCGGCGGGATCTCCAAGCCCTCTTTAATGAGGTTCCTGGGCGCCAGGAGTTTCCGCCGCTCCAGTTCGTAGCAGCCTACAGAGGAAGCCACGGCCTTTAGGGCCCGGTTCCCGCTCTGGTTTTGGCCACGCCCACATGCCAGGCCCCGCCGTAGGACCTGGTTTTTCTGTTTTTGTGCGCCGCTATTGATTCGGACTAGCTTTCAGTTACACTCGGAAAGGGACGTTGTATTATAGATTTATAGCCCCCCAAGGGCCGCTGTTCTGAGGAGGTGTAATTTGTGAGCAATCCCATTGTCGAACTGAACGCGGCGGAGCTCTCCATGGCCATCCACGGCAAGAAGCTTTCCTGCCGGGAGGTCATGGAGGCATATCTGGACCACATCGGCCAGGTCAACCCCCAGGTCAACGCCATCGTCACATTGGCCGACGGTCAGGACCTGATGGCCCAAGCCCAGGAGCGGGACCGGCAGCTGGCTCGCGGCGAGGATTTGGGGTGGATGCACGGTTTTCCCCAGGCTGTGAAGGATCTGGAACCCACCAAGGGGCTGCGCACTACCAAGGGCTCGCTGGCCCTAGCCCACTGGATCCCAGACTACGACAGCCCAACGGTCAGGGCCATGAAAAACGCCGGTGCTATCGTGATAGGCAAGACCAACACCCCCGAATTCGGCTACGGCTCCCAAAGCTATAACCAAGTCTTCGGCGCCACCGGCAACCCCTACGATCCAGCCCTGACCAGCGGCGGTTCCTCGGGCGGCGCGGCCTGTGCTTTGGCGCTACGGATGCAGGCCGTAGCCGACGGCAGCGACTTCATGGGCTCCTTACGAAACCCTGCCGGATGGTGTAACGTGGTGGGCTTTCGGCCTTCACCAGGGACAGTGCCTTCCGGCGAGGGTGACCTGTTCTCCAACACCATGGCGGTTCAGGGGCCTATGGCTCGCACCGTGGCCGATGCGGCGTTGCTGTTGGGAACCCTGGCAGGTCGAGACCCACTCTATCCTCAGAGCCGCGAGGCCGACAGCCGGCTCAAGGCTCTGAGGCCAGACGGCGTTTCATCGGCGCTTAAGCGGGATTTCAAGGGCTTCAAGGTGGGCTGGATCGGCGACTGGGACGGCGCCCTGCCGGTGGAGCCCGATGTGCTGGAGACCTGCCAGGAGGCCTTGAAGGCCCTGGAATCCCTGGGCGTCGAGGTAGAGCCTATAAAGCCTTTTTACGATCTCCAGGAGTTTTGGGAACATATCTGGTTGCCGCTGCGACACTACTGCGCTTCGGGGCTGAAGGTCTGGTACGACCTTTGTCAGGACGGGCTGTTGAAGCCCGAGAGCCGCTGGGAATACCAGGGATCGGTGAACTTGACGGCCCACCAGGTCCAACGAGCCTTTGTGAAGAGAAGCCAGTTCTATCAGGCCATGATCGGAGTCTTCCAGGACTACCACTTTATTGCAGCCCCCACGGCAGCCTGCTTCCCCTTCGACAAGAATCTCCACTGGCCCCAGGAGATCCAAGGCCGCCCCATGACGACCTATCACAACTGGATGGAGATCGTCACGCCCTGGACTATGGGATGCAACGCCGTCTGCGCCGTTCCGGCGGGATTCGGCGGGCCTCGTCATCTGCCCATAGGGCTCCAGCTGATCGCCCCGCCCTACCAGGAGTTCCCTTTGCTCCAATTCGCTGCGGCTTACGAGGAAGCCACGGCCTTTACGGCCCGATTCCCGCCCCAGTTTTAGCCCCGCGCAAAGTCGATAAAGCAGCTCAACAGCGCAATCCTCTTGTCCTCACTGCTTCAGCCACGAAAAAGCGCCTTCTTCGGCATTATACCCGGAGAAGGCGCTTGTCTTTTTTCGGAACCGCCGCAGCAGAAAAGAGGGGGGCCATGTTCTTCCCCATGGATGACCTAGTACCGCGGGATCATCTTCTGGGGCGACCGAGGCTATACCGATCCGTTGA
>CAZNRB010000177.1:0-2460 GCA_964575405.1 uncultured Synergistaceae bacterium | reverse complement strand
CCAAGAAAGGAATGACTAGCCGTGGAACTACAGGACTTTTTTCAGAGCCACCCTCGGGCGGCCTTGGCCTTTTCCGGCGGCGTGGACTCTAGCTTTTTGCTCTTCGCCGGTCTCCGGGCCGGGGCGGAGATCAGGCCCTACTTCGTCAGGTCCCCCTTTCAGCCCCAGTTCGAGCTGGACGACGCCCGGCGGCTGGCCCTTCAGGCCGGGGTGGAGCTGACGGTGTTGGAGCGGGACATCCTGGAAAATTCCGCTGTAGCCGCCAACGGCCCCGACCGGTGCTATCACTGCAAGCGGGACCTCTTCGCCATGATCCTAGCTCGGGCTGCCGGCGACGGCTTTTCGCTGCTCCTCGACGGCACCAACGCCTCCGACGACGCTGCGGACCGGCCGGGGATGAAGGCCCTGGAAGAGCTTCAGGTCCGCTCGCCCCTGCGGGAGTGCGGCCTCACCAAGGACCGAATCCGCCAGCTCTCCCGGGAGTGGGGCCTCTTTACCTGGGACAAACCGGCCTACGCCTGCCTGGCCACCAGGGTCCCCACCGGCACGGCGCTGGACGCTGCTACCCTCCGAAGGGTGGAAAAGGCCGAGGGAGCCCTCTTCGACCTGGGGTTTACCGATTTTCGGGTGAGGCTCTTCCACGGCGCCGCGCGGCTTCAGATGCCCCAGGGCCAAATGGAAAAGGCGGCAGCCCGAAGGGGCGAGATTTTGGCTAGGCTTCGGGGCCTCTTCGACGTGGTCCTGTTGGACCTGGAAGGACGGTAACCGTGGAAAAGGGAGAGCTGCGTTCTCTGTTGGAGCAGCTGGCAGCTGGGAAAATCCAGGTGGACCAGGCCCTGCTGAAGCTGCGGGAAGCGCCCTTTCAGGATCTGGGCTTCGCCAAGGTGGACCACCATCGCTCGCTGCGCCAGGGGGCGGCCGAGGTGATCTACGGCGCCGGGAAGAGGCCGGAACAGATCGTCCAAATCGCCTCGTCGCTGCGGGAACGGGGCCAGAAAACCGTGCTGATCACCCGAATGACCGAGGCGGCGGCCCAGTTCGTAGCGGAGCGGCTGCCCTTGGAATACCACGAGATCTCCCATACCGGCATCGTGGGAGAGCTGCCGGAGCCCGACGGCGCTGGCACGATAGTGATCGCCACCGGCGGCACCAGCGACATCCCAGTGGCCGAGGAGGCGGCCCTGACGGCCCAGGCACTGGGAAATCGGGTGATACGGCTTTACGACGTTGGCGTGGCAGGGCTCCACCGGCTGTTGGCCCACACCCAGGAGATCATGGAGGCCCGGGCTATCGTGGCCATCGCCGGAATGGAGGGAGCCCTGGCCAGCGTCATCGGCGGCATGGCCGACTGCCCAGTCATAGCCGTGCCCACCAGCGTGGGCTACGGCGCCAGCTTCGGCGGCGTAGCGGCGCTGCTGTCGATGCTCAACTCCTGCGCCAGCGGCGTCAGCGTGGTCAACATCGATAATGGCTTCGGCGCGGGCTACCTGGCCAGCATGATCAACCACATAGGAGTGAAATAACCGATGAAGACGCTATATCTCGATTGCACCATGGGCGCGGCTGGCGACATGGTGACAGCGGCGCTGCTGGAGCTCCACCCCGACCGGGAGGGCTTTTTGCGGCGCTTCCAGGCGCTGGACCTGCCGGGGGTGGAGCTTCGGGCCGAACCGGCAATTCGCTGCGGCATTTTAGGCACCCGGGTCAGAGTGACCGTCGGCGGCCAGGAGGAGCACAGCCACGACATGGCCCCGGAGGGACCGCCAGCCCAGGAAGGGGGCCATGATCAGGGGCAGCGCCGGCAAGAACAGGAACACAGCCACAGCCACTGCCACCACGAGGGCCACGATGAGGGCCTCGATCACGGCCACGGTCATTGTCACTGCCATGGCCATGGCCACCGGCACGGACAGGGTCATAACCACGACCACGACCAGAGGCACCACCACGGCCACAGCACCCTGGCCCAGATCGGGGAGCTTTTGGCGGGGTTGGACCTGGCCGAGCCTGTCCGGGAGAACGCCCTGGCAGTCTTTGGCCTCA
This sequence comes from uncultured Synergistaceae bacterium, assembly GCA_964575405.1. Classification (GTDB taxonomy): domain Bacteria; phylum Synergistota; class Synergistia; order Synergistales; family Dethiosulfovibrionaceae; genus CAZCKP01. The sequence continues at coordinate 417 of CAZNRB010000177.1, read as the reverse complement.
TCGCCGAGGCCGAAAGCCAGGTCCACGGCCGGCCGGTGGAGGAGATCCACTTCCACGAGGTGGGCACCCTGGACGCTGTGGCCGACGTGACGGCGGCGGCGATGCTCTTCCACGAGTTGGCGCCGGAGCGGATTTTGGCATCGCCGGTCAGCGTCGGCAGCGGTCAGGTCCGCTGCGCCCACGGAATTCTCCCTGTCCCAGCTCCTGCTACGGCCTGGATCCTCCGGGGCTTGCCTATCTGCAGCGGACCGGTGCCTGGAGAGCTCTGCACCCCCACGGGAGCGGCGCTGCTGAAGCATTTCGTCTCAGCCTTCGGCCCCATGCCGGTCATGACGGTCTCCCAGATCGGCTACGGCATGGGCGCCAAGGACTTGGAGGCAGCCAACTGCCTGCGGGCCCTGCTGGGCCAGTCATAAA
>CAZNRB010000176.1:0-2490 GCA_964575405.1 uncultured Synergistaceae bacterium | reverse complement strand
GCTCTTCGGCGGCGCGGTATTCCTCCTCGCCCTGGGAGACGGTGCCGGTCAGGATGCCGATCTTGGGCTCAGCCAAGGCAGCGCCCGCAAAAAGGGACAGGGCCAAAACAGCAACCAAAACTTTCGTACTGCGATGCATGCAAAAACCTCCTCATAATTGGGATTGTATGTGGATACGCCCTGACGGCGACATACCCGCGGCAAGGCCATTTCCCGGGGGGCGGTCCGGCTCCAAGTTCACCAGGGCCGGCCGAACAATTTTCACCTAATAGGTTTATCTTACCCGAATGGAAAGGAAATAGCAACTCGATTTAGCCCCTGGCGCCTTTGAATTTTCGAAACCCGGCATCTAGGGCGGTCTGTTTTTCCGGTCAAAAAAATTTTTCCATTTTCTGCCGCCCTCCGGCCAGAATCCCGTCCAGAGCGCCCCTGCGGTTCTCGATGGCAGTACTGTGATATAATAAACTAATTTTGCTTGCTTTAGAGAAGATCCTTCAGTGGGTCTCTGGGCTTTTCCCACCCTATCCACGAAAGCATACATAAAGCCTACATTTAAAGAAGGAGCCGATTGCGATGAAACGAGCCGATTACGCCGCTCAGCGCCTGGCGGCGGTGAAGCCCTCGCCGGTGCGAAAGGCCTTTGAACGGGCCCAAGAACTGGAGGCCCAGGGTCACAGGATGGTCTTTTTCCAGATCGGAGAGCCCGACTTCAACACACCCCAGGCCATCACCGACGGGACCCTGGAGGCCCTGAAGGCCCACCAGACCCACTACTGCGCCAACCGGGGCGTGATCCAGCTTCGCCGGGCCATCGCCGAAAAGCTCAAGGCCACAGCGGGCCTCCACTACGACCCCGAAGGGGAGCTGCTGGTCACCGTCGGCGGCGAGGAGGCCATCAGCGTGGCGGTGTGGTCCTTCGTGGACCCCGGCGACGAGGTGATCATCGTGACGCCGGCCTTCATGAGCTACCGCAACTTAGTGGTCATGGCCGAAGGTGTCCCGGTCTTCGTGCCAGCCCGGCCCGAGAACAAATACCAGCCGGACCCTCAGGAGCTGCTGAGCAAGGTCACCAGCAGGACCAAGATGGTGATGATCAACAACCCCTGCAACCCCACCGGCGCCGTCTGGGACAGTTCGGTGCTGGAGCAGATCGCCCAGATCGCCCGGGAGAAGGACCTGCTGGTCTTTTCCGACGAGATCTACGACCAGATAGTCTACGACGGCGTGCGGTGCCGCTCCATCGCCTCCTTTGAAGGCATGAAGGAGCGCACCCTGGTGGTCAACGGCTTCTCCAAGACCTACGCCATGACGGGCTGGCGCATGGGCTACATCGCCACGGCGCCGGAGCTCATGGCGCCTATGGTGATGGTCCACCAGTACAACGTGAGCTGCCTGCCCACCTTCACCCAGCTTGGCGTGGCCTCGGCCATGCTGACGCCCCAGTGCCTGGCCGATGTGGACGCCATGGTGGACGCCTTCAGGCGCAAGCGGGAGCTGATCGTCTCGGGCCTCCAAAAGGTGGAGCCCCTCTCCTTCCTGCCCCCACGGGGCGCCTTTTACCTCTGGATCGACGTGAGCGCCACGGGCCTGGACGGCGTCCAGTTCTCCCAGCGGCTGCTGGAGGAGCACTTTGTGGCCACTGTGGCCGGCGTGGCCTTCGCCGACGACGCCCAGAACTTCATCCGGATTTCCTTCGCCACCTCCGAGGAGGACATCGCCCTGGGAGTGGAGCGGATCGCCAGTTTCGTCAAGTCCCTTTGACCTTTCCCGTTCGATCACAGCGGAGCTTCCCCACCGGGAGGCTCCGCTTTTTCGCGGCTCTCCCCTGGCCTCGAGCCCTTCCAAATCCATAACTTAACGGAGGCGGAAAGGGCTCTTTTTAGAGCAAAATAGCCTACGTTATGGAGGCTACTCTTGCGCCAAGAAGAGCGATGTGGTATAAGGGAGCCACTGTTAGTTAGAAAATCCTAACTATATAGTAGGTAGCCTTAATCGGAACTGCTGGACCGAAGAGCGCCGCGGCGCTAGATGAGGCAGTGGGAACGATGGGCCCCCGAGACGGGTAGTCTCATGTTCCGTTTTTACGGATTGTTGAAGGAGAGATGTAGTTATGTCTATGAAGAAGATGCTGGCTGTGTTTGCCGCCACCGCTTTGGTGGCCATCAGCGCCCCCGCCTTTGCGGCGAACCCCTTCAGCGACGTGCCGGAAGGCAGCTGGGCCTACGACGCCGTGGAGCAGCTGGCGGCCCGGGGCGTGATCTCTGGTTATCCCGACGGCACCTTTAAGGGCAATCAGCCCATTACCCGCTACGAAATGGCTTCCATGGTGGCCCGGGCTATGGCCGTGGCGGAAGAGGGCGGCGTGGACAACGCCGACATTGAAGTGCTCAAGCGGCTGATGGTGGAGTTCAAGGACGAGTTGGATGCCCTGGGCGTGCGGGTCGACGACATGGACAACCGCCTGGCCGGACTGGAGGAGAACCTGGGCGG
>CAZNRB010000175.1:0-2508 GCA_964575405.1 uncultured Synergistaceae bacterium | reverse complement strand
AATATGTGTTGGAGCTCCTTCGACTGCCTACGTATAATTAACATATGCAATAAATAACGGGAGAGTCATCAAGGTTCCGGTAGAGTGGACGTGATAGACATCTACACAGTAAGGAAGAACCTTGATGACTCAGGCAGAGGATACCAGAAACCCGGCCCAATTGCTGGAGGAGTGCCGGCGCCAACCCGACCTCATGCCGGCCATGCTGGAGTGGCTGTGCAGCAACCTCATGGAAGCAGAAGCAGCCCAGCAACCGGGGGCGGGAAAAAGCGGGCGCTCAGGGGCCCGAAAGGGCTATCGCTGCGGGTACCGGCCCCGGCGGCTGGACACCCCTATGGGTAACATGTACCTGATGGTGCCCAAGGTGCTGCATGGGGCTGCATCCTCTTCTTCGTAACCGCCCGCCGGCGCAGCGAAGCAGCGCTGGTGCAGGTAGTCCAGGAGGTCATTGTCCAGGGCGTTTCCACCCGCAGGATGGAGAAGCTGGCCATCGAGAGTCTTTCCAGAGGCATGGCCAGCGAAATGGCCCAGGGACTGAATGAGCAGGTGGAAGCCTTCCGCAGCCGCTCTCTGGCAGATAGTAGCTGCCCTGCGCTGTGGGGGGGGGCCTGTACGAAAAAGCGCGAGTCGACGGCAAAACCGTCAGCGTGGCGGTTATGGCGATCATGGGCGTCAACGAGCAGGGCCGGCGTGGAGCTCCTTTACCAGCTGAACGATCTAGAAGATCCAGCCGCAATGGCGAGGGCCGGCGTGAAAACCGAAGAGTAAAATTCAAGTCCCTGGCACTGACCAGAGGCAAAGCAAAGATAAAATCTCCGGCCCAGGGGATTTTGTCTTTTTTTATTGCAAGAGGGGGCGTTGGGAGGGCGACTACGCCTGCGGTGGATTTCAAGCCCTGACGCTTAGTGTGCGATCTGTGGTGCCCACCTAGAGGAATGTTAAAATATGGCCGGTATTCCGGCGTAATGGCAAATAGCGTTTGCCGTCACGTTGTCTATCGTCCTGTGTCTCTTAACCGGCACTATTTTGCCGCCCTTTGAATAGATGCTGTGGTTTCCCCCTTTGCCGCCAGCCCATAGCCATGGGCTTAAAGGTGCTTGATCAAATCCCGGCGATTGACAGATATGGAGGGGATTCGCTCAAACAGCGCCACGGGAGCGCCCGTAGGAATTTGACGCCCTTCTTCCCCGTAGCCCGCGGCCATTTCCATGGCGGTATCGCTCAACATTTTGCGGCGCTCTTCCAGCGCAGCGCCTTCGGTGATGACTTCAGGCCAGTCAAGCAATTGTCCCATGCAGCCAGATTCATTTTCCTGCAGCAGGCCGTATATTCCATGCTCAGAAGCTCCTTTCGCCTTCTCCTGAGCCGCTCCTTGTCCAGGCCCCGGGATGGTTCCCTTAAATTATATAATTGCTAAGTAGCCGCACACTGCAATGTCTCTATTGTCAAAGACTCCTGATAACGCTAGGGCGCAAGAGCCTTATCCTACAAAGACAGGACCATAGCCGAGTTCTGCGGCCATAGCACAACAACTATCCCCGCCGGTTTCAATTGAACCGGCGGGGATAGTTGTGTTTCGCTGTGACTGGCCTCAATTATTCTTTCTATTTATCTATTTATTTATTTATTCTTTCTATTCCTCTCCGAGATCCAGATGGCGGATCAGAAAGGCTTCCATGGCCCTGTAAAAGTCAAAGCGGTTTTCCTCGTTGGAAAAGCCGTGACCCTCGTTGTCCTTGACCAGATATTCCACCTCCACGCCCCGGTCCCTCATGGCCTGGACCATCTCGTCGGACTGGGCCTTGACCACCCGGGGATCGTTGGCGCCCTGGGCTATCAGCAGCGGCGCCTGGATCTTTTCGGCGTGGTACACCGGCGAAGTGTCCCGGAACTGCTGGGCGTCCCTCTCGGGGTGCCCTATGGTCTCGTACATGGTCTCCCTCAGGGGCTCCCAATAGGGCGGGATGGAGTCGAAGAGGGCGAAGAGGTTGCTGACGCCCACGTAGTCGATTCCGGCAGCGTAGAGCTCCGGCGTCTTGATTAGGCCCATCAAGGTGGCGTAGCCGCCGTAGGAGCCGCCGTAGATGGCGATCCGGTCGGGATCGGCGATGCCCTGGTCGATGAGCCACTGCACGCCGTCGGTGATGTCGTCCTGCTGCTTCAGCCCCCACTGGCGGAACCCGGCCTCCCAGAAGGCCTTTCCGTAACCAGTGGAGACCCGGTAGTTGACCTGCAGCACCGCCAGGCCCCGGTTGGCCAGGAACTGGACCTCGGAGTCGTAGCCCCAGTAGTCCCGGGCCTCAGGTCCGCCGTGGACCACCACCACCGTGGGAAGGTTTTTGGGCTCCACGCCCAGGGGCAGCGTCAAATAGCCGTGGATAGTCAGTCCGTCGCGGCTGCTGTAGGAGATGGGCTCCATGGGAGCCAGGTAGTCCTCCTTCAGCCAGGGATATAGGTCCGTCAGCTCCCGGTAGGTGTCGGGCTGGGACTTGTCGTAGTAGTAAAGCC
>CAZNRB010000174.1:0-2565 GCA_964575405.1 uncultured Synergistaceae bacterium | reverse complement strand
GGGTGATACAGGGTTCGAACCTGTGACCTCTTCCGTGTGAAGGAAGCGCTCTTCCACTGAGCTAATCACCCACAAGCATAGGGCATTATAAAAGCTTCCTTTCCAATTTGCAAGCCCCTTTTTATTGCCGCTCCTTTGTGGTATTATGCGCCCTAAACGCGTCGGGAGGTCATATATAATTTTAAGAGAAATTATGGAATTTTTCCGCAACTCCTGGAGCAGGGCAGCGCAGCCCCTGGCCCGGGCGCAAGGGATGGCAAAATGATCGATCTACCGATGGTTCTGCGGGACGAGCTTTGGAGTCAATGGCGTTTCGAGGCCTGGTCAAGAGGGGGCCTTCATGGCCTCTTTCGACGGGCCTCTTTCATAAAGGCCGGACTGTTGGGGGAAGTGGCCCGCTATTACGCCGACGACTATATCGTCCTGGCCGGCAGCGGCGACGCCATGGCCCAGCTCATGGCCGAAGCCCGGCCCGAGAGGGATCTGATGGTCCAGCGCTATGTGTTGATCGATCCCCAGGGCTCCTTCGAGTGGCGGAAGAAGGCTTTTTGGATGGGTTTCAAGGGCTTTGCCGAATTTTACCGCTACAGGCCCGGCGGCAAAGGCTGCCGGACCATCAAGGACTTGACGCCCTTGATCGACCGGGCCTGGAAAAATTCGGCAGGCCTGTCTTAAATAAATTCGCGCTAAAGAGTCAAAGCCTCTGGGAATGGCTCCAAGAGAGATCGGGGCAGTGGCCCCAAAGGCTTTCAGTTCACAGGAGGTGTGTTGCCGATGTTATTTCTGTCGATGTTCCTTATAAGCGGGGCTTTTCTGCTGGTTGGCTATAGGACCTACGGCGCTTTTATGGCCAAGGCCTACGGCATTTCCGACGACAACGTTACGCCGGCGGTGAGACTGGAGGACGGTGTGGACTACTGCCCGGCCCACCCGGCAGTGCTCTTGGGCCATCATTTCGCGTCCATCGCCGGAGCCGGTCCCATAGTGGGGCCCATCACGGCGGCGGGGATCTTCGGCTGGCTTCCCACGCTGTGCTGGTGCATTATCGGTTCCACCTTCCTGGGGGGCACCCACGATTTGGGCGCCCTAGTGGCTTCTATGCGCCACGACGGCAAGTCGGTGGGAGAGGTGATAGAGCGCTGGATAGGTCATAGCGGAAAGACCCTTTTTCTCTGCTTCACCATCCTGGCCATGATCCTGGTGGTAGCCGTTTTTCAGGTCCTGACGGTAAATACCTTCGTGGCCGATCCAGTGGTGGCCTTCGTGGCCTGTCTTTACATCCTCCTGGCCCTGCTGTCGGGATTGATGATCTACCGCTGGCACCTTCCCCTGTGGCTGGTCACGTCGGTCATGCTGGCCTGCATCGCCCTGGCCTGCCTCAAGGGCGGCGAGAGCGCCTGGGTCATGGAGACCTTCTCCCTGTCCTTTAACACCTGGAATTTCATCCTGGCCATCTACATCATCTCGGCCTCGGTGCTTCCTGTGTGGCTCATGTTGCAGCCCCGGGACTACCTGGCCTCCTATTTCCTCTATTTCGCCGTGATCGTCGGCGCCCTGGGGATGCTCTTCGGCGGCGGCCTGAACGCAGGGGAAATCCCCGCCGTCAAGCCCGGTATTTTCGCGTTTTCCATGACCAAGCAGTCCTTCTGGCCCATGATGTTCGTGGTGGTGGCCTGCGGCGCTATATCGGGCTTCCACGCCCTCATCGGCTCCGGAACCACGTCAAAGCAGCTCCGCAAGGAGAGCGACGCCCTGTTGGTAGGCTACGGATCCATGCTTTTGGAGGGCCTTGTGGCCGTCATCTCCATAGGCACTCTCATGGTGGTGGGTATGGCCGGAGCCTCCCAGGATCCCGTGATTACCTTTGCCCAGGGCTTTGGCAAATTTGCGTCGCTGCTGGGCATGGATCCCCAGTTCGGCACCCGCTTGGGCGCCCTGGCGGTCAACGGCTTCCTGTTGACCTCCCTGGACACAGCGACCCGCCTGACCCGCTACCAGATTCAGGAATTTTCAAACATGAAAATAGGCAAGTACACGGCCACGTTGATCGGCGTATGTGCCGCCGTCGCCCTGATCTACGCCAAAACGGTCCGACCCGACGGGACTACCATATCGGCCTGGCAGACCGTCTGGCCCGTCTTCGGCGCCGCCAACCAGCTCATAGCGGCGCTGACTCTGCTGGGCCTGGGGCTCTGGGTCATCAAGGGCCTGAAAAAGAAGGCAACCTTCCTGATGGCGCCCTTTTGGTTCATGCTGGTCACCACAATTATGGCCCTGGCCATCGAGATCAAATCGGCCCTCTCGGGGACCTATTCCAATTATCTCCTGGCCGCAGTGTCGGCCCTGTTGATGGTCCTGGCGGTGATGATGGTCATCGAAGGCCTGAGGTCCCTCAAGAAAAACTGATCTCCCCGCTCCAAAAGCTACTTTAGACGGAGCGAGCGAAAAGCGCCTCCCTGGGCCAAGACGGCCCAGGGAGGCGCTTGCTATTTCAACTGTCCTATAACCGGCTACATGGTGAACCTGAATCCCGCCTTGTAGAACCACTCCGCGTCCACGTCGCCA
>CAZNRB010000173.1:0-2579 GCA_964575405.1 uncultured Synergistaceae bacterium | reverse complement strand
TGTCGATGGCGTAGTCGATGGCCTGGCGGACCAGAGGATTGTTGAAGGGCTCCACCTCGCAGTTAAAGCCCATGTGGTTTATGCTGGTGCCGGGAGCGGTGAACACCGTGACCCGGCCTTCTTCCCTTATGCGCTGGACCTGGCTAGCCTGGACACTGTGACAGAAATCCACGTTGCCAGTCTCCAGCTCGATCATCCTGGTGGTATCCTCGGGGATGGCCCGGAGGTGCAGGGTCTTGAAGTAGGGCTTTTCGCCGTAGTAGTCCTCGTTGCGCTGGAGGATCACCCGGTCGCCTCGGATCCACTGGTCGAAGGTATAGGGCCCGGTGCCGATGGCCGAGCGAGAGATATCGTTCTGGGCCTCCTCCACGGCCTTGCGGTTCAGGACGTAGCCGAATTGGCCGGTGAGGGTAGCCAAAAAGGGCGCCGAGGGCTCTTTGGTGCGCAGTATCACGGTGTAGCGGTCGGGGGCCTCGCAGCCCGGCAGATCCAGCAGATCGGCGTAGGCCTTTACGGCGGCTCCCGCCGGCGTGGTGGTCCGGTTCATGCTGAACAGCACGTCGTCGGAGGTGAGCTCCTCGCCGTTGTGGAACTTCACGCCCTGGCGCAGGTGGAACACGTAGGTCTTGGGATCGGGCTGCTCCCAGCTCTCGGCCAGCCGGGGATGGAACTGGCCATACTCGTCCATCTCCACCAGGGTCTCGAAGACCTGAACGCAGACGTAACTGGAGTAGAGGTCGGTAAGGGCATGGGGATCCAGGGTCTTGGCGTCGGCGGTGTTGCCAACCACCAATACGTCCTTGGCCAGGGCCGGAGTGGCCCAGACTGTTAGGGCTGCCAGCAGGGGGAGAACAGAGCGAAATCTCACGACGAACACCTCCTAAAGGGATCGGGACGCCTAGCGACGCCCCAGCAAGGGAGAGAAGGGAGCGGCCGGGGCAGCCGACGCCTCCTCTCGCGACTACTCCCGGAGCCCTGCAGCGATGGCGGTTCCGGGAAGTTCAGTGGATTATACCAGAATAGGGCCAAGGTCGAGGCCCTTCGCTACTATCTTACTTTACCATATTATTAATGCAAAAACTATAAGCTCGGCCAGAGTCTCGGAAGCCCCGAGGCTCTCTAGCACTGGCTTCCCTTTGTCTCGGATCAACGGAGAAAGGAGCCCCAAAAAGCAGGAGGAGGCGGCTGTCAGCCGCCTCCTCCTAGGAGCGTTGCTTTTTTGGAGAAAGATCAGTCCTCGTAGTAGAACTCGCTGTAGCGGTAGTTGCGGACCACTTCAAAGTTCTCGGTGCCCTTCAGCTCGGAGTTCTTGGCGTAGATCAGGTCGGGCACCGTGAGCCAGCTCCAGGGCGTTTCGTAGACCACCTTTTCCCAGAGCTCTTTGTAGAGAGCCTCCCGCTCGGGACCGTCCATAACCGAGGCCGAAGCCGTCAGGAGGCGGTCCACCTCGGGATCGTTCAGCCGGGCGTTATTAGTGGACTCGATGCCACTGGAGTGAAGAGTGCGGTTGACATAAAAGTAGGGGTCCTTCATGCTGCTGCCGGTCCAGCCCATGACGAAGCTTTGGAACTCGCCCCGCTTGATCACGTCCAGAAAGGTGCCCCATTCCAGGGTCTGGATCTCGGCTTCGATGCCCACCTCGATCAGCTGGGCCTGGATGATGGTGGCGATGTCGATCCGCTCCTTGCGGTCGTTGGTGTAGATGGACATCTTAAAGCCCTTGGGATAGCCCGCTTCCTTCAGAAGTTCCTTGGCCTTGTCGGGATCATAGGGCCGTGGCTCGGCGCCCTCAGGAGTGTACTTCAGGGAGCTGGGCCAGGGGCCGGCTGGGATCTGTCCCATGTCGTAGAACACAGCGGCCAGAATCCCGTCTTTGTCGATGGCATAATCGATGGCCTGGCGGACCAGAGGATTGTTGAAGGGCTCCACTTCGCAGTTAAAGCCCATGTGGTTGAGGCTCGTGCCGGGGGCGCTGAAGACCGTGACCCGGCCCTCTTCCCTCATCCGCTGGACCTGGCTGGGCTGGACGCTGTAGCAGAAGTCCACGTTGCCCGTCTCCAGCTCGATCATGCGGGTCGTGTCCTCGGGGATGGCCCGCAGCACCAGAGTCTTGAAGTAGGGCTTTTCGCCGTAGTAATCCTCGTTGCGCTGAAGGATGATCCGATCGCCCCTGATCCACTGATCGAAGACGTAGGGGCCGGTACCCACTGCGGACCGCGATATGTCGCCCTGGGCCTCTTCCACGGCCTTGCGGTTCAGTATATAGCCGAATTGGTTGGTCAAGACCGACATAAAGGGACCCGAGGGCTCTTTTGTGCGCAGTACAACGGTGTAGCGGTCCGGGGCCTCGCAGCCCGAAAGGTCCAGCAGGTCGGAGTAGGCCCTCACGGCGGCGCCGGCCGGAGAGGCGGCCCGCTCCATGCTGAAGAGCACGTCGTCGGAGGTGAGCTCCTCGCCGTTGTGGAACTTCACGCCCTGGCGCAGGTGGAACACGTAGGTCTTGGGATCGGGCTGTTCCCAGCTCTCGGCCAGCCAGGGATGGAACTGGCCTTTATCGTCCATATCCACTAGGGCCTCGA
>CAZNRB010000172.1:0-2583 GCA_964575405.1 uncultured Synergistaceae bacterium | reverse complement strand
TCGGTGACGATGAGCCGGCACCGGGCCAGCAGCGCCGCCATCTGGCCGTATTCCAGGGGCTCCAGCAGCTTTATATTGGCTGCGCCCTCCAGCTCCGGCACCAGGGCCTCTCTGACCAGGGGGTTGAGATGCAACGGCAAGACGAAGGTCCAATGACTGTAGGCCCCGGCAGCCCTCCTTAGGGCCCGCCCCAGGGCGGCCATGGCGGGCCAGTTCTCCCGGCGGTGGAGGGTCACCATGGCCATGGGGTCCTGGATTGCCAGGCCGGGAGGCAGCTGGCCCCGCTTGGCGGCGAAGATTACCGCGTCCACCGCCGTCTGGCCGGTCACCAGGATCCGCTGGGCCGGGACTCCTTCCCGCAGCAGGTTGGCCTTGGCTCCCTCGGTGGGGGCAAAGTAGAGGTCCGACAGGGCGTCGGTCAGTATCCGGTTGGCCTCCTCGGGAAAGGGTTCTGCCAGGGAGCCGCTGCGGAGCCCCGCCTCCACGTGTCCCACGGGGATGCGCTCCAAAAAGGCAGCCCAGGCGGCGGCGAAGGACGTCAGCGTGTCGCCGTGGACCAGCACATAATGGGGCGCCAGTTCCCGAAAGGCCTGGGCAGCCCTTGGCAGTATCCGGGCGGCCAGCTCAGGCAGGCTCTGGCGCTGGGTCATCACGTCCAAATCGGCGGCCACGGGGATCTGGAAGATCTCCAGGGCCTGGTCCAGCTGGGTCCTGTGTTGTCCCGTCAGCAGCACCACCGGCTCCAGGGCTCCTCTGGCCTGGAGGGCCTGGAAGACCGGAGCCATTTTTATGGCCTCGGGACGGGTTCCGAAGGCCAAAAGCACCCTTTTTTTCATGGTCTCGCTCCTGTACTGCCTATTCGCGGTTTTGGGCCTCCAGGAGCGGCGGTCTCAGGGAGCCTAGCTCTTAGGAGGTGCCATCTCAAGGGCTTCTGCCAACGCCGGTTGAAGCAGGCTGCTGTAGCTGACTCCGGCGGCCTCGCCGTCTCCCACGGTGATACATCCCGGCAGGTCGGGAAAGGTGACGCCTACCTGGCCCGCCACGTCATAGTGGAGCTCCGCCGGGGCACATGGCGATCTTGTTTCATGTGGCCCGCCTGTTTTTCAATGGATTTCAGCAGCTTGCCGGCGATGGTTTTCACCAGCGGTAGTTTTCACTGGATGGGGGATCGTGACCTTGCCTTTTTGTGCGGGGTGTTCGAAGTGAAAATGGTTCCCTTGGGTCCCGATCAAACGCCAGCCAATTTCTTGAGGACCACAATAATTTCCCTTGAACTCATGGTACGCCCCATTGGAGCACTTCTCCCTCCGCTATGATAGCACAGCCGCCCCCCGCCCCACAAAAAAACCTCCCCCGGAGGGGAGGCTTTTTGAGCGATCGGGCTCGATTAGAACCGCAGGTGGGTGCGGAAACGGATCACGTGGTCGCTGTCGCGGCCCCTGTATTCGCCGTCGCCGTAGTCCACATCGTCGTAGGACAGATCGAAGGTCAGGCTGGGATGGTAGAACCACTTGACGCCGAAGGTCCAGTTGACCACGTCGTCAGTACCCACGCCGCTGGCGTTCTGAACGCCGTCCATGACGTAGACGAACCGCTCATAGGTGGCCCACTTCTCGGTCCAGCGCTGTTCCAGCTTGGCGAAGAACACGTCCACGTCGTTGCCGAACCGGCCGCCGCTGTAGACGGGGATCAAGACGTAATCGTCGTTGTTGTTGTCGTCGTAGGCGTCATACATACAGGCACCGGTGCCGGACACAAAGCCCTCTTCGAACTGGGCGTACTCCACCCACAGGCTGGTGAACTTCAGGGCTTCCTGATCCATGTCCACCATGACCTTCCAAGCGCTGGGGCTGTCGTCAAAGGCGTTGTTGGTTATGGTGTTGTCCTGGGTGAAATAGACGCCCTTCAGCTCTACGGCTGGAGTGAACTTGAAGCCCAAAGCGGCCCAGTAGGTGTTGTTGGCTTCAATGCCGTTGTTGTGAGAAGAAGTATCGCTGAAGTCCTTCCAGATGCCGTTCAGCGACAGCCAGAACTTCTCGTTGAAGTCGAAGCGGGCGCGAAGACCGAACTGAGTGGCCTGGGTCTTGGCATAGCCGTTAGTGTCCCTGTCGTTGGTGAGGGCGCCGTCGGTGGCGAAGGCCTGGACGGAAGCCATGCCGAAGTTCTTCCTGACCAGGAAACCGCTCTGGGTGGTGTCGGTCATGATGGCGTCGTTGTCAACGTAGAGGTCGTCATCGCCTTCCCAGTCCATGGCCCAGCGGCCCACCCGGAGGCCCCAGCCGCCGACGAGGTCCTTCACGTCCATGTAGAACTGGTTGAACTCGATGTCCTGGCCCGTGGGCTCGTTGCCGCTGTTACGGAGACGGGTCCGGAAGGAGATGTTATCGTCGATGTCCTTGCTGATCCACAGACGGACGCGGTTGGCCGAGAAGTTGCTGTCGGAGCTGTCGTCACGCCAGTTGGCGTCGAAGCGCAGTTCTCCCCAGAACTTCCAGCCGCCCAGGTTCTCCTCCAGGCCGGCCAGGCGGCCGTCGATGTCGTCGACCCGCACGCCCAGGGCGTCAAGCTCGTCCTTGAACTCCA
>CAZNRB010000171.1:0-2648 GCA_964575405.1 uncultured Synergistaceae bacterium | reverse complement strand
TTAGCATGACAGATAGAGGGAGAAAAGTCAAGAAATGAAAGTCCCTTTAAGGGCTCTTTTTGGGGATCTCTTGGCGATGAAAGGCCTTGCGCCAGGAGCCGGGAAAAACTATAGTGAAGGAAGGGAAGTGAAAAACGGGAACAAAATCTGTTTTGAGAGGAGTCTATGCGATGAAAAAAGCCTTGGAATACCTGAAATCCTGCGGAACCTTTTACCTGGCCACCTGCGAGAAGGACCAGCCCAGGGTCCGGCCCTTCGGAGCCGTCTGCGCCTTCGAGGACAAGCTTTACCTGGTGACCAACAACCAGAAAGAGGTCTATCGCCAGCTCAAGGCCAACGGCAAGGTGGAGATCAGCGCCATGGCCGGCGAAGGCTCCTGGATCCGGCTGGAAGGGCTGGTAGAGGAGGACCTGCGCCGGGAGGCCAGAGCGGCTATGCTGGAGCAAAATCCGTTGCTGAGCGCCATGTACAACGCCGACGACAACCTGATGACGGTGTTCTATTTCGTCCGCGCCAAGGCGTCGGTCAGCTCCTTTACTGCCGCGCCAGTGGTCTGGGAGTTCTAGGGTCCCTGCCTTTGGGCCCTCTCGGAGGCCCTTTTCCCCTGGAGGCGGACATAAAAAATCGCGGGCTTAGGAATCCACCCTAAACCCGCTTTATTTTTTCCGAGCCGGGCCTCCCGGCCTAGCCCTTTGATCACAATGGTGGCGGTAACTAGATTCGAACTAGTGACACTGCGGGTATGAACCGCATGCTCTAGCCAACTGAGCTATACCGCCTCAAATGGTTGCGGGGGTAGGATTTGAACCTACGACCTTCGGGTTATGAGCCCGACGAGCTACCGGACTGCTCCACCCCGCGACGTGGCCCCTCTCAGGACAAAGGGAATAATAGCAGAGCGGAGCCAAAAAGGCAAGTCCTTTTTTATATCTTAATCGGCGTTTTTTGCCCCTTTGGGATTTTCAGGCGGTCAGGGCCCTAGGGGGCTATGATTACCGGCATGCCCACAAAGGTCTGTCGCTTCAACTCCTCCAAATCGCTGTTTATCATCCTGATGCAGCCCTCGGACACCAGGGTGCCGATGGAGTCGGGATCGTGGGTGCCGTGGATGCCGATGCCCTGCCAGCCGCAGCGGATCCGGAGGAACCAGGGGCCGTAGGCGCCCTGGATGACTCCCTTGCCGTCGCCGAAATCGTGGGTCCAGGCTCGGGAGTTCTGGATCTGGGAGATCGAAAAGGTCCCCTCGGGGGTCCGCATGTCGCCGATGGCTTGCTTGTCGCCGCTGTTTTTGCCCAGGGCGATGGGCCAGGAGGCCCTCACGGCGGGCCCGTCGGCCAAATAGAGCCGGAAATTGCCCTTGTCGATAAAAATCCACGGCCCCTCTATGACGCTCTCCGCTATGGTTGCCGGCACCGGCGGAAGGGCGGGAGCCGCCGGGCGGGCAGTTATCTCTTCCAATGGTTGGAAGGCCGGGGCAGGGGCCTTGGCTGGGAGCTCCTGAAGGCCTATCGACGGGGCCGCCTGGTTGATCTCTTGGGTGTCTTCCTGGGCCGGGAGTCCGTGAAAAAAGAGCCGCAGCGCCGCGCCACAGCACAGCAGCAACAGCGCCAGGAAAAGGAATCTAGGCCAGGCCCTTCGAGACCGCCCTTTCCTCTGGTAATTCATGGCAGACCTCCTCCTAATCCTGGAGGGCAAAAGCGCCCTCCTAGGTAATGATCGTAATGATCAGTCTGGCCTATTGTACTCTATGAGGGGCCCGGTCAAAAGGGAAAATAGGGCTTTTCAGTGTCTGCTCTCTAATTGACCAGATTATTTGAGTCGGGTATAATTAAACTACTTTGATATTTCATATTTGAGGAGGAATTGCCCTATGAAAAAGCCGCTGAAGGCCCTTGCCGCCGCCGCCCTGGTGCTGGCCACCGTCCTGCCTGCAGCCGCCGAGGTCAACCAGGCCGCCCTGGATCTGATATTGCAGAGCGGTTCTACCCACGATGGCTTCTCGGGCCCCCAGATCACGGACCAACAGATCGAAGTGATCCTCAGGGCCGGGGCCAAAGCGCCCAGCGCCCTGAACAAGCAGCCCTGGCACTTCACGGTGGTCAAGAACTCGGAACTGCTCAAAAGTGCCATAGCCAAGGAAGGCGACGGCGCGGTGGCCTTCATCGTCTCCCACGGCCCCGACGTGCGGAGCAGCGAATACGGCTTCTTCGACTGCGCCCTGGCCATCCAGAACATGAGCCTGGCCGCCCAGGCCATGGGGTTGGGAGCCCACATTTACGCCACCGGTGTCCAGGCCGTCAGCGCGCCCCAGGCCCGGGCGGCTCTGAGTATCCCCGAGGGCTACACTCCTGTGGCCATCCTGACGGTGGGCACCGATCCGGACTTTGCCCATATCGTCAGCCACCCCAGCCCCAGGGTCCCCCTGGAGGGCATCTACAACGTGGTAGAATAGCCAAAGAACTGGCCCGCCGGCTTCAGCAGCCGTCCCCCCAAGGGGCGGCGGCTGCTTTTTATGGCGTTCCGGCCCTTCGTGCTCTCGGATAAATAACGAAAAAAGCCTCCCGGCAAAACCGGGAGGCTTGGCGAGACAAGTATGGCGGAGAGGGAGAGATTCGAACTCTCGGTACCTGGCGGTACACTTGCCTTCC
>CAZNRB010000170.1:0-2660 GCA_964575405.1 uncultured Synergistaceae bacterium | reverse complement strand
GCGATAAAAGGGCGCCGGTTCCTCCTGTTTTGCGGAACCGGCGCCCTTTGCTTCCTGGATTATCCGGCAGATGATCGTCCTAAGCAACGGTTTCATCAAGAAGACAAATAAAACGCCTACCGAGGAGATTAGAGAAAGCAAGTTCCTACAGAGCCGGTTTCAGGAGGAGAGAAACACGACTGATTTTAACGACTATCTCAAGCAACAACTTCAAGATCCCGAATTTAAAAGGGAATGTGATGCCCTCGAGGCCGAGTTCACCATTATCCAGTCGGTGACCGGCGCGAGAAAGGAGGCCGGACTCGCCCAGAAGGAGCTCTCCGAGAAAACAGGAATAGCCCAGGCCGGCATTTCAAGGCTTGAAATAGGATTTCAAGGTTTGAAATAGGCAACGGTAATCCCTCTCTGAAGACCCTTCAGCGCCTTGCCTCCGGTATGGGCATGAAGTTGAAAGTCCAGTTCCTCCGCTGATCCTATCCGCTGATCCTATTAGAAAAACTTCATAGCCACAGCCAATTCCTGGAAGACTTGGCATCTTCCGGCCATCTCCGGGTTGGTTTCGTATTCCTCTTGTCCGCAGAGCACCGTCACGGCCACCGAGGGCAGGAGCCACCGGGCGGTCATCAGCGACGAGCTGAGGCCGCCCAATACTTCCTTCAGGGATCGCTGAAAGTACAGATAGTAGATCTCGATGGGCAAAAAGGCCGGCAGCACCGCTGCCTGGCCAGTGGGGTCGATCTGCTCCAAAGCGCCGGGCGCTCCCACGTCGCTGGGATGGAGCTTCAGGGCCACCCTTTGGCCCCTTTTCAAGGCCCGATCGATGCGGCTCCGCACCGCGGCGCCGTAGGCCGGCAGGGGGTGAAAGTTCAGGCTGTCCAGAGCGATCAACACCTCGGGCTCAAGGCCCTCAAGCTGGGCCGCCGTGGATTCCGGCAAAGCGCTGAAGTCCAGGGCGGCCTTCAGGGGCTGGGGATCGATTTTCCTCAAGAAGCTCCCGGGATAGAAGGAGGCCAGCAGTTCAGGAAAAAGCAGCTCCAGCAGGGCCCCTTCGTTGAGGGTTCCCACTTTGGCGCAGTTTTTATGCCATGGCCCGTAAATCAGACGGTCCAGGACCTTTTCAAGGGGCCTTTTGGTCCTCAACTGGGGCGATGAATAGACGCCTATGCCGTCGTCCAGCAGATGAAACCTAGGCGGCGCCTTTTTCATCTTGAAGAGATGGGACAGCCAGGTGGTGTAAACGTTCCACTCCGCCGAATAGTAAAAGTCCTCGATTGATTCCTGCAAGGCCTCCACGGTCTCCTGGAGCTTTTTCAAATTCCTCTTTTTTATCATGAGGCCTCGGAGGTTGCTCTGCTTTTCGGTGGTCTCCAGGGGACAAACGCGAAAAGCCACCTTGGGGAAGACCTCTGATAATACCTCTACCACCGCCTTGATGCGAGACGATCCGCTGCCCAAAATCAGCAGATCTCCGGCGCCCTTCTGTCCCTGAGCGGCCAGCGCGTAGGACAGCAGCACCTGGAGAGGAGAGAAGGCCAAGAAGAGCCTCATTCCTCCACTCCCTGCTCTGCTCTGCTCTGCTCTGCTCTGGTCTGGTCTGGTCTGGTCAAGATATCTTAGCTCCTCTTGATGTTTTGTTGTAAATCCCTTCTGCCTTTTTTCCCGGCTTCGCTGATCCTCTCTACTCTGACAGGCTCTGCGCTAGCCTATTCAAAGAACAGATTCGACCGCCCAAGGACCGGCCGGAACCGCTCCTTGCCGCTTCAAATAAAGCCGGAATCTATATAACTATCCAAAGATTACCACGGAAGGTCCGCCATGGCCAGTTCCAGATCCAGTATAGACCTTGCGTGAATAGACGGAGCTCCCCGAAAGATCTTTCTATTCGCTATTTAGTTTTTCGCATTTGCAGCTACAAAATCGGTTTTGACGTCCCCTGAAGGGACGATTTTTCGAAATGAGGTTGACCGTCATGACTCACTCCGGAAGCACTGTTCGGATGGGCCAGGACTCGGTAGGCAGTCTTCTCTTTCAGTTCTCCCTTCCCGCTATTTTAGGCCTAGTGGCCAACGCTTTGTACAACATCGTGGACCGAATCTTCGTGGACCGCGTGGTAGGCGCCGAAGGCCCCGGCGCCGTGAGCCTCACCTATCCGGTGCCGGTGTTCATGCTGGCCGTGGGGTCCCTGACCGGCGTAGGCGCCGCCTCCCAGTTCTCCAGGGATCTGGGCGAGGGCCGCGACAAAAGGGCCGAATAGGATCTCGAAAACTTTAAAGGTCCTCGGCCTAGAAGGGCAGGAGCAACGCCATCCACTGGATCTAGCCTCGTCGGAGCGCCGTCTAGTTGGTCTCGCGTCCATCGCCGTTACCGGCTTTGAGCTGCTGCTTCTAGACGAACCCACCAGAGACCTGGATCTGGAGCACCGGCAGATTTTCGAAAATTGGTTAGCTTCTCAGAAAGCGGCGGTAATTGCCATCAGCCATGATCCTGACTTCACGGCCAGAGGCTTCCATAAAAGGTGGCTTTTATCGGGCGGGACTATGACGCAGTATATTAACTGATCACCCCCTTCCTCTGAGGAAGGGGCTTTTTTCTTTTCCTCCCCAAAACCGGCGGCAAGGAAAGGTGAGCAACAGCAACGGCTTCGAAGCATCCTTTTTAAT
>CAZNRB010000169.1:0-2712 GCA_964575405.1 uncultured Synergistaceae bacterium | reverse complement strand
CTGATGCCTGCGATGGCGCAATCCACCTTGCCGGCCGAAAGGGCCGCCAGCAGGGCGTCGAAACGGCCCGTGTCGAACCACTCTATCTCCTTGCCCATCTTTTCGCCCAGGGCGTTCATCAAGTCGATGTCGAAGCCCGCCGGTTTGCCCTCGGTGTCCACGAACTCGTAGGGCGGGTAGGTGCAGGACGTGCCCACCAAAATGCTGGTCTGGGCGGGGTCGTAGGCCAGAGCCGCCGAAGCGGCCAGAACGGTAGCCGCCAGGGCAGCGGCCATGGTCTTCTTGAACATGGGATTTCCTCCTTGCGTTTATAAAAATAACTTTTGTGAACCCCTGTTTCGAGTATGGGGCGATGATAACACGGTTTATTTTTAGCGTCAAGGAGGAACTTTTGTTTTTATATCTTTGGAAACTTTCTGAACTTCCCGGGGAGCCACCAGCTCCCTCAAAGGCCCGGTCTGGGGCTCCAGGGCTAGGAAAGGGTAAGCAGGAAAGACGAAAAAGGGGACAGCCACAGCGGGCGGTCCCCTTTTTTGAGTTTACAGCGGGTGGAAGGTGGGCTCCTAGCCTATCTGCTCCTTGCCGCCCATATATGGCCGCAGGGGAGCGGGGATCCTGACGGTCCCGTCGGCGTTGAGGTTGTTTTCCAGGAAGGCTATGAGCATCCGAGGCGGCGCCACCACGGTGTTGTTCAGCGTGTGGGCCAGATAGTTGCCCTTTTCGCCCCTGATCCTGATGGCCAGCCGCCGGGCCTGGGCGTCGCCCAGGTTGGAGCAGCTGCCCACCTCGAAATACTTCTGCTGCCGCGGCGACCAGGCCTCCACGTCCAGGCTCTTGACCTTCAGGTCCGCTAGGTCGCCGGAACAGCACTCCAGGGTGCGCACCGGCACGTCGAGGCTGCGGAAGAACTCCACCGTCAGGCTGTAGAGCCGCTCGAACCAATAGGGGCTGTCCTCGGGCTTGCAGACCACTATCATCTCCTGCTTCTCGAACTGGTGGATCCGGTAGACCCCTCGCTCCTCTATGCCGTGGGCGCCCACTTCCTTGCGGAAACAGGGGGAATAGCTGGTCAGGGCCTGGGGCAGCGATTCTTCTTCCAAGATGGTGTCGATGAATTTGCCGATCATGGAGTGCTCGCTGGTGCCGATGAGATAGAGGTCCTCACCCTCGATTTTGTACATCATGTTCTCCATCTCGGTGAAGCTCATGACGCCGCTGACCACGTTGCCCCGGATCATGAAGGGCGGCACGTAGTAGGTAAAGCCCCGGTCAATCATGAAGTCCCGGGCGTAGGTCAAAATGGCCGAGTGGAGCCGGGCCACGTCGCCCTTGAGGTAGTAAAATCCGCTGCCGCTGGTGCGCCGGGCGCTTTCCAGGTCGATGCCGGCCAGGCGCTCCATGATGTCCACGTGGTAGGGGATCTCGAAGTCCGGCACCACCGGCTCGCCGAAGCGCTGGCGCTCCACGTTCTCGCTGTCGTCCCTGCCCAGTGGCACCGAGTCGTCGATGATGTTGGGGATGACCATCATGCGCTCTTTGATCTGGGCTGCCAGCTGATCCTCCTGGGCAGCCAGGTCTTCCAGCTCCTGGGCCATGGCGGCTATCTGGGCCTTTTTGGCCTCGGCCTGGTCCTGTTTGCCCTGGGCCATGAGGCCGCCGATCTCCTTGCTGGTGGAGTTCCGCAGGCTCCGAAGCTCATCGGCTCTGGTCTTGCACTCCCGGAACTTCCGGTCCAGCTCCAGAACCTGGTCCACCAGGGGCAATTTCTGGTCCTGGAACTTCTTGCGGATGTTGGCCTTCACCAGCTCGGGGTCGTTGCGCAACAACTTGATGTCGATCATAGAGGGTCACCTTCCTTATGCTACAGGGCCTTTTCCCGACGGGTGGCCCGGAGTTTCCTGCCATTGTACCCCATGGCTCGAGATCTGAAAACGAGCAACGCCGTCTCTGGCCCGGAAGGGAGGAGCTCAGTCCAGGCCAGGCGCGGTCCAGGCCACCCAGGCCGGCCCAAAGTCGCCAAGCTCCGGCGGCCAGGGGGCGGGCGAAGGGAGAGAAAAAAGGGGCCCGAAGGGAGAAAAAGCGTCGAGGCCTAAAGTTTTTTCAAGAATATCTGTTGTAGGGCCATGGATTCCAGCGGATACGCAATTTATTGGATGATTATTTTAAGATTTTAAGGTAAAATAAAATAAGCTTAAACAGTGGCGACAAAAAATCGTCGGGCCTTTGGCCTTTGGCCTTTGGCCTTTGGCCTTTGGCCTTTGGCCTTTGGCCTTTGGCCTCGAGAGGAGGCGCAGACGATTGTGAAAAAAGTCCTGATGATCGACGGCGACCGGGAGTTGTGCGATCAGCTCCAGCGCTTTTTTCGGGATAGCGAGATGGAGCTGGAGGCGGTCCACGACGCCTCCCAGGGCCTTCAGAAGGCCCTGCAGCCGGGCTTGGACGTGGTGTTGATGGACCTGGTGCTGCCGGAGGTAAACGGATTGGACCTGCTGAGGCAGCTCCGGGGCGCCAGCCCGGTGCCGGTGGTGATCCTCTCGGCCCGAAACGACGAGATCGATAGGGTGCTGGGCCTGGAGACCGGCGCCGACGACTACCTGGCCAAGCCCTTCAGCTTTCGGGAGCTGATGGCCCGGATCCGGGCCATCCTCCGGCGGATGAACCACGGCGGTGGCGACGAGGCCCTGCCGGAGCAGATCGTGGTGGGCGACCTGG
>CAZNRB010000168.1:0-2721 GCA_964575405.1 uncultured Synergistaceae bacterium | reverse complement strand
CCGGCCACCCAGGTGGAAGTCTCGGTGGCGGAACAGGCGAACTTCCAGGTCATCTTCTCGAACTCGGCAGCACCGGCGCAGGCACTCAGGGCCATCACCGCTGCTACTGCTAGGGCTAGGACGCGAAACTTTCTGTTCTTCATTGCTCTTCTCCCTTTCCAAATTGGATTAGACTACTGTGAACGCAAAAAGCGACACAACTCGGGTAAGCCTGCTTACTTGAACAGCAGCACCGTGGAGAACCAGGGGATATAGGTGACCATCACCAGCACGATGACGCAGGCCACGATCTGGGGCCACACGGCCTGGGACATGGTAACGATGGTGACCTTGGTCTTGTCCCTAAGGTCCTTGAGCTTGGCGGAAATGCCGATGGCCACGAAGAGGTTGACTCCCACCGGAGGCGTCACCTGACCGATGGCCAGGTTCACCGTGGCCACGATGCCGAAGTGGATGGGGTTGATGCCCAACTGGGTGGCCACAGGGAACATGATGGGGATGAAAATGTACATGGCCGAGTTGGCGTCGACGAAGCATCCGGCGATCAAGAAGATGATGTTGCAGACCAGCAGGAAGCCGTACTTGTTGCCGGAGATCTCCAAAAGCAGTGCCCTAGCGGCCTGGGAGATGCCGAAGACGGTGCAGACGTAGGAGAACAGCGTGGCCGCGCCGATGATCAGCATGATGCCGCCGGTGGTCTTTCCGGAGTCCACCAGGAGATCCACCATATCCTTCATCTTCACTTCTCGGTAGATGAAGACGCCCACAAAGAGGCCATAGGCCACAGAGACGGCAGCCGCTTCGGTTGCTGTGAATACGCCGCCGTAGATGCCGCCGATGATGATCACCGGCATCAAGAAACCCCAGAAAGCCGAGCGGAAGGACTTCCACCGGTCGCCCCAAGACGAGGGGGCCTTGCTGGCCTGGATGCCCTTCTGGTAGCATTCGATCATGACCACCGCCACCAAAGCGGAGCCCATCAGAATCCCCGGGATCCAGCCACCCATGAACATGTCGCCCACCGAGACGCCGGTGATGGAGGCGTAGACCACGAAGGCGATAGACGGCGGGATGACGATGGCGATCGACGAAGCGCTAGCCATCAGCGAGGACGAGAAGGGCGCAGAGAAGCCACCGCGGTTGATCATGGCGGGGATCAGGATGATGCCCAAGGCCGCCACTGTGGCGGGGCCAGATCCGGAGATGGCTCCGAAGAAGCAGGCCACAATGACCGTCACGATGGCGATGCCGCCCCGGCGGTGGCCTACGCAGTCGTCGGCAAAGGCCACCAGTCGGGTGGATATCCCGGCCTTGGCCATGATGTTGCCCGACAACACGAAGAAGGGAATGGCCAACAGCAGGAACTTGGCCATGCCGTTGTAGACGTTAGTGGGAATCACCGAGAAGGGTGAACCGTCGTAGACCAGCGAGAAGATAGCCGACATGCCCAGGCTGACGGCGATGGGCACGTTGAGGAACAGCAGGACGAAGAAGCTCCCGAAGAGGATAAAGTTAATCATTGCTACGTCCCTCCAGTTCTTTGATACAAGCCGCTTCGCCGTTGAACACGTCGATCATGTACTCCACCACGTGGAGAATCGCGAAGACGCAACCGATAGGCAGCAGAACGGTAAACATCCAGGTGGGCCACCCCAGCGAGAAGGTCTGGGCGCCGGTGCGGATCTGGGACATCACCCTCTGCATACCCGAGGTGATGACGATCCAATAAAAGGCGATATCAACCACCGTATTGATCAGGACCAAAACTTTACGGCTCTTGATGCCCACGTTGTCGAAGACCAGCGACAGCGTTATCATACTGCCCTCCTGGTGGCAGAGGCCAACGCCCAACATGATCATCAGGATGAAGATGTTGATGACCAACTCCTCGGACCAGGAAAGGGACGCGTGAAACACGAACCGGGAAAGCACGTTCATGAAGGTAATGGCCGAAATCAAGACCGTGATGACGCAGAGGACGAAAATTTCGGCCTTCGTAACCTTCTTCATGAAAGCCTTGTAGCCTTTCATAGCACCAATTCCTTTCTTAAAGAAATTATTTGAGAATCCAGTCTATATAAAGCCATGGATCAAGGCTGCCGGCAGTGCCTCCTTTCCTTGGATCTACAGGGCCGGCCTTTGCCATCGTCCCAGACTGCATATGCTTCAGTGCCCCGGGGCCCTAAGAGGAGCCAAAGAGATTATAATACAGACCTCGCCAAATGGTACCCCGCAAATGGGATTCAAATTATCTTTCGCTGTCGAGTCCTTGGCTTCCCGAAATGGCCCCGCCGGTCAAAAAGAGCGCCTCTAAAATCTCCTCTGCCTTGATGGCGCCGAAAAATTCGGTCAGCTGAAAGAACTCCAATCGGGCCGCTACCGCTTCCCTCTGGAAAGGACAACCCTTCAGGGCCTCCGTCAGAGGCTCCAGGGACCGCAGCGCCAAAAAGTCGCCGTAAAAACCGATCCGGGAGATCAGCCCCTCCTGGACGTGGACGCCCACTTCCAGAGTGCCCCCTTCAAAGCGGGCCCTGTTCATCATGTCGTACTGGGGCGCCCGGCCGAAGTTCCATTCCCAGCGGTCGTACTTGCTGGCCTTAAGCTCCTTCACGGCCTCCAGCTCCTGGGGCGTAAGGGCGTCCTGGATCAGTTCGCCCGCTACCAAGGCGGTGCGCAGATAGGCCCAAAAGGACGGAAGGTCCATGTCCCGGGGCAGGAAGC
>CAZNRB010000167.1:0-2751 GCA_964575405.1 uncultured Synergistaceae bacterium | reverse complement strand
CCGTCGCTGGTGATCCTGCCGGCGTTGGCCCTGGTCTGGCGGCGGCGGGGCCTCTTGGGCCGGTAGCTGACGCTGGCTAGTCCTGGCCCTGGGGGGCCCGAACACTCGAAGGAGGAACGATCGGTGGCTTTTTGTGCGAGAACGGCCCCGGCTGCGGGCCAGCGGCGGCCCCACGAGGACGCCCTGGCCCTGGCCTCGGGGTCTTGGTTGCTGACGTCGTCGGACACAAAGGGTGCCCTCTGCCAGTCCGGCCAAGGCGCTCTGCTGTGGCAGGGCCAGGTCTCGAACCTGTCGGAGCTCCGCAAGGCCCTGGACAGCGCTGGTACTCTGGTCCCCCAGGGCGACCAGAGGGCGGTGCTGCTGGCGGCCTTGGACCGCTGGGGAGCCTCGTCGCTGGCTATGGTACAGGGCCAATGGAGCTTTTTGTACTGCGACCGCCGAAGGGGGCGCCTCCTGGCGGCCCGGGACCTGCGGGGCGGCGAATCGCTGTTCTACCGCTACGACGGTGTCACCTTGGCTTTCTCGGACAGCCTGGAGGGGCTGCGTAAAAGCGGCCCCCTGGAGCCTAACGGCGAGGCCCTGGCCTCTTTCCTGATCCGAGGGGACCTGCCGCCGGGAAGCACCTTCTACAAGGACATTTGGGAGCTCGAACCGGGCTACCTCCTGGAGGCGGACCTGCGGAAAAGGACCTTCACCGTGAAGCCTTGGAAACGCCTCTCCGCCGCCCCCTGGTCCCGATGGGACCAGGATACGGCCCGGCAGATCGAGGACCAGTGCCGCCAGGCCTTGGCGGAGCAGCTGGAGGGCCTTCCAGGCCCCCTGGCGGTGCCGGTCGAGGATTTGGCCGGCGCCTGGCTGGCTTCGGAGGCCCACCGGGCCGGCCGGCAGGTGACAGCCCTGGTCAGAGACCGCTGGGGCCTGGAGGCGGCCATGGCTTTGGGATTGCCCCGGCGGATATTGAAGACCTCGCCGGTGGAGCTGCTCTTCTCCCTGGAGGACCTGGTGACCGAGGCCGCCCGGCCCCTGGCGTCGCCATGCCTCAGCCGCCGTAAGCTCCTCCTGGAGGCGGCCCGGGAGGGCGAGACCCTCTGGGATCCCCTGGGCGGCGCCGGGCTTTTGACGGCGCCTCAGCATTGGTTCCGGGGCCAGCTGGTCCAGATGGTGCTGGCCGGCGATTTCTGGGAGCTGTCCTACAGCTGGGACCATCTCCAGGACCGTTTTTTAAAGGGGAGGCCCTGGAAGGAGGGCCCCCTATGGAGCCTCTACAGCCCCGAGAGCATCGCCATGGCCCTGAAGTTCCGGCTGCCCCGGCTGAACCTGAACCGAAAGGTCCTGGAGGGCCTGGAGGGGCTGGACTTCCTGCGCCGGGAACGGCGGGACCTGGCGGCGTCCTGCGGCGCCCAGACGGCTTTTCCCTTTGCCGACTCCTCGGCCTTGGCCGAGATCATGCTGGGCGCCTCGCCGGTCTACAGGATCCACGGCGGCGATGGCCAGGGGCTGCTCCAGCGGCTGGTCTCGGCCCTGCCGCCATCGTTGATAGCCCGGGCGCCGGAGCCTTCGGCGGCCGCCGGACCTGAATGGAAGGCCCTGAAGATCTTCCCGGCGGTGTTGCTCCGCTGGGTGCCCGCCGAAATGGAACGGTGGATATCTATGAAGGTCCTTCGGAAGCGCTGGAAAGATCTGGCCCTGCGCCGGGGGCCCGAAGGCTTGGCGGCGCTGTGGCGGATCGCCAGCGCCGGGCTGTGGTTGAGGACCAATTTTCCTGGCCTCGAGGAGAAGGCTTCCACAGGGAAGGCTCTTCTGAGGCTCGTAAAAGGAGGCTAATTATGACCTTTCGAGATTGGGGCGGCGGCGGATCCTTTTGGACCTGGACCCCGGGCCAGGGCTCTGACGGCCACTCGGAGCGCCGGGCCGCTGGACCTCGGTTCCCCCTGAGCCGCAAAACACTGATTCTGCTGGTACTGCTGTTGCTGTTGACCCTAGGCCTGCCGGCCCTGGCGTCCTTTTTGGCCGATTACTACTGGTTCCAGGCCGAAGGCTTTTCTTCGGTGTTCTGGACCAGGCTGATACCCCAGTGGGTGCTGCTGGCGGTCTTTTCCGTCCTGGCTTTCGGGATCATAGGACCCAACTTCGCCCTGGCCTTCCGCCGGGCCAAGGCCCAGCAGGACCTGCCTATGGACGCCGAGCTCTACAGGCTGCTCCATCACCGTTTCAGCTTCTGGCTCCTGTTGGCTTTGGCGGTATTTTTCTCCTTGAGCTCTGGCGCCCAGTCCATGGACCAGTGGCAGATGGTGCTCCAGTTCGTCCACGGCCAGCCCTTCGGCGTCCGGGATCCCGTGTTCGGCAAGGACGTGGGCTTTTACGTCTTCTCGCTGCCCTTCTGGACGTTCCTGCAAAAATGGCTTTTCGGCGTGATCTTCTCGGCCCTGGTGGGAGTCTGCGCCATCTACGGCCTAACCCTGTCGGCCTCCTTCCGGGGCGGCCTGATCCAGATCCCCCAGGCCTTCCGATCCCATGGCCTGACGCTGGGGTCGGCCCTGGCGGCCTGTTGGGGTCTGTCCTACTGGCTCCAGCGCTATCTGCTGCTCTACTCGCCCCAGGGCGTCAGCTTCGGCGCCGGCTACACCGACGTGCACGTTAACCTGACGGCGCTGATCGCCCTGACGGCCCTGTCCTGGGCCGTGGCGGCGCTGCTCCTCTGGGCCACCAGGTCAAACCGGAGCTGGCGTTTCATCGCCCTGGTGGCCGGGG
>CAZNRB010000166.1:0-2768 GCA_964575405.1 uncultured Synergistaceae bacterium | reverse complement strand
CTCTGGCGGTGCAGCCTTTTTCTTTGGAACTTCCGTTCACCAAAAGGACTTTCACGGTAATCCCCTCCTAAAAGGATCTTTTGGAATATTATATCCCCCTTTTCCAAGGGCGGCAAAGCCGCAGGAGAGCCAAAGGAGTACAAGAAGGAGGCCCTTGACGGACTGGGCGGCGCTGATAAGATAAAAATATATCCTTTGTGAAAGGTGGTTCGCCGATAACCATGACCCAACAGGAAGCCATCGCTGCTTTTGCCAACGCCCACCGGGAAGAGATCATCGCCGACTGGTTGGAGCTGGTCCAGATTCCGGCGCCTTCGAAGCAGGAGGGCGCCAGAGCCCAATGGGCTAAAAAGGCCTTCGAGGAAATCGGCCTGACCGATATCTTTGTCGATGAAATGGGCAATGTCTTGGGCCGTCACATAGTCTCGCCCGAGGCCCCGACGCTGCTGATCGCCGGTCACATGGACACGGTGTTCCCTATGGGAACGGAGCTGAAGCCCCGGATCGAAGAGGGCTGGCTCCACTGCCCCAGCTCGGGCGACGACACGCCGGCGGTGGTGGGACTAGTGTGGCTCAAAAAGGCCCTGGATGAGCTGAAAATCGTCCCCAAGGTCAACCTGGTGCTGGCCGCCACGGTCCAGGAGGAAGTGGGCCTCCGGGGCGCCAAATACGTGCTGGAGCAGATGAAGCCCCTGCCGGACATGATGATCGCCGTGGATGGCACCTTCGGCAAGGTGGTGGCCGGCGGCCTGGGGATTAATTGGGTCAAGGGCTACTTCTCCACTCCGGCGGGCCACACTCTCCGCAGCCTGGGCAAGCCCTCGGCGACGAAAACCCTGGGAGAGGCCCTGACGGCGGTCTACACCCTCCAGAAGGAACAGGACCCACCGGTCTACCTGAACTGCGGCATGGTGGGCGGCGGAACGGTGTACAACGGCGTCTGCGAAGAGGCCTGGATGACCCTGGACATGCGGTCCCCCGACCAGTGGGCATTGAATACTCTGACCGAGGCGGCGCTGGCCAAGATGAAAGAGGCGGCAGACCGCACCGGCGCATCCTTCCGCTATGACATGGTGTCCGAAATCCCGGCGGTCCGGCTGGAAGGGGCCCAGGAGATCCCTCTGATCAAGACGGTGCTGGAGGTCTGCCGTGAGCTGGGCACGGGCGAAGAGATTTCCTACGAAGGCGCTGCCGATTCCAACATGGGCATAGCCGCCGGGGTGCCCAGCGTCTGCATCGGCATGACCAACTCCGAAGGGGCCCATTCGGAGCAGGAAAAGTCGGAGCTGGACTCTATCCTGGTGGGCCTCCGCAGCCTGGTGACCATCGTTGCCCGGCTCTAGCTCGGGCCTTGGCAGACTTCGAAGCCCTGTACAGCAGCTGATGTTTCGTTAGGTTAGGAGGAGTTGCGCAATGAAAAAGGACCTGGGCGTTCAACCCTATATCTTTCCTATGCCGGTGTTGATGATCGCCACCTATTGCCCCGACGGCAAGGTGGACGTGATGAACATGGCCTGGGGCGGCATCTGCGACCACGACAAAGTGGCCCTGAACCTGGACCCCGGCCACAGGACGGCCAAGAACCTGGAGCTCCGGCGGGCCTTTACTCTCAGCATAGCCGACCAACCCCACCTGGAGGAAGCCGATTTCTTCGGTATCGCCTCGGCCAACACCATGGCGGACAAATTCGAGCGCTCGGGACTACACAGCGTACCTAGCAGCCGCGTCGACGCCCCAGTGGTAGAGGAATTCCCCCTCACCCTGGAATGCAAGGTCCTGGAGATCCAGAAGGGCTGCGACGGCTCCTTCCGTGTGGTAGGACAGATCGTCAACGTGCTGGCCGACGAGTCGGTGCTGGACCAAAGGGGCAAGGTGGACCCCAGCAAGCTGAAGGCCTTTGTGTTCGATCAATTCCAGAACGGCTACTACTCCATCGGCGAAAAGATCGGCCAGGGCTGGACCAGCGGAAAAAAGTTTATGGCCTGATCTTTTCACTTTCCACAAACAAAATTTTCCGTCCCACAGGGCGGCTCGGGGATATCCTTCCCTGGGCCGCCTTTAAAGTCCGGCGATAGCAAAACCATCCGGTTTACAAAAATAAATCGTTCTCACCTGGACCTTTATGCTGTATAATTTTGGAAGTTATATCGTGGAATTTCAGGAAGGAGCATAACCATGCCAGTATTGCTGCAGCAAACGGAAAAGACCCTGTGGGGCTACGACGAAAAAGTAGAGCTGCTGTACCAATACCAATCGGTCATGAACAGCTATTCCCAGATTCTCCGTGATTACGGATCGGGAGTGCTGTTGAGCGAGGTGGAGGCCCACACGCTGAATTACATAAAGTGGGAAGAGGGCCTCACGGCCACGCGGCTGGTGGAGATCACCGGCAAGACCAAAAGCGGCATCTCCCAAATCCTGAGCCGCCTGGAAAAGCACGGCCTTATCCGTCGGGAAGTGAACGTTCAAAACCGGCGGGAACACCACATCTACCTCACCGATCTGGGAAAGCGGACCTACGACTGCCACCGTTCCTACGACAGGACAGCCGTTTTCGCTCAGATCCAATATCTGCTGGAACATTGTACCCCCGAGGAAATAGACGCCTTTTTCAAGGTGCTGCAGCTCCGGATCGACTGGTTCAAAAAGGTCAATAACACTTCCGACAGGGCCGGAAAGGCCCCCGAATTGTTCGCTCTGCTTTCCGATCCTCGATTCACCGGGTGCTAGCTGCCCCGGTGAATTTATTTTTTTGATTTAATCTCAAA
>CAZNRB010000165.1:0-2781 GCA_964575405.1 uncultured Synergistaceae bacterium | reverse complement strand
AGTGCATCGACAGCTCCGTGGTGCCGTCCATCAGGGCCTGAATGCCGTCGGGCTGGCTGCCGGCAGTGAGCTGGTCGGCGGGATAGTACCGCACAGTGATGGCACCGTTGGTCTTCTCGCCCACGATCTCGGCGAACTTCTTGGCACCAGCCACCCAGGTGGAAGTCTCGGTGGCAGAACAGGCGAACTTCCAGGTCATCTTGGGAAAGTCCGTCTCAGCAGCTAACAGCACCTCTTTCTTGCCACCGAGGCCCATCACCAGGGCCGCCGCGAGCGCTACCACGATACCAAGGGACACAAGCTTTTTACTCATCGCGATCGTTCCTCCTCAAACTAGAATCTAAGGTACGCAGCTATAGTGAAATACAAACCGCGGCTTCCGTCAAGGGCAAAAGATCAGCAAAGGTCAATAAACTGGCGCTTCCCTAGGCCTGAGGGAGCGCCAGCAGCGATAGCTTAAGGTCAGGCTAGAAGGCCCCATCACCACCTCTCGGGCTGGGCCATCTCGACCTCGGTCTGCTAGCCCAGCGCCCAC
Source organism: uncultured Synergistaceae bacterium (assembly GCA_964575405.1). Taxonomy (GTDB): domain Bacteria; phylum Synergistota; class Synergistia; order Synergistales; family Dethiosulfovibrionaceae; genus CAZCKP01. The sequence continues at coordinate 2,246 of CAZNRB010000165.1, read as the reverse complement.
AGCTGTTTCAGCTTTTCCATGGCCTTATTTCCTCCTTAGCCTTATTTCCTCCTTGACAAATACCGCAAAATGTTGAATCTCAAGATTTCGTCAAAAAAACACCGGCTTTAGGGGATCCCTCAGGGCCGTCGCCGGAGGATACTCCGGCGGCCAGGCAGCCAAATTCCGCTCCAGGGCATCTCCCATTCCCCAGCGGTCCCCTTCCGGCGGCAGGTGGTACAACCACAACCGCCGGGCCTGGAACTTCCCCTTGAAAAACCTACGGTGGCACAGGGCGTTGAAAAAGAGGGGGTTCAAAAAGACACCGTCTAGAGGCTCCGATGCCAATGGCTCCAGGGTCTCCTGGGTGTAGTCCACGTCGGCTGTGAAAAGCAATCGCCGAGAACCCACCTCCAGGAGATAGCAAAAATGGGCCACGCTGCGGTAAATCCGGTCCAGGTGCAGCGTCTTCAAGGCACGGATCCGGATCCCCGGCTCCGGCCCGAGGACCGCCCCATCGGTCCTCTCCGACAGCTCCAGAAAGGGAATTCCCCGGCGGGTCAGCTGCCGCTGCAGCTCCTCCTCAGCCTGGGAAGAGCTCTGAGGCAAGGCCAGGCCCTTGACGGCCCGGCGCTGGACCAGCTCCAGGGTCTGTTGGGGCGAGAAATGGTCAGCGTGGCAGTGGGTGAACAGCAGATAGGGCGCCTCCTGAAAGGGCGGCTGCCCCTCCGCCATGGCCCGCCACAGCTCCGGCCCAGGAGCGCCGAAACCGTGGCCCTGGCCGCTAAAGACTGCGTCCAGCCACAGCGCCGCGCCGCGATATCGCAGCAACACCCCGGCGTTGGCCACCAGCCGGAGCTCCACCGCTTCCGCGGGGGCCTGGTCTTGGCCTGGGCTGTAGTCGGGAAAGGCTATCTGCGCCAACGGGACCACCTTCGTCCTGTCATTGTCACCGGCCTAGGCCGCCATGGCCTGGCTCGGGGCTTCCAGCCGGCCCGGCCTAAAACCCGGCGCCCAACCCATAGAGTTATACCACCGGGAACCGGCGATGTGAAGGCCCCGAAGATCCCGAAAGAATCGGGCCAGCCCCGAAAAAATCCGGCCCCACCAGGGGAGCCGGATTTTTGATCCCTTCATAATTTTCCTTAATTTAGCATTTAATGTGATTGAATATGATAATGGGGTTTTATTATGATAATTACTGTGGATTTAGAGACTATTCGGCGATGCAGGCCCCATCGATCCGGGCGAGGCCACCGCGCCCGGCAGGGCGAAAAGGCCAAATCGAAACCGCCGCCCCGAGGGGCGGCGGCAAAAGCTGCTTGCTCTGGCTTTAGTCCACGTAGTTGACCACGTCGGCCAGGGAATTGCGGCTGCGAGCAGTAGCGCCGCTGACTCCGTCGGCCTCCCGGGGGAGCGTCCCCACCACCAACAGGACCACGGGCTGGTAGCCCTCGGGGATACCCAGCTGCTGGCGGTACTGGCCGCCGGCAGCCGCCACACCGGTGCCGTAGATATGGGCGCCCAATCCCAGGGCCTGGGCGGCCAGGTTCATGTTCTGGGTGGCCAGACCGCAGTCAAAGACGGCATAGGCCGCCGTATCGCCCTTCTGATAGGCCGAGACCACGATGGCCACTGCGCCGGGGCCCTCCTTGGAGGTCATGGCGGTGACCAGCTCGCTGTCCTTGACCACGGTGAAGTGCCAGGGCTGCTGATTCCTGGCGCTGGGGGCCACGATCCCGGCCTCGAGGATCTGCTGAATCTGCTGGTCGCTGGGCTTGGGACCGGCAAAGGCCTGGCTGGTGGTGCGGCTGTTCATGATCAGCTCAAGTCCCTGGGCCAGGGCCGGAAAGGCCGCCAGGGCTAGGGCCAGGGTTACGGCAAGGATCTTTGCGGACTTTTGCATCTGCTGGTACCTCCCTCAATAAATATAGTAAGAGACCTGTAAAACAGCTTAACGATAATGCGACTTCATCTTAACAGCCCCTCGACAAGGCCGTCAACGGCCCTATCTTGATTTTTTCACAGGGCTATTTTCTATGGCCGATATGGCCGAAACTTCCTCCTATAGGGTACAATAGGCGGGGTTTGGGGACCCAGATCTCCCCCCCAAAGCCCCCAACTCGTAGGAGGTCCAGATGAATCAGCCCCAAAGCCCTGATGACCATAAATCGGCAGAGCAGAAATCGGAGCAGAATTCAGAGCAGAATCCGGAGCAGAGATCGGAACAGAGATCAGAGCATAAATCGGGGCAGCTGGTCCGTCGG
>CAZNRB010000164.1:0-2813 GCA_964575405.1 uncultured Synergistaceae bacterium | reverse complement strand
GAGGAGGTCATGGTCCTGGGCGACAACCTCAACGACCTGGCCATGTTCGACGCCGCCGGGCTGAAGGTGGCCATGGGCAACGCCGAAGAGGCCCTGAAAGCTCAGGCCCATTGGATTACCGGCACCAACGAGGAAAGCGGCGTGGCCCAGGCCATCGAAAGGGCCCTGGCGCTGTAGCCCCTTTAAACTAAAGGCCACCATGGGAAGGACTCCATGGCGGCCTTTTTTCGTGTTCTCGGGGCTCTAGATAGATGGCCTTCATTGCCTCGGCTTCATTGCCTCGGGATGAAAGGCTTAGCCTGTAAAGGGCTGAAGGTCTTTTACGGTGTCCTGCAAAGAGAGCAGCCGGTCGCCGTTATCGATGTTGGTCAACAGGTACCGGTCGTTGCCCATCCCCAACTCTTTCATATAGCTGAGCTGCCGCAGGCCGTGGCAGGATTCCATGCGCTCCACCAGGTCATGGCGCTCTTCCGGTTTCATAGCGTAAACCAGGTCCACGCTGGCCTGGTCCGCCGCCAGGATATCCAAAGAGGCCACTATGCCCAGGTTGGGCGTGACCACCGGTTCATCCTCCACTCCCTCGCAGTCGCAGGACACTGACATATTCCTCAGGATGTTCACGTAGACGACCCTCTTTCCAAAATGGTCGATGATGGCCTTCGTGGATTCGGTCATCCGCTCGGCCAGGGCCTCCTCGATGACGCTCCAAAGGTCCTCCGATCCGGGGAAGGAATGGATTATCCCTTTGCCCACCCGGCTGTCGTCGCAGCCGATGCCAATGTTCTTATTGGAACCGCCGAAGCCTGCCACAGCATGGCCCTTAAAATGGGTCAGCGCCACCATGGAGTCGTAATTGGAGTCGTAATTCAGCAGATTTTTGCCCACAGACATCTCAGAAAAACACTTTCCGCTCTCCACCGGGAGCGTAGCAGTGGCCTCTTCGTCCATAATATCTACCGGCAAAAGTTCCAGCCGTTGAGCTCCAGCGTCGCCCGGTGGTCCTCGGTGGTATAGCGGCCGCCTTTGTAAAGGGTGTTGGTCTCGATGACGGCGGCTCCGGCCAGGTGGGCCTCCATCAGCTCCTTTACCCAATCCCGAGGGATAATGTCGGGGCCCGCCTTTTCGCCGGTGTGGAGCTTTACCCCACCTTGCCTGAAATAGGGCCCTTCACCCTCTCGTAGATCTTCCCCAAACCCGCCGCAGATAGATCGCGGGTAAAGTAGACTATGGACTCGTTGCTGGAGCGCTCCCCGTAGGGAATGTAATGGTCTCCGCCGGTGCCGGGCAGGATTTTTTCTTCGCTCATAGCTCTCGCTCCTTTTTACATTCATCGTAATTCCTCGGTTTAGCAATTGGGCCCCTGGGGTGGCGAAGTCGGTCCTCAAGAAATGCTTGTAAGGGCGTCCCTTCGCCCCCAGATTGATCGATATTATAGAATCGCACCGGCAGATGTTATAAGCAACATAACTTACTTGATCGCCTATCTATAGGCCCGTTTTGGGCCTTAGGGCTATAGCCTTTGAAAACAGAAGGGCAAACAGAATAGGGCGGGCCCTTTGGTTTTTCAGTGCAAAATCTTAATAAACTGGGGCGCGCACATCAGAGTTCCCAAAAGATAAGTCGCGAGAGCCAGCAGGTGAAAGGAGGAAACTTAGTCCCTTTAAATGTCTAACTATAAAATAATCGCTAGTTCAATATAGCAAATACTTTAAAGAAATAATGCTTCGTAGCGTACTTGTATCAAATTAGTTAATTAACTTTTCTTGATTTAATGAATTAAAAGCAAAAAATAAGATGGACACTATACAGCATTGGGTGTACTATGTCACTGTGGCTTAATCCCAAATCTCGTAAGGGGGAAGTGGAATGACAATTAGCGTTGTGGGCATTTTGTTGGCCTTCGCCCTGCTGATCTACTGCGCCTACAAGAAAATCAGCATGTTCTTAGCGGCAGTGGTGGCGGCGGTGCTGGTGGCCGCCACTTCGGGGCTCGACGTGGCCAACTCCATCGTGGGCGCCGAGGGGCCCTTCCTGATCGGCATGAGGAACTTCGTGGGCAACTGGCTGGTGATCTTCGCCCTAGGGGCCCTTTTGGGAGGCCTCTACGACAAGAGCGGCGCCACCTGGCGCATCAGCAGCACCGTGGTCAACAAGGTAGGCACCCAGTGGACTCTGCTGATCTACGTGCTGGTGGGCGGCTTGATGGTCTACGGCGGCATCCAGGTGACGGTGATGATCTTCGTGCTGCTGCCCTTCGCCAAGGTGCTGTTCCCCAAGGCGGGTATTCCCTGGTATCTCTTCCCCGGCATCACCGGCTTGGCCATTGCCACCTACGCCATGGGCCAGATGCCCGGAAGCTTGCAGATGCAGAACATCATCCCCACCCAGATCCTGGGCACCACCCCCATGGCCGCGCCCGTGGAGGGCATCCTGTCCACGATTTTCATGCTGACCACCGGCGTGGGATACCTTTACTGGCAGGTCAAGCGGAACCAGAATGACCCCGAGGGGGCCATCGAGCTCTACCGGGTCACCGGCGACAGCCTGGACGAGGAGTTGGCGGCCAAGACGGCGCCCAACTTCGTCAGCGCCCTGATCCCCATCGTGGTGGCCTTAGCCCTGATCAACGTCTTCAAGGTGCCCCTGTTCTACGGCCTGTCCATCGGCTGCATTCTGGCTATCGTTCTTTTCTGGAAGTCCATGGGCGGCTTTAAGCAGGTCCAGACCGTGGTCTCCGAGGGCTTCTCCAACGGGATTTTGCCCTGTATCCTCATCGCCTCGGTCACCGGCATGGGACAGGTCATCTCGGCCAC
>CAZNRB010000163.1:0-2820 GCA_964575405.1 uncultured Synergistaceae bacterium | reverse complement strand
TCGGTCAGGGACCATTCGGGGTGCTGGTGGAAATAGCGCCGCCACTGGATGATCTGATCCCGAATCTCGTGTGCTCTCTCGCGGATCTGTTCGTACACGGTCATCACTTCCTTAAAATCAAAGCATTGAGGTGTGAATTGCGCTAATTATACCATATCTTGGAGGCCATCCCCGGTAAGGGCCTAAAAATATAATCCCAGTGAAACGAGAAGGGCTAGGCCGCAGCCAGCTCAGCTAGGATGCCTTTCGAGGCAGTTGTGGACGGCCTGGCCGTCGATGAAGGTGGCCAGACACTGGCTGCGGAGGTCCAGAGGATCGCCGTCCCAGATGGCCAGGTCGGCGTCCTTGCCTGCTTCCAGGGAACCCACCCGATGGGCCACGCCCAGATGTTCCGCCCCCGAAAGGGTCACGGCGCGGAGCGCCGCCTCCCTGGGCAGGCCGTTGCGCACGGCCAGGCAGGGCGCAACGTTGAAGTGTTCCAGAGGCGTGACGGGATGGTCGGTGATGATGCAGAAGTGGACCCCCGCCCTGTACAGCGCCAGGGGAGTTTCCCAGCTTTTGTTCTTCAGCTCAATTTTGCCCTTGCCGCCGAAGGTGGGGCCCACGGAGGCCCAGACGCCCTTTTCGGCCAGGTAACCGGCGATCAGGTGGCCTTCGGTGCAGTGCTCGATGGTGTAGTCCAGGCCGAACTCCTCGGCGATGCGGATGGCCGTGCAGATGTCGTCGGCGCGGTGGCTGTGTACCCGCAGGGGTATCTGGCGGTCCAGCACCATGGCCAGGGCTTCCATGGCCAGATCCCGATCGGCCACCTTTCCCTCGGCCCCAGAGCGCTTGACCTTTTCTCTGTAGTCCTGGGCCTTGGCCAGACATTGGCGCATCAGCGCCGCCGCGCCCATGCGGGTGGCCGGCGCTTTGTTGGCGCTGCCGTAGACCCGGATGGGATTTTCTCCCAGGGCGGCCTTCATGGCCGATGGAGCCCGGAGGACCATCCGGTCGATCACCGTGCCGTGAAGCTTGATCACCGCTCCGGTGCCGCCGATTACGTTGGCGCTGCCGGGCAGGCACTGGCCGCAGGTGACGCCGCCCTTGATGGCCAGCTCCAGGGCTTCGTCGCCGGGGAACAGGCCGTCTACGATCCGGCAGGCCGGCGTCAGGGGATCGCTACGCTCGTTGTCGTCGCTCATGGAGGCCGGGAAGCTGTAGGGGCTGCTGGCGATGTGGACGTGGGCGTCCACGAAGCCGGGTACCACGTGACAGCCTTCGGCGTCTATGACCTGGGCGTCGGAGGGGATAGTCAGGGTCTCGTCGCCCAAGGCGGCGATGCGGCTCCCTTCGATGAGGATTCGCCCCCGGTGAAACCGAGGTCCCGAGACGGTCTCCAGAGTTGCGCCGGTTATGGCTTTTACCGTCATGGCTAGGACCTCCTAGCGTCCGTCGTAGACCGGCTCGCCGTCGATGACGGTCATAACGCAGCGGTTCCGGGCGTCCAGGGGGTCGCCGGTCCACACCGCCAGGTCCCCGTCTTTGCCCGGCGCCAGGGAGCCCAGGCGGTCCTGAAGGCCCAGGTGCTCGGCGCCATAGATGGTGATGGCCTTCAGGGCCTCTTCGCGGGGAAGCCCTGCCGTCATGGCCAAGGTGGCCGCCACGGTGAACTGGCTCAGGGGGATAAAGGGATGGTCGGTGATGATGCAGAAATGGACTCCGGCCTTGTAGAGAGCCAAGGGAGTCTCGAAGCTCTTATTTTTCAGCTCCATTTTGCTCTTGCCGCCCAGGGTCGGGCCGATGGCGGCTCGCACCTGGTTTTCCGCCAAGTAGTCCAGGATCAGGCATCCGTCGGTGCAGTGTTCCAGGGTGTATTTTAGGTTGAACTCCTTGGCGATCCTGATGGCCGTGCAGATGTCGTCGGAGCGGTGGCAGTGGACACTGAAGGTACGCTGGCCGTTTACCACCGGGATAAGGGCTTCCAGGCCCAGGTCCCGGTCCACCTTTTCGCCCTTGGCGATTTTGTCCCGATAGGTAACGGCGTTGGCCAGGGTCTGGCGCATCAGGGCGGCCACGCCCATGCGGGTGGCCGGGGCCTTTTTCTGCTCGGCGCCGTAGACCCTGATGGGGTTCTCGCCCAGGGCGGCCTTCATCACCGAAGGGGATTGGATGACCATCTGGTCCACCACGGTCCCCTTGAGTTTCAATATGATGCCGGTGCCGCCGATGACGTTGGCGCTGCCTGGCAAAGACTGGACGCAGGTCACTCCGCCGGACAGGGCCTCGGGTATGGCCTCGTCGCCGGGGAAAAAGGCGTCCAGCGCCCGGACCTGTGGCGTTATGGGGGCGCTTTTCTCGTTGCCGTCGATCATATTGGCCGGTATGCTGTAGTTGAAGGTGCCGATATGGGTATGGGCGTCCACCAGCCCCGGAGTGACGTAGAGGCCGCTGAGGTCTATCACTTCAGCGCCCTCGGGGATCGCCACGGAGCTGCCCAGGGCGGCGATTTTGCCGTCGTCGCCCATCAGCACCGTGCCCTTTTCCACGGCGGGACTTTCCAACGATTCGATAAAGCCATTGACAAAAGCTCTCATCAATAAAACCTCCTCCTCAAGATTCGAAAGGCCCCGCAGGCCATCCCTATTGTACCCACCGGCCGGAGGGAAAAACAAGGCCGCGACGAAGGTCAGAGGCCGATCATCACCGCCAGCTGGAGCATGGCCATCTGGGCCAGGAAGAGGATCAGGAAAAGCTTGCCGAACCACTTCAGCCAGAGCTCGTAACGGATGTCGGCGATGCCGCAGATGATCAGGATGCTGGCGGTGGGCCACAGCAGGT
>CAZNRB010000162.1:0-2848 GCA_964575405.1 uncultured Synergistaceae bacterium | reverse complement strand
CGGTCTGATCTTCTCGCTGCCGGCCATGGCCTTAACTGGCCAGGGCTTTCCCGACTGGGGCGCCTCCAAGGTGGGCCTGTTCTCGGCGATCTATCTGGGCGTCTTCGGCTCCGCCGTGGCCTACATGACCCAACAGATCTCCATCAAAAAGATCGGCGCCAGCGCTTCCACGGCCTTCCTCAACGCCATGCCGGTAATCGGCCTGGTGTCGGCCCATCTGTTCATGGGCGAACGGATCTCGGCCTTCCAGGTGGTCAGCGCCGTCGTGATCTTCTGTGGCCTCTTCCTCAACACCCAGGCCAACCAGCAACAGAGCTAGGGGGCTTGTCGCCGTCCCAGTTCTTCCCGGCACAGCGCCAGGGCCCTTTGGTAGGTCTCCTGGTCGGGGCAGTAGAGCCGCACCACCGGCATGACGGAGCTGCAGAGGCTGATAACCCTCCAGGAGGGGTGTTCTCGGATCACCTGGAGCTTTTCCCAGAGGATCCACTTGGAAGCCTGATAGGACACCTCGTTGCTTGAGATCCCCCAGGGCCGCAGGCCGCCGTAGCGGCACCGGCCCAGACCCGAGCCTATCCCCCGGGCGGTCTCGTAGGATACTCCGGAGCCGTTAAGGACATAGCGGGCAAAGAAGCGGTTCCCCATGAGGGTCAGTCCCGCCAGGGCGAAAAAGGCCAAAAAGACCAGCACGACCAGCGCCATCAGCTGAAACAGCGCCAGCACCGGCACCGGCTCCGACGGTGGCAACCACAGCCAAAGCCCCAGGGAGATGACCAGCGAGGGGAAAAACCATGCCCCGCCGGCAAAGATCATCAGGTCGTAAAGGATAAAGGGATTGGTCATCAGGGGCACAGCGGCCTCCCAGGTGGCGTAGTTCTCCTGGGATGGCCTAGGCTTGGGGGAGCTCACCGGCTTCTCTCCTTCCGGCCCTGCCGGGGGCAGGACCCTGCCAGGGCCGAGATCCGACCACCCTTTAGGGCCTCCTCCTCGGAGAAGCTGATCACCTGGGGTCCCCGCCAGGGCGACGACTCCAGCAGCCCCTCGGCCACCAGCAGTTTGATGGCGTCTCTGACGGGGCCGCGGCTGACGCCTAACTCCGACGGCAGCTCCTGTCCCCTGATGAAATCGCCGGGGCCGTAGCGCCGGTGTACGTAGATCTGTTCCCTCAGGTAACCGGCCACCTGAAGGGACAGCGAACTTCGCGTGACTTTCACGGTTTTCCTCCCTTCACGACGCTCCTTCGCGACACTTCAAAGGCTTCAGCGCCATCATAGCACAGAGCTTCCAGGAGGCGCAAAATAGGGAAAAGGGCCCTTTTGCGGCAGCCATCTCGGGAATTATGATGGATCCAGGCCGTGAAAGGGCCATTGTCCCCCACCGGTGGCCGAAAGGAGGTCCCCCAGTGATCGAGACCAGACTGCTGCGCTATTTCCTGACGGTGGCCGAGGAGCGCAACGTCACCCGCGCTGCCCAGTTGCTCCATATCACCCAACCCACGCTGAGCCGGCAAATGACGCTGTTAGAGCAGGAGCTGGGGGTGGGGCTCTTCGTCCGTGGGAGCCGCCCCTTGGATCTCACCGCCGAGGGTCTGCTGCTGTGGCGTCGGGCCAAGGAGATCCTGGAGATGGTGGAAAAGACCGAAGAGGAGCTCCAGGCCCAGGAAAAACAGCTGGAGGGGGCGCTGTCCATCGCCGCCGGGGAGCTGGCCTCCTGCCGGATCCTGATGGAGATGGCCGCCCAGTTCCGGCGGGACTATCCCAGGGTGCTGTTTCACCTCCACACCGCCGTGACAGATCAGATCAAGATCCGCCTGGACCAGGGCCTTACCGACCTGGGGCTGATGATGGAGCCAGTGGACATGGAACAATACGAATACCTCCGGATGCCGATAAAGGAGCGCTGGGTGGCCTTTGTGGACGCCGCCGGCCCTCTGGCCCAAAAGCGCAGCTTCACCGCCCAGGAGCTGGCCGCGGTGCCCCTGATCCTGCCCAACCGTCAGAGCATCCGCAACGAGATCGCCCACTGGTTCGGCCCCTATGCCGAAAATCTCCAGGTGATAGCCTACAGCAACCTGGCCACCAACAGCCTGCTGATGGCCCAGGCCGGCATGGGCTCGGTGCTGGCAGTGGAGGGCTCCAAACCCTTTTTGGACAACTCCAAGATCCGGGCCATCCCTCTGGAGCCGGAGTTGACGTCCTCCACCGTGCTGGCCTGGAAGCGGCGACAGCCCTTTCCGGCCACGCTGAGCCGCTTCATCGCCGTGGCAAAAGGCTTTTTGGGAATGGTCCATAGCAGCGAGGTATTCGACGACTCCGCCCAAGGGGGCTATCATGGCCTGGAGGGCCATGGCCCAGCCATGGAATCCTAGAGCGTGGAACCGTAAGCACGGAACCGTAAACCGTAAAGGAGGACTTACATGATCCCGCAACAGGAAGGCTTTGTGGACATCTTTCCCCGGGGGCCGGAGAACAGCGCCTACGTCCAGTTTTTCGTCGGCACCAGCTATTTGAACATGTTATCGCTGGAACCGGTGGCCATCGGCTACGTCACCTTTGAACCGGGATGCCGCAACAATTGGCACGTCCACCAGAGCAAAAGTGGCGGCGGCCAAATCCTGCTGTGCACCTCCGGCAGGGGATATTACCAGGAATGGGGCAAGGAACCCCGGGAGCTTCGGGCCGGAGACGTGGTGGTCATACCCGCCGGGGTCAAGCACTGGCACGGCGCCGCTCCCGACAGCTGGTTCGCCCATCTGGCCATAGAGGTGCCCGGTCAAGAGACCAGCAACCAGTGGTGCGAGCCCGGCAGCGACGAGGACTACGGCAAACTGAACTGACCCGGCCCAAAGGTC
>CAZNRB010000161.1:0-2871 GCA_964575405.1 uncultured Synergistaceae bacterium | reverse complement strand
TTCAGCTCCTGGGTCTTGCGGGCGAAGACCTTCAGGGCTCGGTCCACCGGCTCGGGGGTGCTCATGTCCACGCCGGCGTCCTTTAGCAGGCTGATGGGATCCTTGGAGGAGCCGCCTTTGAGCAGCGAGAAATAGGCTTCCCGGGCCTCTTCGCCCTCGGTTAGGATCCGGTCGGTGATGGCCAGAGCCGCCGCCAGGCTGGTGGCGTACTGGTAGACGTAAAAGTCCCGATAGAAATGGGGGATCCGGGACCATTCCGCTGCCAGATCGGCGTTGCCTCCCACCTCGGGGCCGTAGTAGCGCCGGTTCAGCTCGCTCCAGAGCCCGCTCAGGACCTGGGGCGTCAGGGGCTGGCCCTCTTGGGCCATCTGGTGGGCCGTCAGCTCGAATTCGGCGAAGAGGGTCTGACGGTAGATGGTCTGGCGGATCAGCTCCAATTGCTGGCTCAGCAGGAAGATCCGTTCCTGGCGATCCTCGGTGTGGGCCAGCAGGTACTCCGTCAGCAGGCTCTCGTTGACGGTGCTGGCCACCTCGGCCACGAAGATCACGTAATCGGCGTAGGTCTGGGGCTGGTTCTCCTGGGAGTACCAGCTGTGCATGGCGTGTCCTCCCTCGTGGGCCAGCGTGGACACGTCCCGGAAGGTGCCGCCGTAGTTGAGCAGGATGTAGGGATGGACGCCGTAGGTGCCCCAGGAATAGGCGCCGCTGCGCTTGCCCTTGTTCTCGTAGACGTCCACCCAGCCCTCTTCGTTTAGCCCCCGGCTCATGACCGAGAGGTATTCCTCTCCCAACGGGGCCAGCGCCGCCAGCACCAGCTCCTTGGCCTGGTCGTAGCTGTAGGTCCTCTGGGGCTCCTGGGACAGGGGAGCGTAGAGGTCCCAGGGCTCCATGGACTCCACCGCCAGGACTTCCTTTTTCAGGGCTACGTAGTCGGCCAGCGCTGGCAGATGGTTGTTGACGGTCTCCACCAGGCCGGTGTAGACCTCGGTGGGGATCTCGTCGCCGGTCAGAGCTGCCTCCAGGGCGCTGCCGTAGTTCCGCAGCCTGGCGAAGGTCACGTCGGCTTTGACGCTGGCGCTGTAGGTGGCCGCCAGGGTGTTGCCGAAGCTGGCGAAGGTGCGGTGGATCCCCTCAAAGGCGGCCTGGCGGAGGGCACGGTCCGGCGAGGTGATATAGCGGCCGTAGCTCTCCTGGGTCAGAGGAAACCGGTTCCCCTGGCTGTCGGCGATGTCCGGGAAGGTCATGTCGGCGTCGGTGAGCATCGAAAAGGCCTGATCCGGCGCCGAGGCGATCTCGCCCATGGCGGCCAGTAGGGCCTCCTCCCGGGCCGGCAGCACGTGGGGCCTGCGGATCAGCAGGCGCCGCAGCATCACCTCGTAGGGCTTCAGCCGGGGCTCCTGGTCCAAAAAGGCCTCCACCGCTCCCTCGGGGGCGGCCAGGATCTCGGGGGCTATAAAGGCTGTGGTCTCGGAAGCTCGCACCGCCAAGGCTGTGGCTCTGTCGGCTCTGGCCTTGGGCTCCTCGGCGGCGGTGTCCTCGTGGCTGCCCATGACGGCGTAGCAGTAGATCTTGCCCAGCATCAGGTCCAGCTGTTCCTCCAGCTCGATGACCTTCAGAAGATCTTGGGGGCTGGCCATCACCGAGCCCTGACAGGCGCCGATCTGTTCCAACAGGGGTTCCATCCTCTGGAGATCCTCCTCCCAGGCCTGGGGGGTGCTGTAGATGTGGTCCAGCCTCCAGCGGCTCTCCTGAGGGACCTCTTCGCGGCTGTCGTAGATGGGAGCCTGGTAGCCCTCGGCTGCCAGCGCCGGAGCGCTGAGCTCCGCCGCCAGCCAAAGGGGGACGATAAAGTGGCTCATTTTCATGAAATGCCTCCTAGGGAATAAAGTAAAATGGTCTAAACTGGGTCCCATCATGGCCCCCCGGGGCCGATCTGTCAACGGCTGAATGACCGGCGGTTTTCGCCCAAATCCCCTCGTCCCGTCTGAGCCCACTGATGTCCCCCCCCCCCCCCCCAGGGGGGCACCCCCCCCGACCCCCGCCCTAGGGCCACTTTTTTTTTCCCAAAAACAACACGCCCCCCACCAAAAAGACAAAGAACAGCACTACAGTGACTACAGTGGTGGCCACAGGAGCGGAAAAAATGGTCAGCGATCCTATCACCATGTAGGGAATCTGCCAAGAATATCCCAGAGTGCTGGAAGTGGATATACAGGTAGAGCCTGTGGTCTCGTTGTCGGGATCCATTACTTTGATCAACATCAGACCGGTGGCCAGGACGCCGCAGGCCATGCCGAACAGCCCCACGCCAGTCTCAAAGGGGTTATCTTTCAGCCAACGGTGGCCTAGATAGAAGCAGGAGAATAGATTGAGCAGCACCATCGCGAAGGAGATGACCACTAGCGGAATGGCATAATTTATGAAAATTTGTCTGGAAGTTGTCGCAATGGCAGCTGTGATCATATATTCCATGGCTGTCCCTGTGATGCGGCTCATCAGCTTTCGGTCAATGCGTTCCTTCAAAGAGGTCTTGTTGATGCTTAAGCCCACCAACATGCTGGAGACCAGCACGGCTCCCACAAGGGGGAAATTAGCCATCACAGGGTGAATCCGCACTAACAGGGAACGGGTCATCGCGCCGATCACCACCACAAGGCCGACAATAGCCAGTTGGAACGCCAAAGGATTCAGAGAGGATACGTTGGTCACGCCGTTGCCTACCGATACTCGTTTTTCCGGTGAAATGTACCCCGTGCGCTCTCCTTTGACGGCGCTGAAGGGGATGGAAAGAGAACTCACCGATCCGGCTCTATCTATCGGCCTTGTCCTTTTGGCCTTGACGAAAGGGTCGTTTTGTATTTCACTATAGTT
>CAZNRB010000160.1:0-2954 GCA_964575405.1 uncultured Synergistaceae bacterium | reverse complement strand
AACCTGGACATCCAGGAGTTCATGATCATGCCCCACGGCGCCGATAGCTTCAGCGAAGCCCTTCGCATGGGAGTGGAGACCTATCAGGCCCTGAAAAAGCTATTGGTCAAGAAGGGCTACAGCACGGGGCTGGGCGACGAAGGCGGCTTCGCTCCGGACTTTAAAAACAACCGGGAGGGGCTCCAGTTCTTGGTGGATGCCATAGAGGCCGCCGGTTTCGTGCCGGGGCAGCAGATCTCCATCGCTCTGGACGTGGCCTCTTCGGAGCTCTTCCAGGACGGCAAGTACCATTTTGCCGGAGAGGATCGGACATTTACCTCGGCTGAATTGGTGGCCTACTACACCGAACTGCGGGAGCAGTTCCCGGTGATCTCCATCGAAGACGGCATGGCCGAGGAGGACTGGGAGGGCGCCGGACTGTTGACGGCCGCCCTGGGCGATAGGGTCCAGATCGTAGGCGACGACCTCTTCGTGACCAATCCCCAACGGCTGGCCTACGGTATCGAGCAGGGCGTGGCCAACTCGATTTTGATCAAGCTAAACCAGATCGGCACTCTTACAGAGACCCTGGACGTGATCGCCATGGCTAGGGGCGCCGGATATTCCTGGGTCGTGTCCCACCGCTCCGGCGAAACCGAGGACAGCTTTATCGCCGATTTGGCCGTGGCCACCGCCTCCGGCCAGATCAAGACCGGCGCTCCGGCCCGCATGGACCGGGTGGCAAAATACAACCAGCTGCTTCGCATCGAGGAGGCTCTAGGTGGACGGGCCAGCTACGCCGGACTGAAAACGATCCGTTGTTCCCGCTGATTTTGCCGTCCCTATCGCTCCAAGAAGACCGAAGGATCACAGGTACTTTAAGCCAATCCCTTCTGAAATGAGCTGTGCCCTGCCGTTGTAGCGCTGAAATTAAAGGGCCCCTTGGGCGCCCTGAAGGAGATGAATTGATGAGCGCACCCATACCTTTGAAGAAAAACGAGATCACCGATCCGACTGTTGGGCGTCTGGTGGCTTATCGCCGTTTGCTCTTAGCCTTGGACAACCAGAAAGTCCATTTGGTCTCTTCGAAGGATATCGGAGAGATGCTCGCCATCAAGCCCAGCCAAGTCCGGAAGGACCTGTCGTACCTGGGAGAGTTCGGAAAGAGGGGCGTGGGCTACAACGTCCGGCGGTTGCTGTCGGACCTGTCGGGGATCCTGGCCCCCTTCTGCCGGTGGCGCGTCGGTCTTATCGGACTGGGGCGCCTGGGCGAGGCCCTGCTGGGCTATAGTGCCATGATGGGCGAAAGCTACGAGATCGTGGCCCTCTTCGACGTGTCGCCTGAAAAGGTGGGCCGCTCTTTCAACGGCAAAGCCTGTTGGCATTCGGACCAGCTGGCAGCCCAGATCGTCGAACAGGATATAAGCGTTTTAATACTCACCGTCCCGCCCAACGCGGCTCAGCAAATTGTGGATGCTGCTGTCGCTACGGAGCGGATAAGCGGCATATTGAACTTTTCTCCCACCATCATTACGGTGCCCGATAAAGTGGAAATCCAGTACGTGGACATCTCTGTGGAGATGGAAAAACTCCTGTTCCGGCTCAAGTTCGCCCAACAACAGCGAGAGCAGAGGAGCAGCGGCGTGGTACAATAAACGGCGAGATTGCCCTCTAGGGCATTTGAATCATCTATCACATCACTTGAGGAGGCGTTTCTATTGGAACAGTCCGGCAGCACTCTAGGCATGTTTTTCCCGTTGATTCTCTTTGTCGTAATTTTTTACTTCTTCATCCTCCGGCCCCAGAAAAAGCGTCAGAAGAGCCATGACAACCTCATCGCGTCGCTGACCCGTGGCGACAGGATCATCACCGCCGGCGGATTTTTCGGCATCGTCCGGGAAGTCAAAGAAGACAGCGTGATCATCGAGATCGCCGAAGGGACCAAGGCACGGATCCTGAAGAGCTCGATCTCGACGAAAGTCGGCGGCGACAGCGCAGCTCCGGCCCAGAAAGAGGCCAAAGAGGCTAAAGAAGCCAAGGACGACGCTAAGGAGCAGAAGGAAACGGAGTCAGAGTAGTCCGGCCTCTGTAGAGATGGAGTGGATGGGGCTTTTCGTCCACTCTTTTTTAATGTTTGAAAAACCGGAAGGGCCCGGCGCCTTTAGAGCCGTTCTCCGGGTGAGGAGGTAATCGTATATGTTAAGACAAGACCGCTGGCGCCTGATCATCATAGTGGTAGTCGTCGCTCTGTCGGTCCTGGTGGTCTTCCCGATTCGGGACAAAGTCAAACTGGGCCTAGATCTAAGCGGCGGCGCTCATATCGTTTTGCAGGCCAGCAATGCCGACGGCAGCGAGCTTCACCCCGACAGCCTGGATCAGCTCCTGGTGGTTCTGCGCAACCGCGTGGATCAGTACGGCGTAACGGAACCACTGCTGCAGAAACAGGGCCGCGATCGCGTCATCGTGGACCTCCCCGGCGTGGAGGATCCCCAGGCCGCTTTGGACCTGATCGGGCGGACGGCCATGTTGGAATTTCGGGAGGTGCTCCAGAGCTCGGACCCGCTGCCCCCTCAGGCCCAGCGTGCCAATTACGACAGCGACGAGGACTACAACGCCGCAGTCAGCCGCTGGAACGCCTACAGGGACCAGCAGGAAGCCAGAAAACAGCAGCTCATGGAGGACTCCAAGGACGATCCCGACCGGCTAGTGGCCAGCGACGAGGAGGGCAACGTCTACCTGTTGGGCAAGGCCTACCTCACAGGCCGGGAACTTCGGGATGCCAGCCCCCAACCGGACCAGCTGGGCCGTCCTTCGGTGTCCATCGAGTTCACCAGCGAAGGTTCTAAGCTCTTCGATGAGGCTACCGCCGCCACGGTGGGGCGTCAGTTGGCCATGGTTCTGGACGGCAAGGTCATCTCGGCCCCTCGAGTGAACGAGCGCATCTCCGGCGGCCAGGCCCAGATCACCGGCCGTTT
>CAZNRB010000159.1:0-2968 GCA_964575405.1 uncultured Synergistaceae bacterium | reverse complement strand
GGTCTGGGTGTTGGAGATGCCGTCCAGGGCCCATTGGTAGGGCAGCTTGGCCACGGAGTTAAGCGAGGCAAGAAGGCCGTTCTGCTCTGCTCCATAGCTGGGATTGGCGCCGGGAGCCAGTGGTTCGCCGGCTTTGCGCCCGTCAGGCAGTGTGCCGGTGGCCTTGCCGTAGACCACGTTGGAGGTGATCGTCAAAATCGACGTGGTTGGCTCCGCGTCCCGGTAGGTATGGAACCGCTTGAGCAGCTTCAGGAAGGTGCCCAGCAGCCACACCGCGATCTCGTCGGCCCGGTCGTCGTCGTTGCCGTAGCGGGGGAAATCGCCCTCGATCTGGTAATCCACCGCCAGGCCATCTTCGTCGCGAATTGTCTTGACCTTAGCGTATTTGATGGCGCAGAGGGAGTCCACCACGTGGGAGAATCCAGCGATGCCGGTTGCGAAGGTGCGCCGCACGTCGGTGTCGATCAGGGCCATCTCGGCGGCCTCGTAGAAATAACGGTCGTGCATGTAGTGGATCAGGTTCAGCGTGTTCACGTAGAGCCCCGCCAGCCATTCCATCATCTTCTCGTAGCTGGCTATCACTTCGCCGTAGTCCAGGTACTCCGATGTGATGGGACGGTACCGAGGTCCTACCTGCTCCTTGCTCCTCTCGTCCACACCTCCGTTGATGGCGTAGAGCAGGCACTTGGCCAGGTTGGCTCGGGCACCGAAGAACTGCATCTCCTTGCCGGTCTGGGTAGCCGAGACGCAGCAGCAGATGGAATAGTCGTCGCCCCACAGGGGCTTCATCTCGTCGTCGCTCTCGTACTGCACCGAGCTGGTGGTGATGGAGATCTTGGCGGCGTAGCGCTTAAAGCTCTCGGGCAATCTCGAGGAGTAGAGCACCGTCAGGTTGGGCTCCGGCGCGGGGCCCATGTTCTCCAAGGTGTGGAGGAACCGATAGTCCGTCTTGGTCACCATCGACCGGCCATCGATGCCCGTTCCGGCCACTTCCAAAGTGGCCCATACGGGGTCGCCCGAGAAGAGCTGATTGTAGGAAGGTATTCTGGCGAACTTGACCATGCGGCACTTCATGACAAAGTGGTCGATCAGCTCCTGGGCCTCCTTCTCCGTCAGGATTCCGCCCTCCATGTCCCGCTGGAAATAGATGTCCAGGAAGGTGGAGATCCGGCCTACGCTCATGGCGGCGCCGTTCTGAGTCTTGATGGCCGCCAAATAGCCGAAGTAGAGCCACTGGACGGCTTCCCGGGCGTCCTTGGCCGGTGCAGAGATGTCGAAGCCGTAGATCTTGGCCATTTCCTTCATGCCCCTCAGGGCGTCCATCTGAAGGGCCAGTTCCTCCCGCTGGCGGATCACGTCATCGGTCATGATGCCGCAGCCGCAGTTTTCCATGTCCTCCCTTTTCTTTTCCAACAGGTAATCGATGCCGTAAAGGGCTACCCGCCGATAGTCTCCCACGATGCGGCCCCGACCGTAGGTGTCAGGCAGCCCGGTGATGATCTTGTTCCTCCTGGCACGGCGCATCTCCGGTGTATAGGCTGCGAAAACAGCGTCGCTGTGGGTGCGGCTGTAATCGGTGAAGATCTTGTGGAGTTCGGGGCTAGGCGTATATCCGTAGGTCTGGCAGGCTTCCTCGGCCATTCGAATGCCGCCGTAGGGCATGAAGGCCCGCTTCAGGGGCTTATCGGTCTGTAGCCCCACTACCTTTTCCAGGTCCTTCAGTTCCTCGCTGATATAGCCAGCGCCGTGGGACGTCAGCGAGGAGACCACGTCGGTGTCCATGTCCAGCACGCCGCCCTTGGCCCGTTCTTCCTTCTGGAGCCCCTGAAGGGCCTCCCAGAGTTTGAGGGTCCCCTCGGTAGGGCCCTCAAGGAAAGATTCGTCGCCCTCGTATGGCCGGTAGTTTTGTTGGATAAAGTCCCGGACGTTCACTTCTTCTTTCCAGATCCGTCCTTGAAAGCCTTTCCATTGTTCTAGATCTCTCATTGCTCCGATCCTCCTCTGTAGCCGCAGTAACTTTATACAGTATTTTGTTAGCAATCATGACCTGAGTAGACTTTACCATCGCGACGGCGAAAAAACAAGTCCCTATTTGATGTATTTTTCACAATGTACTATTGCGTTAGCGTTGTAGCGTGTTATTCTACCATCTTTTGCTGTTTTTTTACAGGCAAAAAACTTTCGGTATGGGAAGTTTTTTCGCTTTTTAATTTGCTCTAAAGGACTTAATCGACGGCACTTAAGCGAAGAATTTTCACTACTGTTCTTATTCGGATCAAATCGGGCCAAAAAACAAGAGCCCTCTGGACTGAAACTCCAGAGGGCTCTATGATAAAAAAGATATGACAAGAAGGCCTCTCTTCGGGGAATTGGAGCTAAAGACGGCCAAATACAAAAAGGGAGGAACTTCCCGTGAACTTTGAAGGTATTATCATCAGCGCTTTGGCGCTGGCCATCATCGGCCTTTACCATCCTCTGGTAATCAAGGGGGAATATTACTTTTCTGAGAGAATCTGGCCCCTTTTTCTGATCCTGGGGCTCCTGGGACTGGGGGCGTCACTGTTCCTCCAGGGCCTGTGGTCGCCGGTAGCGGCTCTAATAGGAGCCCTGAACCTCTGGAGCATCCACGAGTTGAAGCAGCAGACCCAGCGGGTCCGCAAGGGCTGGTTCCCGAAAAATCCCAACCGACGCTGGGGGCCCAAGGATTAGAGCCCTAAAACGAACAGCCGCCGGAGACGAACCTCCGGCGGCTGTTTTCTGTAAAGCTCACTAAAATAGCTGTCAAAAACGTCACAGAGCGATGAGCTCCGGATTTTCGAGCAGAGTTTTCATGTCCTCCAAAATCCGCCCCACCTCCAGGCCGTCGAAGACTCTATGGTCAAAGGTCAGGAAAAGGTTCATCATCGAGCGGACTTCCGGTTCATCGTCTACCACCACGAACTTTTTCACGGAACGGCCAAAGCCCAGT
>CAZNRB010000158.1:0-3016 GCA_964575405.1 uncultured Synergistaceae bacterium | reverse complement strand
GGGTCTCCTGATGTCCAATCCGTAGGGGCCCTGGGCCCCCTAGTCCTTCAGCGCTGCGGCGAAGACGGCCTCTATCGCCTCCTGGGTGGGCACGCCCTCGTGGAGCTTCTCCTGGCCCACATAGAAGGTGGGCACCAGGAAATAGTCGTACTGGTTCGCCAGGTCGGGCTCCTGGGTCTCCTCCACCAGCTTAAGCGGCACCTGTGCATACTGGGCGTTGTCCTTGGTCAGCTGCTCCACCATCTGGCGGGCGTTCTGGCAGTGGGGGCAGCCCTCCTGATAAAACAGGGTAATTTCTTTCACGGAGAGGTCCTCCTTCGTACAAACTAGATAAACTAGACTAAATCGGTCGATCTAAACAAGTCGATCATAGCGTCCCAGCAACGGGAAAACATCGGTCCTATTACGGGGCCGTCACGGGAGGGCACAGACCCGGCCCTGGCCGTCCAGAACTAGCCGTGCTTTTCCCGGTTCTCCTGGAATTCCCTCTGGATTTCTTCCAACCGCTGGGGATCTTCGATCAGGTCGAAGGCGGTGCCACAGAGCACCTTGGCAGCGATGACCACGGCCTGGTGGGCCTCGTCGCCCTTTCCAGCTTCAAGGAACTCGATGGAGTGGGACGACGTGCCCGGCGGGACCATGGCGACGCGGATACAGCTGCCCGGCACCTGGTACATCACGTTGCTGAAATCGCTGGATCCGGTCTTCTCCCTGGGCGGGCTGATCCGCGGGGCCTGGACCAGCTCGGCGTTCTCCATGATCAGCCGGTTCAGGCTCAGCACCGGGATCTTGTTGGACAGGCGGTCGCCTTCTTTGATGTCATAGGTCACGTCGGCGATCAGGGCCGCCCCTTGGACGATCTTCTTGAACCGCTCCACCACCTCGTCCAGGGACTTGCGGGAGTAGGAGCGAAGGGTGAATTCCCCCACGGCGGTGTCGGGCACCACGTTGGCCGGGCCGGGGCTCTGGAGGATGGTGTAGTGCATCCTGGTGTCCTCGGGCACGTGCTCCCTCATGAACTCGATACCGTTAAAGGCCGTCAGCAGGGCGTCCAGGGCGCTGCGCCCGGCCTCGGGCTTCAGAGCGGCGTGGGCCTTTTTCCCGTGGAAGGTCACCACGAAGCTGGACATGGCCATGGACTTGACGTCCACGGTGGTGGTGGGGGAGCCGTGCATCATCAGGGCCACGTCGATGTCCTGGAAGCAGCCCTGCTCCAGCATACGCAGCTTCCCGTGGGCCGTCTCCTCGGCCGGCGTACCGTAGACCACCACGGAAAAGGGCTTTTCCGTCTCCTCCGCCCAGTCCTTGAGGGCCTTGGCGGCTCCGACGATAGCGGGTCCCTGCATGTGGTGGCCGCAGGCGTGGCCGATCCCCTCCAGGGCGTCGTACTCGCACAAAAGGCCGATGCGGGCCCCTCCCTGGCCGTGGGAAAAATGGGCCCGGAAAGCCGTCTCCACACCGCCGGAGCCCAGTTCCACCTGATAGCCCCAGTCCTTCAGATAGTCGGTAAGCATCTTCTGGGCGTGGAACTCCTGAAAGCCCAGTTCGGGGTGGTCGAAGATGTCGTCGGCCATGGAAAGGAGGGCCTCGCGCTGGGCCTCCACCCGGTCAAAGAGAGAATTTTTCGTAGTCATGTCTAGATCCTTTCGAGGCATTTACAGGCCTATCACTGAAGGTGAATCGCCTGAGCCAAGGCTACCAGGACGCACCCCACCACCATCCAGAGCAGGAAAACTTTCCAGACAAAGCGCATCCACCGGTCGTAGGGGATATTGGCGGCGCCGATGAGCCCCATCAGAGCCGTGGAGGTGGGGAATATGTAGTTGCCGAAGCCGTCGCCGAAGTTGAAGGCCAAGATGACGGTCTGGCGGGATATGTCCATCAGATCGGCCACCGGCAGCAGCAGGGGCATCATCACCACGGCCTGTCCCGATCCCGAGGCCATGAACACGTTGAAGAGGGTGCAGATCATGAACATCGCCGAGGACTGGAGCATAGCGGGCACCACCGCCAAGCCGCTGGCCAGAGCGTGGACGATGGTGTCCATGACGCCCCCGTCGGTGAGGATCAAGGCGATGGACCGCGCCGATCCCACGATCATACAGGCGCCCAGCATGGTCTTGCTGCCGGCCACGATCTCCTTGGCGATATTGGAGAAGCTCTTGCCGTCCAGGATTCCCACGACGATGGCCAGCCAGATGAAGACGGCGGCGAACTCCTCCAGGTTCCAGTTCAGGGACAGGCTGCCGTAGACGATGGCGGCCAAGGCGACGGCCAAAGCGGCCAAGATGGCTATCCGCCGCGGCGTCAGATCACCGAAGGACGCCAGGTCCGAGGCCGAGGCTTTCATCTCGTGGTGCTGGTCTATGTCGTACATAGGGCTGAGCTGGGGGTTCTTCTTGATGGCCATGGCGTAGCGGATCAGGAAGATGTTGGTAACTACGTAGAAGACCACCAGACAGAGGGCGCGGTAGCCGATGCCGGAGAAGGGGACCAGTCCGGCGATCTCCTGGGCCAGCAGGGTGGTGCTGGTCTGCAGCGTGCCGGTGGAAAATCCCACGGCTCCGCCCAACAGGATAATGGAGACGCCCACCAGCGAGTCCAGGCCCAAGGCGAAGGAGAGCATCACCGTGATGGGCACAAAGGGGATGAACTGGTTCACCCCCTGGCTGGTGGCGATCAGGGTGAAGATCAGCGTCAGCATGGGGATGAAGACGTAGAACCGGTCGGAGAACTTCTGGGCCACCTTGGCGATGGAGGCCTGCATGGCTCCGCTGTTGGTGATCAGGTGAAAGGCGCCGCCGGAGAACAGCAGCATGAAGATCAGCGAAGAGGCGCCCATAAATCCGTTGATCACGTAGTTCATAATGGCCAAGGGGTTGACGGGCCTGTTTTCCACGTAATGGAAGCTACCAGGGTCCACCAGTCTGCGGCCTGTGGCGGCGTCCACCGCCCGGGTGTACTCTCCCGAGGGCACGATCCAGGTCAACACCACGGCGGCCAATACTATGATCAT
>CAZNRB010000157.1:0-3026 GCA_964575405.1 uncultured Synergistaceae bacterium | reverse complement strand
TTGGGCAGGCCAGAACGGCCCGTCTGGGCAGCAAAGTTGTTCACGATGGCGCAGGTGGCCTCGTCCAGCTCGATGCCCTCCTGGAGGGTCCTGGCTCGGTGTTCCCGTTCCTTTTCGCCGTGGATGTAGATGCGATCGCAGCCTTCGGCCTTTTCGCTGTCCCGGATCTCCTGGAGGATCGTGGCCACGTGATCCCGCACGTCCTGGGCTTTGCCGAAGAGGTCCAGCTTAAAGGCCCCGAAGAAGTGGCACAGCCCCGAGCCGGAGCCGACTTTGGCGAAGGAACGCAGGCTCCAGGTCCCCATGGCCAGACCGGCGCAGAGCAACTCCACCAGCAGACCCAGGCCGTAGCCCTTGTGGCCACCGTTGAGCTCTCCCTCGCCGCCCAGGAACAGATGGCCGCCGTAGTCGGGGTTGTTCCAGAATAGCTCTTCGAAAGCCGTGGCGTCGGTGATGCCCCGGCCCATCTCGTCGACAGCCCAGCCCTCGGGCATGGGCTTTTTCCGACGGTGGTAGACCTCCACCTTGCCGTGGGCCACCGTGGTAGTGGCCATGTCCAGGAGGAAGCAGTGGCCCTCCCTCTCGGGGATCGCCACGGCGATGGGGTTGGTGCCCAAAAGCCGCCGTCGGCCATAGGTGGCGATGCCGCAGGGTCGGGTGTTGGTAAAGGCCATGGCCACCATGTCGCAACTGGCCATCTTCTCGGCCCAGTAGCCGGCGATGCCGTAGTGGTTAGAGTTCTTCACGGCGCAGAAGGCAGCCCCCGAAGTCTGAGCCTTTTGGATCAGCCGATCCACGGCAAAGTCCGACACGTAGGGCCCCACGCCGTCATGGCCGTCTACCACCAGGGAGACCGGCGTCTCCCAGATCACTTCGGGCTCGGTATCGGTGCGAGAAAAGCCCTTGGACAGGTTGTTCCAATAGAAATCCAGCCGGGCAACGCCGTGGGAAGGGATCCCCCGGGCGTCGGCTTCCACCAGGACCTGGGCGGTAAGATCCGCCGCCCGGGGACTGTAGCCAAAGCCCAGGAGGATGTCCTCGGTGACAGCCTTCAGTCGGTCGTAAGCGATCCTATAGGCCATAGTAGTAACCTCCGTTCGAAGTTGGGATTAGGGAACTAATCAAATAGTACCGGCTGCGGCGTCTTTCGTACAGTCCCCTTTCCCGCAACAATGGCTGGCCGAGGCCTGTTCGGGCAGGAGCCTGTGGGCCGGTTCTTTGCCCAGGGCCGTGGCGATCAGGAAGGTACTGCCGCAGACCACCCATTGGGCGTAGATCAGGTGGGGTCCTACCTGGGCGCCGGGGACGTAGGTCCAGAGGATCCAGGTGATCAGGCCCGCCGCCAGGGTCCAGCCGCCAGCGGCCTTTTTGCTGATGCCGGGCAGGTAGATGTTCACCAACAGCAGGATCATAAAAGGCGTGGTCAAGGCCAGGCCCGAGGTCAGAGTCTTCAACATGCCCACCACCGTCAGGGCCAGGCCGAAGGACACCAAGGAGACCACCAGCACCGACAGGCGGGAATAGGCCATCTCCTTTTCCTCGGGGATGGCCCGGGGCATCAGCTTTTTCCACACGTCCTCCAGCAGCAGCGACGAGCTGCCCATGAGCAAAACTATAGCCGTGGATACGTCGGCGGCCCAGAGCGAGGCCAGGAAGAGGCCTCCCACCCAGGGGCTGATGTGGGTGGCCACCATGGGCAGGGCCATGGCGGCCTGCTCCAGCCCGGGATGTTGGGAGGCGGCGATGATCCCGAAGAGGGCGCAGAGGAACCCGGCGGGGAAGATCAGCACGGCGCCGATGATGAAGCCCCAGCTGGCGGTGCTCTCGTCCCTAGCGGCCAGGGAGATCTGGCCCACGCCCTGGATGGTGCTGACCTGGCTCAGGGTGACCAGCCATCCCAGCAGAATGCCCCAGCCGATGCCCTTGACCGGTGAAAGCCAGCCGGCCACGCCAGCGCCGCCGGGCGAATTCGGCAACGCCGCCAGGCTGGCCATGATAGCCTCCAAGCCGCCGTAGTTATGGACGCTGGCGATGAGGGCCACGATGATGCCCAGATAGATGACGATGACGTTGACGAAGTTGGACAGGCCGCTGGCCCAGTAGCCGCCGGCCAGGGTAACCAGGATGAACAGCGCCGCCGAGGCCACCATTCCGCCGGTGAAGGAGAAGACGTCGGGCAGCAGCGTCGTCAAGATAGCGCCGGCGGCCACGTACTGCAGAGCCGTGATGGTCATCATGATCAGCAGCTGAATCACCGTGCTGAGCACCCGCACCCTGGGACCGTAGGCGATGCCCATCATCTCGGGGATGGTCCGGACGTTCATCCGCCGGAAGTACCGGGTCAAGAAGAGCCCCGCCACCAGAGCGCCCAGGGCCCAGGCGCCGTTGTACCACCCTGCGGAAAAACCGGCGGTGTAGGCGTGTTCGGCCACGCCCACCGTGGAGGCGCCGCCCACGGCCAAGCCCGTCACCATGGTGGCCACCAGCACCGTGGGCAAGTTGCGGCCCGCCAACATGTAGTTCAGCACCGATCCACCCTTTTTGGCCGAAGCGGTGAGCCGCGACCCGGCCCAGGTCAAGAGGATCATCAGCACAGCGTAGAGCACCAGAATGATCAAGGGAATGTTCACGGTAGGATCTCCTTTTCAAAATAGTTCTTCGAGATAGCCCTTCAAAATAAGACCTTCAAGACAACTCTTCAAGATAATTCAACCTAAAAGGTTTAGCCGCCAGTCAGGACCTCGGGCTACAGCCTTTGGTTCTTCAGCGGTTCCTCCAAAAAAGACCCCTATTTCGTCCATCCATACCCCCCCCTAAAAAGTGCACAAAAAAAGAGGGACCCCCGCGCTTCCGCGAGGGTCCCCCGAGTCTCCACGAGCTTTAGTCAGGCCATAGAGCACTGACACCGCACCCGATCAGAGGACATACCCCCACAGAAGCGATGGCCCGTAAAGCTAAAGCTGAAAAAGCGCACGCCGTGATGGAGCTTCATCGTGGGGTTCCTCCAATCCGAAAAAGATACCGGC
>CAZNRB010000156.1:0-3137 GCA_964575405.1 uncultured Synergistaceae bacterium | reverse complement strand
GCATGCGGTTCATACCCGCAGTGTCACTAGTTCGAATCTAGTTACCGCCACCATTTCGAGCCGGTCTCCCCCCAGTGGGAGTTTCGCCCAAGGCCCCGCCCAGCGCGGGGCCTTTTTCGTTGTCTCCCCGCCGCGCCAGCACCGCCCCGGGAGGATCCTTGACTTTTATCTTCCCTTCTGGCATGCTTTTGCTACGGCAAGGTGAAAATCCTATCGGCAAGGAGGCCCTACTATGGCAGATCTGCTGGAAATGTTGAAAACCATCAAGACCATGAAGTTCCTGGACCTGACCCACAGCTTTGACCCCTCCATTCCCCACTGGTCAGGCTTTCCCCAGGAGAAGCGGGAAGTGATCTTCGACTACGGCTCCCACGGCTTCCGGGCTGAGTACTTCTCCCACGTGGGCCAATGGGGGACCCATGTGGACCCGCCCTGCCACTTCATCGAAGGAGGCCGCACCCTGGACCAGCTGGACGTTAAGGACATGATCCTGCCTCTGGCGGTGATCGACGTCCACCAAAAAGTCGCCCAGAACCCCGACTACGTGGCCAGCCCTGAGGACCTGGCCGGCTGGGAGAAAGTCCACGGCACCCTGCCGCCTGGGGCCTTCGTGGCGCTGCGCACCGACTGGAGCAAGCGCTGGCCCGACGCTCAGGCCATAGCCAACGCCGACAGCGAAGGCAAAAACCACACCCCCGGCTGGGGCATCGACCTGTTAAAGCTGCTCTGCGAGGGCCGGGGCGCCGCCGCGTTGGGACACGAGACCACCGACACCGACCCCAGCTCGGTAGTGGCCACCGACGGCATGGTAGGCGAGACCTACGTGCTGAAGCGGGACATCTACCAGATCGAGATGCTGACCAACCTGGACCAGCTGCCGGCCTGGGGCGCCATAGTGGTGGCCGCCTGGCCCAAACCCAAGGGCGGTTCGGGCTTCCCCGCCCGGGTCTTCGCCATCGTGCCCTAAAATAGGCTTTAAAAAACAGTCCCCAAAGAGAGCCGGTCCCAAGACCGGACTTCTTTGGGGACTATTTTTATCTCGGCTGTTTAGGCTGTCTATCCCAAGGCCTGGGCGACGATTTGCCGGGCCTCCTCCTGAATCTCCCGGAGGTGACCGGCGCTGACAAAGCTCTCGGCATAGATCTTGAAGATCTCCTCGGTGCCCGAGGGTCGGGCGGCAAACCAGCCCTGGGGTGACAGGACCTTCAGGCCGCCTATCGGTTCGCCGTTGCCTGGCGCGGCGGTAAGCCTGGCCGTGATGGGGCTTCCGGCCAGAGTCTGGGCCGCCACGGCCTGGGGCGGCAGCTTTTTGAGGCGCTCCCTCTGCTCCGCCGTGGCGGGGGCATCGATTCGGCCATACCAGCTGGGGCCGAAGCGATCCTTCAGGGCCTGGAGGCGCTCCGCAGGATTCTGGCCCGTCACGGCCAGTATCTCGGCCGCCAAAAGGCCCATGATGATCCCGTCCTTGTCGGTGGTCCAGACCGAGCCGTCCCGGCGCAGGAACGACGCTCCGGCGCTCTCTTCGCCGCCGAATCCAAGGGAGCCCTCCAACAGCCCCGGCACGAACCATTTGAACCCCACCGGGACCTGGTAGACCTGGCGCCCCACCAATTCGGCGGCCCGGTCGATCATGGAGCTGGACACGAGAGTTTTCCCCACCGCCGCCCCGGGGCTCCAGTGGGGCCGGTGGCTGAAAAGGTACTCCACCGCCGCGGCCAAATAGCCGTTGGGATCCATCAAGCCCTGGGGCGTCACGATGCCGTGGCGGTCGCCGTCGGGGTCGTTGCCGAAGGCGATGTCGTAACGGTCCTTCAGGTCCACCAAGTTTTTCATGGCCCAGGGAGAGGAGCAGTCCATGCGGACCTTGCCGTCCCAGTCCAAAGGCATAAAGGAAAAGGCCGGGTCCACTTTGCTGTTGGCCACCTGGATGTCCAGCCCCCAGGTCTCGGCGATGGGCCCCCAGTAGGCCAGGGACGCCCCCCCCAGAGGGTCCACGCCGATGCGGATTCCAGCCCTTTTGACCGCTTCCAAATCCAGCACCGTCCCGAGCTGCTCCACATAGGGCCTCACGTAGTCCATAAACTGCACCGTCGGGGCCTTCAGGGCCCTTTGGAAGCTGAGCCGTTTCACCCCCGCCAAGCCCTTCTGGAGGAGCTCGTTGGCCCGTTTCTGGATCCAGCCGGTGACCTCAGGCCCGGCGGGGCCGCCGCTGGGCGGGTTGTACTTGAATCCGCCGTCCTCGGGGGGATTGTGGGAAGGGGTGATCACCACGCCGTCGGCCAGCAAATCCCGGTGATCTCTGTTCCAGCAGAGCACGGCATGGGAGATCACCGGAGTTGGCGTGCAGCCGAGGCCCTGCTGGAGCCGCAGTTCCGCTCCGTTGGCGGCCAGCACTTCCACAGCGGTCCGCAGAGCCGCCTCCGAAAGGCCATGGGTGTCCATGCCGATGAACAGGGGCCCCTTGATGGCGGCGCCCTTTCGGTATTCAGCAATGGCCTGGCAGATGGCCAGGATGTGGTCCTCGTTGAAGGTCCCCTTCAGGGAAGTGCCCCGATGGCCCGAAGTGCCAAAGGAGACCAGCTGAGCCCCGTCGGCCGGGTCGGGATGTTCGGTATAATAAGCCGCCAAAAGCCGGGGGATCTGGACCTCCGGCCTGGCGGCATCGGACGAATCTGCTGTCATGGCCCTAACCTCCTTGGGAAATGGATGAATTGGAAAAAGCCCCAGACCGCCTCCATCAAGGCGGCGAAAAAGATCGAAAAGGGCCCCTCTGCATTATATCGCCTTGGCCCATTCCCGCCAGATTCCGGCCTTGCCAGGGCTATCATTGACGATAAATTATAAAATTGCATCACACAAACTGACATAACACAACATAAACCACTTCTTACATGACTTATGCTTTTTATTTTATGCTTTTTAAAAGAGTTCATGAAGGCATGTTGACAGAGTACCACGTAGAATTTCAATAAGTCCTAGTAGGCAATAAGCGGCAAAGATGCTCACTTGGGCGCGAGGAAACGAGGAAACTCCGCCAAAAGGGTCATCTGCCACTTGTCGCTGCTGAGGCTAATTTTATTTCGCGGAGGTAACAAGAATGAGCATGAAGAAAATGCTGGCCCTGGCGGCCGCCACCG
>CAZNRB010000155.1:0-3143 GCA_964575405.1 uncultured Synergistaceae bacterium | reverse complement strand
CGAACAGATCGACGCTATCGAGCAGTTCGATCCCAGGCGCATGGCCGAACGCATCATGGGCATGGGAGACATGCAGGGCCTGATAGAAAAGATCCAGCAGGCCACCAAGCCCGAAGACGCCCAAAAGCTGGTCCAGAGCTTCAAGAAAAACCGCCTCACCATGGAGGATCTGCTGAACCAATTCGAACAGGTCGAGAAAATGGGCCCCATGGAAAAGGTCTTGGAAATGCTGCCCGGCGTGGGCAGCAAGATCAAGGACCTGCCGCCGGAAGCCCTGGACCTGAAGCGGCTCAAGCGGATGAAAGCCATCATCCAGTCCATGACCCCAGCGGAGCGCCGGGATCCCTCCATCATAAAGGGCAGCCGCCGGCGCCGGATAGCACAAGGATCGGGCACCACCGTCCAGATGGTCAACCAGCTGCTAAAGCAGTACGACCAGATGAAAGAGCTCTGGAAGCACTTCGGCAAAATGGGCGGCAAGGGCCGGGCACTGTCGGGCTTGAAAAACCTTTTGAGGCATTAAATCGCCAGCGATCACGCGAAAAAGCACGGCATAATCCGAGCTTTTTTATACAATCCTATCCAGGAGGTGTTGCAATATGGCAGTTAGAATTCGTCTTTCCCGTCACGGCCGTAAAAAGGCCCCCTTCTACCGCCTCGTTGTAGCCGACTCCCGCAGCCCTCGGGACGGTCGTTTCATCGAGCAGCTTGGGACCTATGATCCCATGAAGGACCCCGGCGAGATCATCGTCGACGAAGAAAAGGCTCTAAAGTGGCTTCAGCAGGGCGCCCTTCCTTCCGATACCGCCCGTGGGCTTCTGAAGAAGACCGCCGTTTGGGAGAAGTTCGTCGCCGCCAAGACCAAGGCGGAATAGCCATGGTCGCTTTCACGGCCCTAGTCTCCTTTATAGTGTCCTCGCTGGTGACCAAACCCGAGCAGGTGCAGGTGACTTCCAGCCGGGACGATAACGGAGTGCTCCAGATCTCCATCGGTGTGGCCCAGGAGGACACGGGACGGGTCATCGGCCGCCGGGGCTCCACCATCGGAGCGATCCGCCAACTGGTCCGGGTCAGTGCCAGCCGAGCCGGCGAACAGATAGAAGTAGCTGTCAAAGAATCGGAGTAGCCCCATGGGCAAGGACTCTCTTGTGCTCATCGGAAGAGTCGCCGGCGCCCACGGAGTCCGCGGCCAAATACGGTTGATCCCTCTGACCGATTTTCCCGAGCGGTTCCACTCCATGAAAGAGATCTCCCTTTACAGGGACGATCAAATCCTGGGCACCTGGAAGATCACCGGCAGCGGTGAGCTGCTGTCCAGACGTCAGATCATCCTGAGCCTGGAGGGCCTGGACGGCCGCGACGAAGCTCAGAGCCTTCAGGGCTGCGAGATTTACATAAGCCCCGAGGAGCGAGTCCCCCTTTCGGAGGGCCAGTACTGGATCAGTGATCTCATCGGCCTAGAAGTCTTCGACGACTGCGGGGAGGCCCTGGGGACCCTGACGGAGGTGAGCCGCGGCGGAGCCTCGGATCTGTTGGAGATCACCGATTTTCAGGGCAAGGTCCATCTGATCCCCATGGTGGAGCCCTTTCTAAAGGAGATCTCCTTGGAGCAGCGCCGGGCGGTGATCCATCTGATCGAAGGGCTCTGGTGACTCCTAAGACCATGAAGATCACGGTGATCACGGCCTTTCCCGATTTCTTGCACAGCTTTTTGAGCACCAGCATCGTGGGCCGGGCCGTGGCCAGGGACCTTTTGGAAGTCCAGGTGGTAAACCTCCGGGACTTCGGCGAAGGCAATTACCGCCAGATCGACGATTACAGCTTCGGCGGCAAGGGCGGCATGACCATCATGGCGCCGGTCTTGCAGAGGGCCCTGGACAGCGTGGCCCCCCAGGGCGCCAAGGTGCTCTACCCCACGCCTCAAGGGGCGGTGCTGACCCAAGACCTGGTGGAGTCTCTCGTCTTGGAAGATCACCTGGTGATCCTCTGCGGCCACTACGAAGGCCTGGACGAACGGTTCGTCCAGAAGCGGGTAGATCTGGAGCTCTCGATCGGCGACTACGTGCTCACCGGCGGGGAGCTGCCCACCATGGTGCTCATCGACGCCTTGGCCCGCCTGGTGCCCGGAGTAGTGGGAAAAGAATTGTCGGTCAAAGACGATTCCTTTTATAATGCCATGCTGGACACGGCCCATTACAGCCGTCCAGCCCTATGGGAGGGCCTGGCAGTGCCCGAAGTGCTTCTGTCGGGCCACGACAGGAACATCGAGCGCTGGCGGCGCCGGACCGCCGCCTATAGGACCCTGTCGCGGCGGCCCGACCTGCTGAGCCGGGCCAACGTGATGGCATATCTGGAAGACCAGGTCTATTTAGCCCTTAGGCTTGATCCGGCTTTGGATAGGCTGCCGGAGCAGGTGGAAGCTGCGGCGGCCGTTGCGAAGGCCTACGGCGTCGCCAGGACCTTGGTCGCCGCCCGGTCTCGCCAGGAGCTGAAGGAGCTGAAAAAGGGTCTCTCTACCGGCCCTGGAGCGGCGAAGCCGTTCCCATCTTTTCGCGCCATGATGGAATGGGTAGAGCGGAAAGGCCAGGGAGCCACCGTGGTGGCCGCCGAGATACCGGGAGGCCTTCCATGGATGGAGGCCAAGAGACGAATTTTAGAAGCCTCCGGGCCCGTGGTGATCCTTTTCGGCAGCGATGGGGCTGTTCCCGAGGGCTTGAACGTAAGGCCCCAGGAGACTATCGATGGTGAGCTGCCTCCCATCGCTCTGATCTCCGCAACACTGGACCGCTTTTTCGGGTCCCGATAGCATTTAAAAAGCCATAAAAAGGCAGAGGAGGCAATTATGGATCCCAGAATTAAGCTGGTAGAACAGCAGTACATGAAGCAGGATCTTCCCGAATTCCGCCCCGGCGACACCGTCCGGGTACACGTTAAGGTAAGGGAAGGCAACCGCGAGCGCCTTCAGGCTTTTGAGGGCGTGGTGATCGCCCGAAAGCACGGCGGTATGGCCGAAACCTTTACGGTCCGCAAGATCTCCAACGGCGTGGGCGTGGAGCGAATTTTCCCTCTCCACTGTCCTTCCGTGGACCGCATCGAAGTGAAGCGCCTGGGCCGGGTCCGCCGGGCCAAGCTATACTATCTGC
>CAZNRB010000154.1:0-3180 GCA_964575405.1 uncultured Synergistaceae bacterium | reverse complement strand
GCGGCGTTGTCGGTCCAGGTCTCGCACTGATCCATCACGGTCTGTATGGCATGCTCCATGCCCTCGGGCGGGTAGTTGTACTTTTTCAGCAACCGCTTGACCAGGCGGCGCATTCCCGCCCTGGCGCTCTCCTTTTTCTGCCAGTCTATGGTCCTGTTCTTGCGCAGGAGATCGGTCAGTTCCTTTGTGATAGCTATCAGTTCCTGATGTTCATAAAAGTCCTTTATGGCCTGAGGCTTTGTGATGGCGTCGTAAAAGGCCAATTCCTCGGCGGTTAGTCCCAGCTTCTCGC
Organism: uncultured Synergistaceae bacterium; assembly: GCA_964575405.1. Taxonomy (GTDB): domain Bacteria; phylum Synergistota; class Synergistia; order Synergistales; family Dethiosulfovibrionaceae; genus CAZCKP01. Next base: position 2,888 of record CAZNRB010000154.1, on the reverse strand, counting down.
CCTGGGCGTTGGCGTTGGCGATTTCTTGGGCCAATTTGAGAAGCTCCTGTATGACCTCCTCGTTGGACAGCATCCCGTTGAGATAGCGGTTCATGGTACTTTGAAGTATCTCCGAAAACTTCTCCGATTTGACCACGTTGGACCGGCGGTATATCGAGAGCTGCTCAGCGATGAGCTTTTTCAGGAGCTCCAATGCCAGATTTTTCTCTTTCATCCGGGAAATTTCTTCCAGAAACTTGGGGTCGAAAAGAGAAAATTCCGTGTCCACGTCGGAAAACAGGTTGATAACGCCCTCGCTCTGGATGCTTTGCTTGAGAAGCTCGTTGATGCGATCGTTCACGTCCTGGAGGGTCAGCTTTTTCCTCTCTCCGCCCATGAGCAGCCGCACCAAAGTTATACGGACCGCCTCCAGGTAAGCGCATTCGACCCGGGATTCCTGGTCCACGATGCTGCTGCAAAGCGAGAGGGCCTGTTTCAGCAGCAGAGCCTCCTTGATGTAGACCTTGGCCGGCGTCTCCTCCCAGTCGCTTTTTTGACCCAACAGGAAGTTGACTCCACCCGCGATGGTCTTTGCCCTGGCGAGGTCGTCTCCCGTCACAAAGCGGGAATAGTCGTAGCCGTGGAACAGGTCCCGGCATACCGAGAGTTTCTCCAGGAACTTTTGATAGGCCGTCGTCGCTATGTCCGGATCGCCGTAGTTCTCCCTATCGCGGCGGGTGTAATCCCTCATGGCCTGTTTCAGCGCCCTGGCGATTCCCACGTAGTCCACCACCAAGCCGCCCTCTTTGTCCTTGAAGACACGGTTTACCCGGGCAATGGCCTGCATGAGATTATGCCCCGCCATGGGCTTGTAGACGTACATAGTAGCCAGCGACGGCACGTCAAAGCCCGTCAGCCACATGTCCACGACGATGGCGATTTTCAGCGGCGAAGCGTCGTCCTTGAATTTTCTGGCCAGTTCTTCCTTATGGGCTCTGTTGCCTATGATCCGGCGCCAGTCTTCCGGATCGTTGTTGCCCATGGTCATCACCACCGCTACTTTTTCGTCCCACCCAGGCCGGAGCTCCAAAATCCGCCGGTAGATCTTCAGGGCTATGGACCGGGAATAGGCGACGATCAGCGCCTTTCCGGTCAACAGGTTTGCCCTGTAGTTTTCATAGTGATCCAGAATATCGTCCACCAGAGAATTTACCGTCTGCTCCGCACCGAGGATCGCCTCCATTTGGCCCAGTTCCCTTTTGCTCTTCTCGATGACATAGGGATCGGTCTGTTCCGCCATGCGGTCGTATTCCGCGTCGATGAGCTTCAGCGTCTCCTCGTCCAACTTCAGCCGCAGCACCCGGCTCTCGTAGTACACCGGCCGGGTGGCGCCGTCTTCCACGGCCTGGGTCATGTCGTAGACGTCTATGTAATCGCCGAAGACCTCCCTGGTGCTGCGGTCTCTAGACGAGATAGGCGTGCCGGTGAAACCGATATAGGTGGCGTTGGGCAAGGAGTTTCTGATGATACGAGCCGTCCCAACCACGGTTCTCACGCCGGCGACCTGGCCCTTTTCGTCGTGTCTGGCGATCACTTTTTCCTGGAGCCCGTAGTGGCTTCGGTGGGCCTCGTCGGCTATGACCACGATATTGCTTCGCTGAGACAGGGGCTCGTCGCTTTCCTCGAACTTTTGCATGGTGGTGAAGATAATGCCGTTGGCCTGGCGGTGTAGCAAAAGCTCTTTCAGGTGCTTTCTGCTCTCGGCCTGCTGAGGCTCCTGGCGCAAAAAGTCCTTGCACCTCACGAACTGGCCATAGAGCTGATCGTCCAGGTCGTTGCGGTCGGTGATGACCACCACGGTAGGGCTTTCCAGGGCCTCCTGGAGCAGATGGGTATAGAACACCATGGAAAGGGACTTCCCGCTGCCCTGGGTGTGCCAAAACACCCCGCCCTTGCCGTCGCCGCCCTGGGCCCGCTTCGTGGACTCTACGGCCTTTCGGACGGCGAAATACTGGTGATAGCCCGCCAGGATTTTAAAAGTATCCCCACTGGCTACGTTAAAGCATATGAAGTTCTTGATTATGTCCAGAAAGCGTCTTTTCTCGAAAAGCCCCTCGAAAAAGGTATCAAATTGCGCGTAGGCATTGTTTTCATAGCTGCCGTCTTTGGTCTTCCATTCCATAAAACGGCCTTCGGCAGAAGTTATCGTTCCGGCCTTGGAGGTGGTCATGTCGCTCATGACGCAGATGGCGTTATAGGCGAACAGCGACGGGATCTCGTGCATATAATTGCGAAGCTGGCGATAGGCAGCGGAAGCGTCGGTCTCTTCCCGGGACGGCGACTTTAGCTCCATCACTACCAGGGGAAGGCCGTTGACAAACAGGATAATATCGGGGCGCTTTTCCGAATTTTCGGCGATAGCCCACTGATTGGCCACCGTAAAATCGTTATTACCGACGTCCTTGAAATCCACCAGGTATACCACGGCGGAGCGCTCCCGATCCTTGGCAAAGAACTTCACCGCCACGCCGCTTTGCAGATAGTCCATGAAGGCCATGTTTTTCTGCAGCAGCGAGGCCACACCCAGGTCCTTTATCTTGTGGAGGGCTTCGTTGATGGCCTCCTGGGGCAACCCCTTGTTGATGCGAGACAGAGCCGGCAACAGCTGGTCCTCGTACAGGGGGCTTCGATAGTCCCGCTGGATATCCGGACCGTAGACGTGGGAATAGCCCAAGGTCTCGCGAAAAAGCTGCAACACCGCCTGCTCGTAGTCCGATTCTCTATAGAAGACCGCCGCCATGGCCCGCACCTCCTAAAAAGCCCCTTCGAAATAGTCCCGCCACTGCCACCACCGGCACACAAAGTATAGTTACGGTCTTCTGCCTTTGCAAAGGCGATTCTCCGGTAAA
>CAZNRB010000153.1:0-3230 GCA_964575405.1 uncultured Synergistaceae bacterium | reverse complement strand
CGTAACAGCCAACACGGCCACGGTGGCCCAGGTGATTTTGCAGTGGAATTTGCAGCGCGGCGTGGTGGTCATACCGGGCTCCAGCGATCCTGCCCACATCAGGGAAAACCTGGACCTCTTCGGCTTTGAGCTGACGGACCAGGAAATGGACCGAATCGCCGGGCTTAACCGCGACGGAAAACACGACTGGTATTGATCGGCCGGGGTGGGGCTTGGCTGATCGAGGGGCTAAAGGTCAATAAACATTAGGAGAAGAAAGGAGCAACGCCGTGGAACGAGGATTAGTGCAGATCTACACCGGCGACGGCAAGGGAAAGACCACCGCCGCCCTGGGCTTGGCCTTTCGGGCTCTGGGGAGAGGCTGGCCGGTAAAAATGGTCCAGTTCCTCAAGGGCCTGGGGGCGGGGGAGCATCTTTTGGCGCCCCAGGTGGGGCTGGAGATTTTCTACGTGCCCTCGGACCTGCCGCCCTGGGAGGCCTCCCAGGAGGAGCTGGCGGCGGCCACGGCGGTGCAGCTCCGGCGGGCCTGGGACTTTGCCCGGACCATGGAGCGGGGCCTGCTGATCCTGGACGAGGCCCTGGGAGCCCTCCACAGGGGACTGCTGCGGGAACAGGACCTGCTGGAGCTGATAGACCAGCGCTGTCCCGGCCTGGAGCTGGTAATCACCGGCCGGGGAGCCACGGAGGGGCTGATCGCCAAGGCCCAGTTGGTCACAGAGATGAAAAAGATCCGCCACCCCCTGGACCAGGGTATCCCGGCCCGGGAGGGCGTGGAGTTCTAAAGGAGTCCTTGCCGTAGTCCCTGATCGCGGAGTCAGGGCTTTCGTGCGGCGATCAAGAGCATCATGGGGCGGCGCATCTCGTCGGCCATCGAAGGCAGGTCCATCATCTCTTCCGGCGGCTGAGGCTCCACCAGGTGCCGCAGCGCAAAACCCTGTTGGAGCAGAGTCTCCAGATAGGTCGTCAAAGTCCGGTGGTATTTGATCACCTTTTCGCCGAGGAAAAGGGCCTCCCGAGGTCCCTCGTAATAGTAGCGGTCCACGGGAAAGTGGAGGATATGGCCCTGATCGTCGTAATACCAGTCCTGGCTACCGTAGGCTGTAAAGACGGGATGTTCCACCGAGAAGACCAAGTCTCCCCCTTCGGCGAGCCACCGGTAGAGCCTTTCGGCCAGGCATTGAAAGTCCTGGAGATAGTGAAAGGCCAGAGAGCTGATGATCACATCAAAACTCCCCGGCGGGAAATCCTGGTCCTCTATGGCTCCCAGGCGGTACTGGATGGCAGGGCCTCCGTTTCTCCGCCGGGCCTGCTCCAGCATTTTCTGAGACAGATCGATGCCCAGTACCGAAGCCGCTCCGGCTTCGGCCCCGTACCGGCAATGCCAACCGTAGCCGCACCCCAGGTCCAGCACCCTTTTGCCCCGAAAGTCCGGAAGGATTTTTTTCATGGCCGGCCATTCGCCGGCCCCGCTCAGGCCCCTTTTGGAGCGCTCCATCTCGCTGTACTTGCGGAAAAACACCTCGTCGTCGTATTTGTTTTCTTTCATCGGTTTTCTCCTTGCATGGGCCCTCAAGAGGAGCCCCACAATGCAGAGAGGCCCCCAAAGACAAGGGGCCGTACAATAGGGGAGGTCCAGGCCGAAGAGCCCGGGCCTCCCCTGCGATTTTGCCCTGAGAAATCAGAGAGTCTCCTTTTCGCTGGATTGCAGTATCACCACCGACACGCCGGAAGGGGCCTTGCGGGCGAACTCCTGGGGGTCGGCGGCGATTTCCGGAAAGGTGTTGTAATGGATAGGGCAGACCTCCCGGGGCCGGATGTAATCGCAGGCCTTGGCGGCCTCGTCCACGTCCATGGTGTATTTGCCGCCGATGGGCAGCAGCGCCAGGTCGATGGCCCATTCCTTGAGGCGCTTCATATCCTCGAACAGCGCCGTGTCTCCGGCGTGGTATACCCTGTGGTGATCGGCCTCCATCACGTAGCCGCAGGCCTTGCCGCCGGGGATTTTGGTACCGTCGCCGCAGTGGATCTCGTTGGGGTGTTCCGCCGGGACCATGGTGACCTTGCCGAAGAGGAACTGCTTGGTCTCCCACCAGTCCATCACCTCCAGCTGAGAGGCCTCCACTCCCTGACCCTGGAGATATTGGGCCATTTTATCGTTGCAGACCACCGTGCATTCGGTCTGCTTCGCGATGGTCAGGGCGTCCTTGATGTGGTCGTAATGTCCGTGGGTGAGCAGCATAGCGTCCAGGGCCATGAAGTCGTCGGGGGTGTTGCAGGCCATGGGATTGCCCGAAAAGAAAGGATCGATCAGCATAGAACAGTAGTCGCTCTGGATCTTGACGGATGCGTGGCCTAAAAACTGTACGTGCATATCCTGATACCTCCTGCTTTTTCGATGACGGAAATTTCACTAGATGCTGGGTATTCACAGTATAGCGCGGCTTTTCGATTTTGTGGCGCCGGAGCCCTGGGCGTCGGGTATAATAGGCCCAAAAGATTTTCTGCGGCCTTGCCAGGCGCCGGGAACAGGGCCGTCGAAATGGCAGCCCCCATAAGGAAGCGAAAGTATGAGCGTCTACAGGACAGAACGGTACGTGAACTTCTACACCGGCTACGGCTTTAAGCGGCTCTTAGGCAGCAAGCCGGCGAAGCACCTGCTGATGGACTTCTTGAACTCCCTCATGGAGCAGCCCCTCAAGGGGGACCAGAAAATCGTGTCCCTGACCTACCTGAAAAACGAGCACGTGAGCCAGAGCGAAGAGGACCGCCGGGCCGTTTACGACATCAACTACGCCGCCGGCCAGGCCCACAAGAGAGGCCTCGCCGAAAGCCTGGAAAAGGGCCATAGCCGAAGGTTTGGAAAGGGGCATCCCCCAGGGCGAAAGGAACGCATCCATGGCCATAGCCAAAAACTTGCTGGCCCAGTCGCTGCCTCTGGAGGCCATCAGCGCCGCCACGGGCTTGAGCTGCCAGGACCTTCAGGCTCTGAAGGAAAAAACTTAGACCCAGTGTTTGGGCGGCGGCAGCTGCCAAGGGCAGGCTTTAGAGCATTTTTAAACGCTGATTTTGCCGTAGAATTTTGTCATAGAAGGGGCCGTGAGTTATGGCGCTTTTAGAGAATACCCTGGCGGCTATTGAGCCCGCCTCGACGGAATGGAGACAAAAAGCCCTGGACCGGCTGAACCGGCTGACTATGCCCCATTGGGCCCTGGGGCAGCTGATGGACCTGG
>CAZNRB010000152.1:2100-3239 GCA_964575405.1 uncultured Synergistaceae bacterium | reverse complement strand
AAATTTCACAAATATTGCACTTTTCTCGCAAACCGTATATAATAACTCTGGGATTGAAGGTCCCCGGACAGTCATTTTGAACGAAATGGAGGAATCACTATGCTGAAAAAGAGACTTGCCCCAATCCTTGCGGTAGCCCTTACCCTGGCCTTAGCGGCATGGGCCGGCGCGGCTGGAGACGGAGACGTGGTAGCCGGAGGCCGCGAGGGCGGCGGCAGGGTCACCTTTGCCACCGGCGGCACCAGCGGCACCTACTACGGCTACGGCGGCCTGCTGGCCGGCACCATCGGATCGGCCACCAGCACCACGGTGAATTACATCTCCTCCAACGGCTCCCAGGACAACGTCTACATGATGCAGGACGGCGACGCCAACATGGGCTTTGTCCAGTCCGACGTCATGGCCTATGCCTATGGCGGTACCCGCTTGTTCGAGACCGACGGGGCCATCGGCACCTTCTCCACCGTGGCCGCTTTGTATATGGAACAGGTGCAGATCGTCACCCTGGACCCCAAGATCACCTCGGTGGCCGACCTGAAGGGCAAAAACGTCTCGGTGGGCGCCGCCAACTCCGGCGTGTACTTTAACGCGATGGATGTTCTGGGAGTCTATGGCATGACCGAGGACGACATCCATTCCACCTACCAGAACTTCGCCGACAGCACCGACGCCCTGATCAACGGCACCATCGATGCGGCCTTCGTGGTGGCCGGCGCCCCCACCGCAGCGGTGCAGGAGCTGGCCACGGGCCGTAAGGCCTATCTGGTGAGCCTGGATCAGGAACACATCGACGCTCTGATCGAAGTCTCCCCCTACTACAGCCCCTACACCATCCCCGCGGAAGTCTACGGCACCCCGGGAGACGTGCAGACCGTGGCAGTGGGCGCCGTGGTCATCGCCAACGACGACGTGGCCGAGACCGATGTGTACAACTTCCTGTTCGGCATTTTTGAGAACGTCCCCGTGATCTCGGCCTCCCACGGCAAGGGCGCCGAGCTGAATCTGGAATTTGCCACTTCGGTCACCGACGTTCCCTATCACCCCGGCGCGGTGGCTTACTTCGCGGAAAAGGGAATCGAAGTTCCCGGCAAATAGGAGAAAACCAACGGTCTGGTAAAGACAGCTGCGGTGGGCCGGCG
>CAZNRB010000152.1:0-2000 GCA_964575405.1 uncultured Synergistaceae bacterium | reverse complement strand
ATAGCCCACAGCGCCCTTCATTGAGAGCAGAGGCGATCCCGAGGCACGGGCTGTATGGGGGAAGCGCTGTATGGGCAAGGAGTAAAGTAGAAAGGAAAGGATCCCATGGAATCCAACGAGAAGGAGAAACTGCTTAATCCCCCTCCGGAAACCGCGGAAGACATCCAGGCCAACGTGGACGAGATCATGAGAAAGTACGACCGGGAGTCCAATACCCGCATCTGGACCGGGACGCCGGGCTTGGTGGTCAAAGTGCTGTCGGTGCTCTTTTCTTTGGTCTGTATCTATGTGACTCTCTGGAGCACCGAGCTCACGGAAGTGCGGTTGCCTCGGTTCCTGGGGATGGTCTTGATCCTGGGATATCTCTACTATCCCATCCGGAAAAACGTGACCCGGGCTAACTACGTCCCCTGGTATGACATCGCCATTATGGTGATCGGCGTTATCCCCTTTTTCTATTTTGCCATGAACGCCCGGGAATTCGTCCGGATGGGGTCCCGGATCACCAACGACCCGATGATGGCGGCCATGGCCATCGTCGCCATTCTGGCGCTGATGGAGCTGTGCCGCCGCTGCGTGGGCATTCCCATTCTGTGCGTCGTCGGCGCCCTTTTGATCTACACCTTTGCCACCACTCGTTTTGGCCGGGTGGTCTACATCCTGTTCTACACCACCGATGGCCTGATGAACACGCCCATCAACGTCTGCGCCAGGTTCATAGTCATGTTTATCATCTTCGGCGCCTTCCTGGAGCGGACGGGCATATCCAACTACTTCATCAACCTGGCCAACTGCGCAGCCGGAGCCTCCGCCGGCGGCCCGGCCAAGGTGGCCGTCATCTCCTCGGCGCTGTGCGGCATGGTGTCGGGCTCTTCGGTGGGCAACACGGTCACCACTGGTTCGGTGACGATCCCCATGATGAAAAGGACGGGGTACAAGCCGGACTTCGCCGGCGCAGTCGAAGCAGCCGCCTCCACCGGCGGCCAGATCATGCCCCCTATTATGGGCGCTGCCGCCTTCATAATGGCGGAAAATACCGGCGTTCCCTATGCCACCATTGCGCTGTTGGCGGTGCTGCCCGCCATGCTGTACTTCACGGGCATCTATATCGCCGTCCACCTGGAAGCTAAGAAGCTGGGCCTCCGCGGCATCCCCAAGCACGAGCTACCCAGCATCAGAGCCCTGGCCCCGAAGTGCTACCTGCTGCTTCCTCTGATAGTGCTGGTGGTGCTGGTGACCATCGGCTGGACCATGCAGCTCTCCGCTGCCGTGTCTATCCTCACCGCCCTGGCCGTGGGCGTTATCACCAACGTCATCGGCAGTAAATTCGGCCAGGTGGACGAGGCGGAGCATATCACTTTTGGAAAGGTCCTGGACGCTTTGGAGGCGGGCGGCAAGGGCACTGTCACCGTGGCCGTGGCCTGCGCCATGGCGGGGCTGGTGGCGGGGTGCATCACCTCCACCGGTCTGGCCGCCCGGCTTATCACCCTGATCATCGACGTTTCCGGCGGCGTGACCTTTATCGCCCTGTTCCTGACCATGCTGTGCTGCATCGTCTTGGGCATGGGCGTGCCTACCACCGCCAACTACTGCATCATGGCAGCCACCTGCGCCCCCATCCTGGTCCGTCCCCAGATCGGCGTGCCGGTGATCTGCGCCCACTTCTTCGTGTTCTACTTCGGCATCGTGGCCGATATCACCCCGCCGGTGGCACTGGCTGCCTATGCGGGATCGGCCATCGCCAAGGGGGACCCCATGAAGACAGGAGTGAACGCCACCCGGCTGGCCATCGCGGCCTTTATCGTCCCCTATATCTTCGCCCTGAATCCTACCATGCTCTTCCAGTTCCCGGCGGGGACGCCCACAGTGACGGTGGTGATCCAGACCGTTCAGATCATTGTCTCCTCGCTGCTGGGCCTCTTCGGCGTGGCGGCGGCCCTCAACGGCTTCCTGTTCCACAGCATCAATCCCCTGTTCCGGATCCTGCTGGCAGTGGGTGG
>CAZNRB010000151.1:0-3245 GCA_964575405.1 uncultured Synergistaceae bacterium | reverse complement strand
CCCCGCCCCAATCCGCCAAGGTCCTGCGGTGGTTCTCCGGCGTGCCGGTGGGCACTAACCCGTTGATATTGTTGGATCTTTTCTCGGCCCTGGCGCTGCTGTGGATAGCCTCAGTGACTATGATACTGGCGGCGCAGCGATTTTTCGGCGGAGCCCTGGCCAGCGCCCACTTTCAGGCCGCCACGATCTTTGCCAGCTATCTGACAGGAGCGCTGTTGACGGCCTTTTTGCTGGCCGCTTTAGGCGCCTATCGGAATTGTTACGGCGCCCTGTTCCATCTGGACCGAGGCGGCGCGACCTGCGAAACCATGAGGGGCCGGGTCAGGGCCCTATCGCAGCGCCGCCTTCCCACTAAGGCTTTTCCCATAGAGCCTATTCTAAATCCCCGTCGGAGCGTGACCAAGGAAGTGTCCTGGTCCGATGTCAAAGCCCTTCAATGCCTCCCTGCCTTGAGGGTTATTCTGCTGAAGGGCCGCTTCAGCACTCTCATGCGGATCTACTGCCCCGACAGCGATACCTACCAGCAGGCACTGGAATACTGCCGCTCCAAAGTGGGATAAAAAATTCGCTGTATATGAGCTGTATATGATCTGAAAGATCCCTCGGCAAATGTTGGGGGATCTTTTAAAATAAAGTCAGAACACTATCATCGAGGAGGGATCCCATGGCTACGTCTCTTTCGGAAAAGGTCCAGCAGTTCGGTCCAGAGGTGATCGCCTGGCGCCACCAGATCCACCGGAATCCTGAGCTGAGCTTTCAGGAGTTCGATACGGCCAACTTGATCGAGGGAAAGCTCCGCTCCTTCGGCGCCGAGAAAATACGGCGCATCGGCAAGAGTCAGACGGGCATCTGCGCCGAGATCTGGGGAACCAAGCCGGGCCCCAGCCGGTGCGTGGGGATCCGCTGCGATATCGACGCACTGCCCATTCAGGAGCAGTCGGGAGTCCCCTACGCATCACAAAAGCCGGGGATTTTCCACGGCTGCGGCCACGACTCCCACACGGCCTGCCTGCTGGGCACGGCATGGCTCCTCAGCGAGATGAGAGAGCACTTTTCGGGCTGCGCCAAGTTCTTCTTTCAGCACGCCGAGGAGGAATTGGGCGGTGCCCAGGAGTTCATCGACAGCGGCGTCATGGAGGATCCCAAAGTCGACGGCGTGCTTGCCCTCCACGCCCTACCCGATATCCTGGTGGGCGAGATCGGCGTCCGGGACGACTTCATGACCGCCGGAGTGGACGAGCTGAAGATCACTGTAGAGGGCAAACAGGCCCACGGCGGCTATCCCCATTTCGGCGTGGACACTATCCTGGCGGCCTCCAACATCGTCACAGCCCTCCAGAGCCTGGGATCCCGGGAACTGGCGCCGACGGACTGCGCCTTGGTCACCTTTGGCCGCATTGAAGGGGGCATATCGAACAGCTACATCGGCGGCCCTGTGACGCTCTGGGGCAGTATTCGCTACCTGCGCCGGGAAACTCAGCAGAAGTTCCATCAGCGAGTCCGGGAGATCGCGGAGTCCATCGGATCAGGGCTACGGGCCAAGGTAACCGTGGAGATCGAACCCGGCATCATCCCCACCGCCGTGGACAAACAGTGGGTGGACCGGGTCCGGCGGGCCTGCGCGAAGACGCCTTCGGTGGACCGAGTTATAGACCTGCCATCGCCAGCCATGGGCGGCGAGGACTACGCCTATTTCCTGGAGAAGGCTCCTGGAGCCCTGTTCCGCCTGGGCTGCCGCACTCCGGACGGACCCCACTGCCCCACCCACTCCATAAATTTCTACGTGGACGACAGAGCCATCCCCATAGGCATGGAGGTGATGACCACCGCTGTGCTGGACTTTTTGGGATAACCAGGGTAATATAATATTTTAGATACAAAGACAATTTTTTGAGGCAAAGGGAGGTCATGGCTGTGCGCAACAACCTGTTGGAGCGGTTTAAGGACGGCAAGAAGACCCTGGGGACCTTCACGATGATGGGCAGCTCCATTGCGGTGGAGTGTCTGGGCTACAGCGGCCTGGACTACGCGCTGATCGACACGGAGCACAGCCCAGTGGGGCCTGACGCGGCGGCCAGCTACATAGCGGCGGCCCAGCTGGGAGGCTTGACGCCGCTGGTGCGGGTCAACGAGATCTCCCGCAGCCCCGTGCTGAGGATGCTTGACGCAGGAGCCCAGGGGCTGGTGGTGCCCTGCGTGGAGTCGATGGAGCAGATCCAGGCCCTGGTGAGCTTCGCCAAGTACGCCCCTTTGGGCAACCGGGGCTTCTGCCCCACCAGGGACGGCGCCTGGGGCTTCGCCTCCCATGCCTGCGGCGCTATGGAGGACTACATGGAATTTTGCAACAGCGAGACCCTCCTTTTGCCTCAGTGCGAGACCAGGGGATGCCTGGACCAGATCGAGGCCATCGCCGCCGTGCCGGGCGTGGATGGCATCTTCGTGGGCCCCTACGACCTGTCCATCGCCTTGGGCAAGCCGGGCCAGTTCGGCGACCCCGAGGTGTCGGGCGCCATCGACCGGGTGCTGAAGGCTTGTAAGGCCGCCGGGAAACTGTCGGTGATCTTCACCGGCAGCGCCGAAGCCGCTTCGGGTTACTTCGCCCAGGGCTTCGACAGCGTCACCCTGGGCCTGGACACGGCGGTGTACATCAACGCCTACCGGGCCCTGACAGGCCAGGTTAAGCGGTAACATAACCAAAAAAGGGGCGGGGAACCTTCGATTCGAAGGCCTCCCGCCCCTCAGACCGTAGACAAAACGGGCTTAGGAGGTCCTTTCTAAACCCGCTTTGTCTACGGTCTGCAATGTCTAACCACCACCTCAAAGCGGTCCAAGAAAGGTATTTTCGCCGTTTAATTTTCGTTGACTAGGGCAGGAGAATTTGTCTTCAGTCTGAAGCGGGTTTTAGGAGATTTCTCCTAAAACCCGCTTCTTTATGTTTCCTTATATTACCAACCTTTGGAGCCGGGCTTTGCGTCAATCTCCAGGAGTCTCAGTGCTCTGGAGGGCCTCCTGATAGAACTGCTCCAGGTCCAGTTTGAACTGTCTCCTGGCCTTGGGATTGCTGTAGTACATATGGCCGCCCCAGTAGGTTTTAAAGGTCACGTTGTCCCGCAGCGATTCCGGAAGGTTCAGGTGGTTCAGGCAGTAGCGGGTGGTGTCGACGCTACAGTGGATGTCGAAAAGCCCCACGCCGACGAAGAGTTTCATGGCTTTGTAACGCTCCATGGCGGTCTTCAGATCCTCCA
>CAZNRB010000150.1:0-3264 GCA_964575405.1 uncultured Synergistaceae bacterium | reverse complement strand
GCTCCTCGCCGTTGTGGAACTTAACGCCCTTGCGGAGATGGAACTTGTAGGTCACTGGGTCCAGAAGCTCCCAGCTTTCGGCCAGCACAGGCACCAGCTGGCGGGTACGTCCGTCCACGGTGACCAGGGGCTCGTAGATCTGCTTCTGCATCGAGAAGGAGAAAGCGTCCACAGAGTTCTGGGGATCAAAGTTCTTCGCGTCGATAGAAACTCCCACTCTAAGGGTATCGCTGTGTTCGTAGGCGAAAAGCGCCGTAGCTGAAGCGACCACCAGGGCCGCAGACAGCACAAAGCCTGCCAATTTCCTCATTACCAGATCATCTCCTAATCGCATAAAAAGGGCTTTACCGCCCGCCGTCCTGGCTCTTTGGGCTTTCTTTTTTATGTTAAAGAGGTTAAAGAGGTTAAAGTTTTTAAGAAGTGCCCGAAAGGCTGGACTTCCCCGTTACTTTCCGACCGAAAACAGACCTTTCTATAGTCATTACTTTTTGTATAGATGCACCTCCCTTTTTGCAGTATTTATAGTGTAACATATTTTTTATTTTATCCGCAAGGCCATAAAAGGGGCGGCTAGAAATTCGGGGAGAAGGTGGGGAAGTAATTTTCAGTTATTTGCTATCACCCCCCTTCAGGCAGTGTTAGAAGCCTAAATCGGACAAGCAGGCGGGATCGACTTTTTTAGCTCTATTTTCGGTTAAAATCTGCTAAAATCTACGAGAAGCCCCCTGATAATCGCCCTATTAGGGGTAATTGGAGGAGTTGTTTCTCCTGTGGAGGTTAGGTCGCGGCGACCGCATAGGGAGTTCTTAGCGATGTGATTTTATACAATAGCGCCGCTGATTTCTTGATTTTTTCTGTTGACTGTATAAAATAGGAGACAAAATGGGGATAATAGAAAGAGTGGTTCCATGGGAGAGAAAATAACGGTCACAAAACAGGTCTATTACACCCTTCGGGAGAGGATCCTCAAAGGGACCTATCCCGAGGGGATGCAGCTTCAGCAGGACAGCCTGGCGTCCCAGCTCGGCGTCAGCCGCATCCCTGTGCGGGAGGCTCTGATCCAACTCTCCAGCGAGGGGCTGGTCCGTTTTGCTCCCTACAAGGGGGCCATGGTGACCGGACTTTCTTGCGGGGAGCTATGGGAGATTTTCGAGATCCGCTATGCCCTGGAGTCGGTGGCGTTGCGCCATGCCATCGCCAGGATCACCGACGATGACGTTCAGAGGCTTCAAGCCATTCTGTCCAAGGACAGAGAGATCTCCGCCCGGCCTCTGGGCGACGGTGAGCTCTGGAGCTCTATGAACTGGAAGTTTCACATGGAGCTGTACAAAATCGCCGGCCGGCCTCGGCTGATGGAACTGATAAACGCCCAGCACCTTCAGGTGGACCGGTACCTTCGGATTTATCTGGAGGAGATGGGCTATCAGGAAGACTCTCTGGAGGCCCACAGCGCCATACTCCAGTGCTGCCGCATCAGAGACGCCGTAGAGGCCACGGTGCTGCTTCACGATCACTTGAAAAAAGCCTGCCTTCGTCTGAGCGATTACCTGTTCCCCCGGGACCAGCCCCAGAAGGCCGATCTTTCGGGATTCTCTTTGGTACCGCCCTTGATGGCGCCCTGCCAGGTAAGTTAGAAGGGCAAGGTGCACTAAGGTCCGATTGGTGACAACGCAATAAGAAAGCAGTAAGTTTATAAGGAGGTCCTTTTCATGTCTTTGACTCACAAGCAGCGCATTGAAAACGCCCTGGCCCTGAAAAGCAGCGATCGGGTTCCCTACAGCCTTTGGATGCATTTCCCCAACAGGGACCGGTCTCCCCGCCGCCTGGCCGAGCTTTCGGTGATCAATCAGAAGCGCTACGATCTGGACTTCATCAAGTTCATGCCCTTCGGCCTCTATTCCACCATCGATTTCGGCGTGGATGTGGACGTGTTCCCCAATTACCTGGATGCGCCGGTGCTCCACGAGCCCATCATCAAAGATCTGAAGGACTGGGATAAGATTCGTTCCCTGCCGGGCACCGCCGGCGAATACGCCGTGGTCCTGGAGGCCCAGCGGCTGGCCTTTGAGATGATGGACGAAAAGGTCCCCTTCCTCCAGACCGTTTTCAGTCCCATGACCACCTTGGCCAAGATGTGCAGCCCCCAGAAGGTGGTGGAGCATCTGCGGGAAGACCCCCGGAGGATCCACCGGGCCCTGGAGATTGTCACGGAGACCACGCTCCAGTTCATGAAAAAGTCGATAGAGCTGGGTGCCGACGGGTTCTTCTACGCCACCCAGCTGTCGGGCGCTGACGCGATGGAGACGGACGAGCACGAGGCTTTTGTGAAGAAGTACGATCTAGAACTCCTCAAGGTCATGGCCAACAAGACGTGGTTCAACGTGCTTCACATCCACGGGGCTAAGGCGCGGATCAAGGAAATGCAGGATTATCCCGTCCAGGCCCTGAGCTGGCACGACCGCGACGACGGCCCCTCGATGGACGAGGTGAGGACCTACAGCGACAAGGCCTTTGTGGGCGGCCTGAGCTGGGGAGCTAACTGGATTGGCAAGACCAACGAGGAAGTGGTCCAGGAAGTCAAGGAAGTGGCGTCCCGACACGACGGCAAGGGCATCATCCTGGGGCCTGGCTGCGTGATCTCTCCTTCCACGCCGGAAGAGCGCCTGGAGCTTGTCCACAAAACCCTTTTAGAGTGCGCTGCCCAGTAGGACTCAGAGGGCATTCCGGTCCTAGGGGGTTCTTTCCGGTTTTCACAGAGGGGGAAAAGTATGTTCACGATTACGGAATTTTTGAAGCAGGAAGTCAAGCCCGCCCTGGGCTGTACCGAGCCCGGGGCCGTGGCTCTGGCGGTGGCCAAGGCCTGCGAACAGCTCAGCGGGACCGCTGAGAGGCTGGAAGTGGTCGTCAGCGACAGCATCTATAAAAACGGCATCGCCGTGGGCATTCCAGGCACCGATGGCCTACGGGGCAACGAGATCGCCGCGGCCCTATCGGTCTTCTGCGGCCGCAGCGCCTACGGCCTGGAGGTGCTGAAAGACGCCACTGAGGCCGATCTGGCGGCAGCAAAGAACCTTGTCGCCTCAGGCAAGGTCAGCCTGAAGGCCAACGGCCGCCCGGGCGTATACGTGGAAGCCACGGCCTTCCGGGATTCCGAGAGCGCCACGGCGGTGATCGAGTTCAGCCATTCCAACATCACCCTGGTCAAGAAAAACGGCCAGGTGCTCTTTCAGGCGCCGCCCCCCTCGGCGTCGGGGGCTGGGGTGC
>CAZNRB010000149.1:0-3273 GCA_964575405.1 uncultured Synergistaceae bacterium | reverse complement strand
AACTCCTGAAAGGCCGTCTCTGCAAAGCCCCAGATGTTGTCGCTGGCCTGGGTCAGAGCGTCCCGAAGGCCGTCGATGACCTGGGCCATAGCCTGTTTATCCATGATAGATCACAACCTCCTTAAAAAGTCTCCCCCAGTTCGGGGCCACCCAGCGGCGCCCCGAGAACGTTGTAGGTCCTTATCGGGGGCCCAGAGCGACCAGGGGCCCCCGATAACTTTTAGCCTTAGAGGATACCCTCAGGCAGCATGATAGGCGCCCCGGGCCCTATAGGCCATCCCAGCAGATACCAGCCGATAGCAAGCAGGATCCAGCAGACCTGGACGATCAAGGCCGTGGGGATGCAGTTGGCTATGAAGGTGCCCAAGGTCATGTTCTTGTCGTACTTCTCGTTGACCACCGCCAGGCACATGTAGATGTAGGCCCCCATGGGGGTAAGTCCGTTGGTGGGCGAATCGCCGATGCGGTACAGCAACTGGATCCAGGCCGGGTGGTAGCCCATGAGCATCAGCATGGGCACCAGCACCGGCGCCAAAAAGGTCCACTTGGCCGAGGCCGAACTCATGATGAGGTTGATGCAGACCACTATCAGGATCGTGACCACAAACATCGGAATGCCGGTCAAGTTGATGGCTTTGAGGAAATCGGCGCCGCCGATGGCCAACAGAACGCCCAGATTGGTCCAGGAGAACAGCGCCGTGAACTGGCCGGCGGCAAAGCAGACCGCCACGAAGGGGGACATGCTGGCCATGGCCTGGGTGATCATCTTGGAGATGTCCCGCTCGGATTTAATAACTCCCACTGTCATGCCATAAACTGCTCCGCAGAGCAGGAACAGCCCCAGGATGATGGGGATCAGCCCCCGCAGGAACAGGCTGCCGATGACGCCGCCGGTCTCGGGATTGGCCAGGGGGCCCAGGTAGATGCCCAGCACGATCAGGGCCACGTAGCCCAGCAGGGCCTTGCCGGCGTTGCGAAGGCCCTTGAGCTCCAGCTCCGTCAAAGGCTTGGCCGTATCCAGCTGTACCGGCCCCTGGTAGGTGCCGATGCGGCGGTCCACCATATGGTTGGTACACCAGCCCACGATAAAGGTCACCAAGAAGGTGGAGGCCACCATGAAGTACCAGTTGCAGGCGCTGTCCACCTCGAAGGTCGTAGCCTCGCCCAACAGCACCTTGATACCCGTGTTGGTGATCCCAGCCATCAGGGAGTCGGTGCCGGCTATGAACAGGTTGGCGGTAAAGCCGATGTTGGCGCTCATCCAGCCGCAGATCATACCCGCCACGGGGTTGCGGCCTGCGCCCAAAAACATCAGAGCCCCCAGGGGAGGCACCAGCACGGTGCAGGTGTTAGAAGCCAGGTTGCCGCAGGTACCGATCAGGGCGATCACGTAGGGCAGCATGGCGCCACTGATGCCCCTGGTGGAGCGGCGCAGCAACACGTCCACCAGACCGGTCTGCTCGCAGACGCTGATGCCCACCGTCATGGCCAACACCAGACCCATCGGAGCGAAACCCACGAAATTATCCACCAATTTGACAAGAATCCATTCAAGCCCCGCCTGGCTGAAGAAGTTCCGGGCGACCACAGTTTGTCCCGTGACCGGATTTATCAGCTCAAGGTTAAAAAAGCTGGCCACCCAGGAGATAACTGCCACGATAAAGAAAAGATAGACAAAAAGCGTTACCGGACTGGGCAGCTTGTTGCAAACCCGTTCGATGGCGCCGAGAACTCCGCCTAAGGACCGACCCTTTCCCTCCGAAACCGCCATGAAAATTCCCCCTCTCTAGATAATTGGCCATAGATAGGCAATTCCATTATTGCCCATCCAGCGCAGGGAGTCAATATTTTGTACAGATATCAAAGAAATAGGCTGTGTTTTATATTACCTCGAAATAAAAGGCTCCTCTAAAGCCAGAGGATTGCAAATTTCACCCTAACGGAGCATGATAGACCGTTGATTTTTCCTGTTAAAGCCGCTTTAATGGTAAAATGATCCGTATTGTACAGTGGGCGGACTAGACGCCCAGAACTGCGGAGGGAAAGGGCTTTTTTAACGGCTGGGCCTAAGGAGTCCCGGCCCGTCCCTGACCTCTGCCGTAGCCGCTATCTCGAAAATCAGGAGGAGAAATCATGGACTTCCAGAATACCCCAAATAATGGTCCCGAAAAGGATCTGGACCTTCAACCGGCGGCCTCTGAGGGCGCTAAAGAGAGCCATCAGGAAGAGCCCCAGGCCTGCGGCTGCGGGCTCACCCTCGACGATGAGCCCAGCGGCGAAGAGAGGCACAAACAGGCCGGCAAAGCGGTGCTCAAGGGCGCCAAGCTCATCGGCGGCAAGCTGAGGACAGGGATACCCGCAGCGGCCCAGAAGATCCACAAGGCGGCCAAGAGCCTCCGCAACAAAGCCGATGACGAAGAGGAAGACATCCCTGGCACCGGCGACGAGTACCTGCGCCAGTGGAAACAGAGGGCCAAGGAAAACCTGATGAAGCTCTGTCCCAACGACTTCGACGAGGATCTGGAGACCTTTAAAAAGGAACTGAAGGGCATCTTCCGAACACTGCGCCACAAGGGACCAGAGGAGGAAGAGGAATCCCCAGAAGGGCCTTCCATGGGCGAGCGCCTTCGCAGGGCCGGAGCCGCCACGGCAAGTTTCATCAAAAGGACCTGGAAAGATTCCTGGGGCGAGGACTGCGCCAAGGCCATGGCCCAGAAGATCGTGGACAGCTGCGATCAGGAACAGGGAAAGCTCTTCCGGGCTAAGAAGGCCCTCAGCGACTACGCTGCCAGCCGGAAACCCAAGGCCGAGAAGGCCGAGGACAACATGGGCGACAAGATCCTGGAGGTCACCAAAAAGGGCGCAATCCTGGCCTTTCAGGGCGTCATGATCGGCGGCCGTTACGCCGGCAAGGTGACGGCCCACGGCGTCACCGTGGCCACTGGCAAGCTGAGGGACAAGCTGGAGGAGCGGGAGGCTCTGCGGCAGGAGGCCATCGCGCGAGGCGAAAGAATCCCCACCATGACGGACCGCGCCAAGGAACTGGGCCTTTCGGCGAAAAAGGCCGCCAGCGGCGCCGAGAAAAAGATAGCCCAGAAGTTCCAGCAGTACTCCCAGAAGATCAAGGACAGGGCCGAGGCGAAAACGGACGAGGACGTCCAGGAGGGCACCGGCCAATCCTGGTGCCTCTGCGACAAGATCGGAAGCCTGAAGGAAAATCTGAAGGAAAAGCTCCAAAAGGGAGCCGCCGGCATGACGGAAAACAGCGGCCAG
>CAZNRB010000148.1:0-3361 GCA_964575405.1 uncultured Synergistaceae bacterium | reverse complement strand
CGCTTGAATGGCATTCAAGAGGTCAGGGGTTCGAATCCCCTTACCTCCACCATTGATTTCACCGCTGCCCCGTCGGACCGACGGGGCAGTTTTTTTGCCGTCAGAGGCCAGGCGGGCGGTTTTTCTGTATAATTTAACGGAGAAGATTTTCCCTGAATCCCAGAAAACGCAGGAATGGAGGCTTTGCAAGTGAGTTTCGACGTCACCAAGATCTACAGTCAGTCCGCCAAGGGTATCAGGCCTTCGCCGATCCGGGACATGTTCCACCTGATCCGCCAGCCCGGCATGATCTCCTTCGCCGGGGGAATGCCGGCGCCGGAGGTCTTCCCGGTGGAGGAGTTCTACCAAGGCGCCCAGATACTGAGGGACCAGGGCCGGGACATCCTCCAGTACGGCACCACCGAAGGGTACAGGCCGCTGATGGAGTTTCTGGCGGGATGGATGGCCCCCAAGCTGGGCCGCCAGTCCCTAGGCCTCGACGAGCTGCTGATCACCTCGGGTTCCAGCCAGGTGGTGGACCTGCTGACCCGGGCCACGGTGGACCGGGGCGACGTGGTGATCACTGAGGAGCCCACCTTCCTGGGCAACAGCATAAACATGTACAACCAGGGGGCCCAGTTCATCACGGTGCCCTGCGACGGCGAGGGCATGCTGGTGGACCTTCTGCCGGAGAAGATCGACGCCGCTTTGTCCCAGGGCAAAAAGGTCCGCTACATCTACACCATCCCCAACTTCCATAACCCCCTGGGCTGCACCATGTCGCTGGAGCGCCGGAAAAAGCTGGTGGCCCTGGCCCAGAAGTACGGCATCTTGATCATGGAGGACGACCCCTACCGCTTCGTCCGCTTCGAGGGCACTGACCTGCCGTCGCTTTACTCCCTGGACGATCAGGGCATGGTGCTCTACGCCGGTTCCTTCTCCAAGATCCTGGCGCCCGGCACCAGAGTGGCCTGGTGCGTCGGCCCCGCGGAGCTGATCCGCACCCTGGCGGTGTTCAAACAGGGCGTGGACACCTGCACCAGCGTGGTGGCCCAGGCCCTGGTCTACGCGTACTGCGCCTCCGGCGCCTTGGACCGGTTCCTCCCCACCATCACCGGCAACTACCGGACAAAGCGGGACTACATGGAGCAGGCCTTCAGGAAATTCCTGCCCCTGGACCAGGTGGAGTATGTGACGCCCCAGGGCGGATTTTTCTACTGGCTCACCACGCCGCGGATCGCAGCAGCGGAGCTCTTCAAAAAGGCCGTGGAGCGCAAAGTGGCCTTCGTCTGCGGCGAGCCCTTCTATCCCAACGGCGGCGGCGAACACAGCTTCCGCATGTGCTTCACCTTCGCCTCGCCGGAACAGACCGACCAGGGCGTCCAGGCCCTGGGCCAGGCCATGAAAGACCTGCTCTGAAAAGAGCCCGAAAAGTCCAGCCCGAACGCAAAAGGGGACCCAGGAGAAAATCCTGGGCCCCCTTTTTGTGTGCTCTACAGTTCCGGCGCCTGGCCGCTCTGGACCTGGCCGAACCAGCTTTCCAGCTGCTTCACGTAGTCCTGGCGGCTCAGAGGGGCCTGGAAGTTCTCCACGATAGACCGGGCCCGTTGGGCCCCCTGGCCCAGCAGGTCCACCAGGGTCATGCAAAGGGCCTTGCTGGACTGGATCACCAGCTGGTCCAGGTCCAGAATCTCGTAGGAGGCCGAGTGGAAGGGCCCCCGGGCCAGCCCCGCGTAGGGGTGGATAGCCGGCATGATGTGGGTGATGTCGCCCATGTCGGTGGAACCGGCGCTGTGGCCGTCGTCGTAGACCTCCGGCGCCTCGGGCAATGCGGCGGCGTTTTCGCTGAAGAGGCGGTTCAGCTCGGGATCGCACCGCAGCGGCAGATAGCCGGGGATGGAGGTCACCGTGGTCTTGGCGCCCAGAGCGTCGCCGCCGGCGGTAAAGGCCCGCTGGACCTTCTCGAAGACCTGGGCCAGACAGTCCATGTTGTTGGCCCGCACATAGCCCTCCAGCCGCACGTCGTCGGGCACGGCGTTGACGGCGTCGCCGCCCTTGGTGATGATGAAGTGGACCCTCACGCAGTCCTCGTCCCGGAAGGTCTCCCGCAGGGCGTTGACGTTGCTGATGCCCGCCACGGCAGCGTAGAGGGCGTTGATGCCCTCGTGGGGAGCCCCCGCCGCGTGGGCCTGGCGGCCCTGATAGCGCACCGTAAAAGCCCGGAAACCGTTGCTGCTCCGGGGGATGCCGAATCCCCTGCGGCTTCCGGCGTGGATCATCATGGCCATGTCCACGTCCTCCAGGGCCCCGGTGCGGATCAGCTCCTGCTTGCCCCCCAAGAAGCCGATGGAGCCCTGGTTCCGCAGTTCCATGCGCTGGCCGATCTGGATGAACTCCTCGGCCGGCACGCCGAAAAGAGCCACGGCCCCGGCCAGGTCCTCCATGGCCCCGGTGTCCACCAGAGCCGAGGCCACGGCCAGCACCATGGTGATCTGCATGTCATGGCCGCAGGTGTGGGAGGCTCCCGTCTCGGGATCGGCGAACTTGTACCCCCGGCAGGTCACGGCGTCCAGCTCGCCCATCACCGCCACCCGGGGCCCCGGAGCCTGACCGGTCAGATCGGCCCTCAACCCCGTTACTCCCAGCCCCCTGGTCACCTTCAGCCCCAGAGCCTCCAGAGCCCCGGCCAGTTTGCCGGAAGTGCGAAACTCGAAATAGCCGTGCTCGGGATGATGGTGCACGTCCATGGCAAAGGCCTTCAATTCCCCCGCCCGCCGGTCCACGGCCTGGCAGAGCAGTTTTTTCAGTTCTTCCTGGCTGCGCTTCATGGTAATTCCCTCTTTCTGCGTTATTTTTGCCGCCCCGTTATCTCTATCGTCCGTTTTTTCATTATATCCTCTGGAATTCCCTTTGGCAGTTTTGAAAATCCCCTTTAAATTTAAAGCAACGCCATTAGAGCCATTAGAGTTAAATTTTCAAAAAAAAAAAAACGTGACCAGATCTTGTGTTTTTATTACCATTTAGGTATTATTAGGTAACTTAGGTTTTGCTAGGCTTATCGTCTATGTATCCGCATAGGACGGAGCTCGGTATTTTGTCTCGGAGGAGTGTGGTGTGAGAATGGTCATTTGGAAGAAAAATTTCTGCAAAGGGGCAGCCTTGGGCATAGCAGGGTTGTTGTGGGCTCTAGCGCCGGCGGGTGCCGTGGATATTGCAGTTACACAGACTGAAGGCATACCGAGCATACAGTTTGGTGACCAGAATCAGCGTGACCGGAATCAGTCCGGCCGCGAGGACCGGGATCAGTCCGGCAGCGGG
Organism: uncultured Synergistaceae bacterium; assembly: GCA_964575405.1. Classification (GTDB taxonomy): domain Bacteria; phylum Synergistota; class Synergistia; order Synergistales; family Dethiosulfovibrionaceae; genus CAZCKP01. The sequence goes on along the minus strand of CAZNRB010000148.1, from coordinate 64 downwards.
AACCAGAACCAGCCCGGCAGCGGGAACCAGAACCAGCCCGGCAGCGGGAACCAGAATCAGCCCG
>CAZNRB010000147.1:0-3369 GCA_964575405.1 uncultured Synergistaceae bacterium | reverse complement strand
TACGGTGCCGCTGAGGAAATGGGTCTCGACGAGGGGCTGACCAACATACTTGCCCATTCTGAGCGCAAGACCTCCGTCTCTATCCCCGTGGAGATGGACGACGGTTCCGTGAAGGTCTTCGAGGGATTCCGTGTGCTTCACAACAGCGCCATCGGCCCAGGCAAGGGCGGCGTCCGGTTCCATCCCGACGTATGTCTGGACGAGTGCGAGGCTCTGGCCTTCATGATGACCTGGAAGTGCTCCCTGGCTGGTATCCCCTACGGCGGCGGCAAGGGCGGAGTGAAGTGCAATCCCAAGGAACTTTCCCTCAGGGAAAAGGAGAGGATTTGTAGGACTTTTGCTGCCAGGATCGAGCCAGTAGTAGGCGCTTGGACCGACGTGCCGGCTCCCGACGTGAACACTGGCGGACCTGAAATGGTATGGTTCATGGACACCATCAGCCGCATGCGTGGCCGCATGGAGCCGGCTATCTTCACCGGCAAGCCTGTGTCCCTCTGGGGGTCTCTGGGCCGTACCGCTGCCACGGGCTACGGCGTGGCAGTCTGCGCTCTGGAAGCGCTTAAGGTCAAGGGCCTGGCCGTCAAGGGTGCTTCGGTAGCCGTGCAGGGCTTCGGCAACGTGGGGACCTACGCCGCTAAGTATCTCTACGATCAGGGTATGAAGGTGGTCTGTGTCAGCAACTCCACCGGATCCTACTACTGTCCCGAAGGCCTTGACGTGCCCGCTCTGTTCGAACACGTGGAAGTGAAGAAGTGCAAGCTTAAGGACTACGCCCAGGCGGGATTGCAGGTCCTCGAGCCCGGCGCTGTGTTGACGGTGGACTGCGATGTGTTGCTGCCCTGCGCTCTTGAGAACGCCATCACCGGCGCCAACGCCGGCGACGTGAAGGCCAAGTTCGTAGTTGAAGGCGCCAATGGCCCAACCACTCCCGACGGCGACAAGGTGCTGGATGAGCGCGGCGTCATAGTGGTGCCCGATTTCCTGGCCAATGCCGGCGGCGTTATCGGTTCCTACTTCGAGTGGTGCCAGGACCTGGGCGGCTACTTCTGGACCGAAGAGGAATGCCTCAACAGGATGATGCAGATCATGCGGGGCAATTTCGCCCGGGTCTGGGAGTACTCTCAGAGTCACAACGTGAACATGCGCCGGGCCGCTTTCCTGGCTGCTATCGATCGGGTGGCTTCAGCTGCCAAGATGCGGGGCGTGTTCATCTAGAGACTACCGTCTTTCGGAAACCTTTTCAGCCTAAGTCCCGGCTTCGGTCAGGACTTTTTCATGCGATTAAAGGGGGCTTAGGGAAATCATCCTAAGCCCCCTTAATCGTATACTCCAGCCTCGATAGAGCAGGGATCGGCTACAGCGCGTCGTCTGGAGCCAGAGGCAAGTCTGCCAGGTCTTGGCGGCTTCGGCGCACCTTTTCCGCGGCCTTGGCCGCATAGTCCTTCAATCGAAGGGTCAGATCAAGATCCTCTAAAGCCACGATTCGGGCCGCCAAAAGGGCGGCGTTGTGGGCCCCGTTGATGCCCACGGTGGCTACAGGAACGCCTGGGGGCATCATGGCCACCGATAGCAGAGCGTCCAGCCCCAGCAGGCTCCCGGACTCCACGGGAAGGCCTATGACCGGCAGGGCAGTATGGGCCGCCACCACGCCGGGGAGGGCTGCCGAGAGCCCAGCGGCGGCGATGATGACCTTCAGCCCTCGTTCGGCGGCTTTGGCGCTGTAGGTTGCGGCGTCGTCGGGGGTCCGGTGGGCCGAGGCCACGGTGACCTCAAAGGGAATCTTCAGCTCCTCCAACAGCGCTCCTACCTTGCGGGCCACAGCGCTGTCGCTGGACGATCCCAGGATAATGCCTATCTTCGGGGACATTTTTATTTCCTTCCTCTCTGTACTAGGACCTTGACGATTCTTCGAAGGCTTGGTGAGCGATGTCACGCCGGTACTGCATTCCCTTGAAGGAAAGGCGTCCCACCGCTTCATAAGCTCTCGCCCTGGCCGAAGCCATATGGTCGCCAAGAGCGGTGACACAGAGCACCCTTCCGCCTGTAGCTATAAGGCGGCCCTGATCCAAGGTCGTGCCGGCGTGGAAAATCTCAACGTCGGTCAGGGCAGCCGCGGCCTCAAGGCCTTCAATAGGTTGAGGCTCCGAGGCGCCAGCAGGGTAGTTTTCCGAAGCCACCACTACGCAGAGAGCCTTTTTCGTAGGTTCTTTCCAGGGGAATTGGCTTAATTGCCCCTTGGCGCAGCTGTAGCAGAGGTCCACCCAGTCGCCTTCGAAGAGAGGCAGCAGCACTTCCGCTTCGGGGTCTCCTAGGCGCACGTTGTACTCCAGCACTTTGGGTGAGCCGTCGGGGCCTATCATCAATCCTATATAGAGCACACCGCGGTAGTCCAGGCCCTCGGCTTTGAGGGCCCTTACGGTAGGCTCGACGATTTGAGCCTTAAGGCGGTCCATCAGCGATGGGGTAGCCCATAGCGCTGGGGCGTAGGCCCCCATGCCGCCAGTGTTGGGCCCCTTGTCGCCGTCCAGGAGCCGTTTGTGGTCCTGGCTGGTAGGCAGAAGGCGATAGTCCTGGCCGTCGGTGATGACCATCACCGACAGTTCCCGGCCGGTTAGGGCCTCTTCGATAACCAGTGTCGAACCTGCGTCGCCAAGGGCTCGGCCCTCCAGAAGGCTACGGCATATAGCCTTGGCCTCTTGATGGTCCCTTTCGATGAAGACGCCCTTTCCGGCGGCCAGCCCCGAGGCCTTGACGATATAGGGAGGCTGGAACTCCTCCAGGGCCCTCCAGGCTTCCTGGACGGTGGAGCAGATCCGAAAATTAGCAGTAGCTATGCCGTGGCGCTTCATGAAGTCCTTGGAGTAGGCTTTGCTGGCCTCCAATCGGGCGCCATCCCGGCCGGGGCCGAAAACTGGAATACCAGCCTGGCGGACTGCGTCGGCCACTCCTGCCGCCAAGGGAGCCTCAGGGCCCACTATGACCAGATCGGCTCCGATCTGGCGGCACAGATCCACCACGGCGCCACCGTCGGAGGGATCGCCTTTGCAACAGGTGGCTATAGAGGCTATGCCGGGATTGCCCGGCATGACGAAAAGGCTGCCGCAGCTTGTAGAGCACCGGCAAGCGGCGGCGATGGCGTGCTCCCGGCCTCCGCCGCCTAACAGTAGTACTGTGAGCTTTTTGTCCATAGAGCACCCTAGTGGCGGAAGGTACGCCAGCCACTGATGAACATCGAAACGCCCAGCTCCTGAGCCCGCTGGATCACGTCGCTGTCGTGGACGGAGCCGCCGGGCTGAATCACGGCCACCACGCCAGCCTGGGCAGCCCTTTCCAGTCCGTCGGGGAAGGGGAAAAAGGCATCCGAGGCCA
>CAZNRB010000146.1:0-3425 GCA_964575405.1 uncultured Synergistaceae bacterium | reverse complement strand
TCCCCATATCCTCATGAGATAAAAGCCATTAAAAAGCCGGAGAAGACAGAAGCTTCTCCGGCCTTTTGATGAAAAGACAGAAACCACCAATAGACCATTCTATTCCGGTGCGCCTAGACACCCACCCCAAAGAGGCCCATGGTGATGCCGTACAGCACGATGGGAAACACAATCAGGGAGATAATTTTCAGGCCTAGACCGCAGGTCATCATGTCCTTCATGGTAATTTCGCCGGTGCCGTAGACGATGGCGTTAGGCGGCGTTCCAGGAGGCAGCATGAAGGCGAAGTTACAAGCCAACATACAGGCTATCATCATAGCGAAAGGATTGACGCCGATGGCCTGGCCGACACCGACCAACACGGGGATGAAAGCCGCCACCACCACGGCGTTGGTAGTGAGCTCGGTGATCAAAGCCGTTATGATGCCCACAACGATGCACACCACTACCGGATCCATGCCGTTGAGTCCCGAAAGCATGTTGGCCACCCAGGCGGCACAGCCCGCGTCTTTAAAGGCGTTGCCCATCACCATGGATCCGCCGAGCAGCAATACGGCGCTCCAAGGTATGTCGTTAAAGGCCGTCTTCCAGTCGCATACGTACTCGCCTTCCTTGTAGTCGATGGGTATCACCATCACCAGGAAAGCGCCGATCATAGCCACAGTCTCGTCGCTGGCGTAGGGGAACCACTTGCCCCAGATCAGAGAACGGGTGATCCAGAGTATGCAGCAGAAGGTAAAGATTATGGCCGTCCACTTTTCGCCCTTGTTCATTGGCCCTAGCTCATCATATTTTTGCTGGACGATGGACACATCGATGTCGGGCATCTTATCGACTTTAAAGAATTTGACCATATAGATCCACATCAAGGGCACCAAAATCAAGGTAAAAGGCAAGCCAATCTTCAGCCAATCCAAGAAATTGATGTCAATGCCTATCGTAGCATGGATCAGACCGATACCCGTAGGGTTAGTGGTAGTTCCAATGGTGGTGGCCATGCCGCCGATGGTAGCAGCATAGGGAATAGAAAGCACCATGGCCTTTCTCATGCCCCGTTGTTTCTCGTCTTGCAGCGTGCTAGCGATGGCCAAAGCCACCGGCAGCATCATAACCGTGGCAGCAGTATTGGACATCCACATGGAAACAAAGGAAACCGAAACAATGAATCCCAAGATGACCATAGAGGGCTTTTTACCGATCCTGCTGACGATGCCTAAACTGATCCTCTTGTGGAGGCCATGCTTGACCATAGACCCCGAAAGGAAGCCGACCAACATCAGCAGGTAACAGGTCTGATAAGCATAATTGGCGAAAAGTTGGATATTGTTCTGTCCCCTAGCTCCGGTAATACCCAGCATGGGGAAAAGCATAATCGGCAACAGAGAAGTTACGGGGATTGGAAGGGCTTCGGTGATCCAGAAAATGATCATCAACGCCGTGGCGCCCAAGACTCGCTGAGCCACGGGAGTCAACCCTTCGATAGGGGGCATAAAACAGATGGCCAACATAGCCACAATGCCGATAATAAAGCCCATTTTTCGTATTTTAAACTTTCCCATGATAATCCCTCATCACCTTTCTTGCGAATTTAAGCCTGTCTGCAGAGACTAGACTGCGCAACCACGATCTTTATCCCATTACGGCGCTTATCTACAGGGTAAGCTCTATTAGCCGCCGTTACAGGGCGTTTCCTTATCGATACAGATGTGATGACCGCTGTACTGGCCAGGGATAGTCTGAACCTGGCTCTTGGCTAGGGCCAGGATCTTGGAGAAGGAGACGCCGGTGCGGTATCCCATCTCGCCCAGGGCCCAGACCAGATCCTCGGTGGACAAGTTGCCCGAGGCGCCAGGAGCAAAAGGACAACCACCCAGGCCGCCCAGGGAGGTCTGGATCTTGGTGACGCCCATTTCGATGGCCGCCAGGGTGTTGGCCATGCCCAGCCCTCGGGTGTCGTGGAAGTGGATCATCAGGTCCAGGTCGGGATAGGCTTCCTGGATCGCCGCCAGCACCCGCCGCACCTGGCTGGGATCGGCAATGCCGATGGTGTCGGCGATGCAGCAGGTGGTCATGCCCGAGTCGACGTAGTCCTTCAAAAAGGCCACCGGCACCGAGGGGTCCTGGTACTTGCCCTCAAAGGGACAGCCAAAGGTCGTGGCCAAATCGACGATAACGTCCAAATCGGGATAGGCCTGGCGGATCTCCTGGTAGGCCTCCAGGGACTGCTGATGGGTCCTGTTGATGTTGGCCTTGTTGTGGGTGACGCTCATAGACACCACGTAGGCCACTCTGCGGAGGCCCAGGTCGTAGGCGTTAGCAGCTCCTCTGAGGTTGGGTACCAGGGCAAAGAGATCCAAGCCGGGATAGCGCTCCAACACCACTCGGGTCACCTCGGCGGCGTCGGCCAACTGGGGGATAGCCTTGGGACTCACAAAGGAGCTGTACTCGATGTGCTTCAGCCCGGCATCGACCAAGCCGTCGATGACCCGGAGCTTTTCCTCGGTGGAGATGGGACAACAGTCTACCTTGACGCTTTGGAACCCGTCGCGGGGCCCCACTTCGATGATGTCGATGTCTTTTACCATCCTACGGCACTCCTTAGGATCGTCCTTAATAATTGCTCTGAAGTTGCGTCGAGGCCGCCGGGGCTAGATGACGCCATCGGCCTTGAGCTGGGCGATCTTCTCATCGCTCAGGCCCAGGAACTGGCCGTAGACCTGGTGGTTGTGCTGGCCCAGGGTGGGGGCTGGCGTGGTGGGGTCGGCGCTCTCGTTGGTGAATTTCAAGGCGTTGTTGGTGGTTTTCATCTGACCGGCTACGGGGTGATCCAGCAGGGGGAACATGTGGCGGGCCCCGGCGATCTGGGGATCCTTGGCGACTCGCTCGACGTCGTTAATAGGACACCCCGGGACTCCGGCGTTGTTCAGCATCTGGGCCACCTGGTCCACGGTGTATTGGCTGGTCCAGGCCTCAATGACCGGCTTGAGCTCCTGATGATTGGCCACCCGGTCCACCACCTTGAGGAATCGGGGATCCTCCTTCAGCTCCGGCCGGCCCATGAGGTCGCAGAGCGCCGCAAAGAGCTTGTCGTTACCGGCTCCTACGATCACGCTGCCGTCTTTGGCCTTGAAGGAATCGTAGGGATAGGTGGACTCGTACCGGTTGCCGATCCGCTGGGGAATCCGTCCCGTGGCCAGGTAGATCATGTTGATGTTGGCCATGGAGGACACCACCGAATCCACCAGGGCGATGTCCACCTTGTCGCCCACACCAGTGGACCGGGCGCGGAGCAACGCCGCCAAAACACCGATGGTCAGATTGAGCCCCCCCAGCACGTCGCCCATGGGGGTGCCGGTACGGGTCGGCTCACCGCCGGGCCAACCGGTAGTGCTCATCAGGCCGCCCATGGCCTGACCGATGATGTC
>CAZNRB010000145.1:0-3450 GCA_964575405.1 uncultured Synergistaceae bacterium | reverse complement strand
CCCCGCCCCAATCCGCCAAGGTCCTGCGGTGGTTCTCCGGCGTGCCGGTGGGCACCAATCCGCTGTTTCTGGTGGATTTCGCCTCCGCCTTGGTGGTGGCCTGGGCCCTCTGCTGGGGCGCCTTGCTGGCGCTCCAGTGGATCTTTTCGGGGGCCATCAGCGGCGCCAACCTGGCCGATGCCGCCAGGATCTCCAGCTTCATCAGCCTGGTCTTTGTGGCCATTTTTCTGGTGGTGGCCTTCGGGATTCTGCGAAACCGCTACGCCGCCCTGTTCCGCTTCGACGGCGCCGAGGCCTACTGCGAGAACATCCGTTGCAACCCCAAAGCTCTGAAGCCTCGGTTGCTGCGCTTTCGGCCCTACGAGATCGAACCTCTGCCCGAATCGATCCGGACCGTAGAGCGGAGAGTGTCCTGGCGGGAAGTGCGGAAGATCGTCCCCATGGAGGACATGGGCATTTTGATACTAAAGGGCCGCCGGGGCACTCTGATGCGGGTCTACTGCCCCGATAAGGACACTTATCGCCGGGCCCTGGACTTCGCTTCAGCCCGGCTGGCCGAAAATTGACGGGCAGGACAAAACCTTTTACCGGCTGATCCCGCCGCCGTAGCGGCGGTTTCCGCTAGAAGCAGTGCGCGGTTTGGGCAGAAATTATTCGTTTATGAGCGTTTATGAGAAAGAAGGGAATTCACTGTGAACTTGAGACGATGGACTTTAGCAGCGGCAATTCTGTTTGGTCTGGCGGCCGGCGCCGCGCTGGCCGAGCCTCGGGACACCATTTACGTGGCCATGGCCGCCGACGGCAAGGGAATGGATCCTCAGATGAGCAACGACACCTCGTCGAGCACCTTCCTGATCCAGATGTACGAGCCCCTCTTCGACTTCAACGCCGACAAGGAGCTCTACGGCGTGTTGGCCGAGAGCTGGGAAAAGCTCGACGACGTTACCTACCAGATCACCCTGCGCAAGGGCGTGAAGTTCCACAACGGCGACGAGCTCACCGCCGAGGACGCAGTGTTCTCGCTCCACCGCATGACCACGCCAAAGGCGGCGGCGGTGAAGGCCTACGGCTCCAACATCGACCCAGAGGGCTTTAAGATCATCGACCGCTACACCTTCCAGATCAAATCGGCGGTGCCCATGGGAAGCTTTTTGTCCTATCTGAACCACTCTTCCAGCTACATCATGAACAAAAAGGCAGTGGAAGCCGCCGGCGACGACTACGGACGGGAGCCCATCGGCACTGGGCCCTTCAAGTTCGTGTCCACCCTCAAGGGCGACAACATGACCTTTGAGCGCTTCGACGACTATTGGAACAAAGAGGCCCTGCCCAAGTACAAGACCCTGGTGATCCGGGTGATCCCCGAGGCCACCAGCCGGGTCATCGAGCTGGAGACTGGCAACGTGGACCTGGCCTACGGCATCCCCAACAGCGATTTCCAGCGCCTCAAGGACGAGGGCGTGGTCAACGTCTACAACAAGCCCGGCATGTCGGTGACCTACATGGGATTCCACACCAAGACCAAGCCCTTTGACGATCCCCGGGTGCGTCACGCCATCTCCATGGCCATCGACAAAGTGGGAGCCAACGAAGTGGTCTACAACGGCCTTGCCATGATCCCCACCAGCCCCATACTGCCCACCAACAGCTATTACGTGGAAGATCCGGCATTGGCCGACGAGTACGACCCCGATAAGGCCATGGAGCTGCTGAAAGAAGCGGGCTACGGCGACGGCTTCTCCTTCACCCTCTACACCAACGAGAACAAGCAGCGCCAGGACTACGCCGTGATCATCCAGAACATGATGGAGAGCCTGGGCATCACCGTGGACATCCAGGTGCTGGAATGGGGCTACTTCCTGGATCAGCTGAAGAGCGGCAGCCTTCCGGTGTTCATCATCGGCTGGGCCGCCTCCAACGTGAACCCCGATCCCGGAGCCTTCATCACGGCGGCCATGCACTCCAAGTTCGCCGGCCCCTCCAACCGGGTCTGGCTGGACGATCCCGAAGTGGACCGGCTGTTGGACGCCGGAATGGTCACCGAGGACGGCCCCGAGCGGGAAGCCATCTACGTCCAGTTCCAGAAACGGATCAACGAGCTCCTGCCCTGGTGCTACCTCAGCAACCCCGACACCCTTTACGGAACCAACAAGGACCTGAAGGGCGCCGAAGGGTTCTACCGGGGCACCATCAACTGCCTCAACGGAATCTATTACGAATAAGACATAGCATGAAAAGGAGCCCCCGGCGAATCTGCCGGGGGCTCTTCATTAGGGCCCAATACAAACATTAGGGCCCAATACAAAGAAAAAAGCTTGCTTTTTTCTTTGTATTTGCTATTCTATGGCAAGAAAGGGGGATCGCCATGGCTCAAAGTGTCAACGTAAACTTTAAAATGGACGCAGACGTGAAAAAGCGGATGGAGCGGGCCTGCGCCGAAATGGGCCTCTCCATGACGGCGGCCTTTACGATCTTCGCGAAGAAAGTAGGCAGGGAGTATCGAATTCCCTTTGAAGTCTCCGCCGATCCCTTCTACTCGGAAAGCAACCTGCGCCACCTGGAGACCATTATTGAGGACGTGAAAAGCGGCAGAGCCCACTTTGCAGAGCACCAGCTGATCGAGGCGGACCGATGAGGCTGCTGTGGGAGGACCGGGCATGGGACGATTACCTGTACTGGCAGAGCCAGGACAGGAGGACGCTGAAAAGGATAAATCAGCTGATAAAGGACATGCTGAGAACTCCCTATGAAGGCCTGGGCAAGCCCGAGCCCTTGCGGGGCAAGCTGAGCGGTTGCTGGAGCCGCCGGATCGATGGAGTTAACCGGATGGTTTATTACGAGCAGGAGGGGACGATTTATATCCTATCCTGCCTGGGCCACTACGAGGACTGAGATAATAGGAGCCCCCGGCGAATTCGCCGGGGGCTCTGTTTGTTGGGAGGAGATAACCTTGGAAAAAGCGAGGGTCTTCGATAAGGGCGGAAGCCAGGTAGTACAGTTGCCCGATAGGTACCGCTTCAACTCCAATGAGGTCCTCGTTCAACGTGTCGGCCGGGCCGTGGTGCTGATGCCAGCAGCCAGCCCCTCATAGCGCCGCAGGCCATGCCGGATAACAGCGCCGGATAGATGTAGTGTTCTGTTGTCATGGCCGGGGCGCTCCTTTGTCCTATGTCTTTTTGCTAGCCAATATACAGCATTACGCTTTCTGGCCGCTCCCAGCCTGGCCTTCCTCGGCCCTGTCCAGGGGGTGGATCTCCAGCGGCGGCAGGGAGGCGACGATCTCCATAGTCTCCAGGCTGACAGTGATGACCTTCAGTATCAGGTCCAAGATATAGCGGTCGTTGCCGTGCTCGGCGCCCCAGGCGTTGAAATCGTTCACTATGCCCGTTTCCTTGTCGGTTTTGACGCATGCCCGCTCGATCACCCAATCCAGGGCCGATTTGCGGTTGA
>CAZNRB010000144.1:0-3476 GCA_964575405.1 uncultured Synergistaceae bacterium | reverse complement strand
ACTACAGCGACAGCTGGTTCACCTACGGCCTTGGCGCGGCCTTCAAGTTCGGCGGAGGAAACTTCCTGCACCTGGACGTGGAGCGCTCCTCGGGAGGCGACGTGGACCAGGAATGGTACTACAAGGCGGGATTCAGGTTGGCTATGTAGATCATGTAGGTCCTAAAAATCAACGGTACGAAACAAAGCGCACGGGCGAGGGGGAAATTTCCCTCTCGCCCTTTGTCTTTAAGGCCTCGCTGCTGGGGAGGCCTTGTTTTTGCCGTTGCGCCGTCTCCGGACTGGCGTATAATTTGGGAAACTCAGAATTTTGTGCAGTTGCCGCCGCTCGAATAGGCGGCTGATCCTGAGGGGGGAGCGCAGATGTTTCGCAAGGTAGCGGCGGTCAGGTCCTCTGAGGACTACAGCTGATTGTAGATTTTGCAACGGAGACAGGCGAATCTATGACGTAAAACCGCTTTTTGATGATTTTGCCATGTTCCGCCCGTTGAACGACCACGAGAGGCTATTTGAATCGGTGCGCGTTGACATAGGCGGGTACGGCATAGTATGGAATGACGCCATAGACCTATCCTGTGACGGGCTTTACACCCGTGGTCAGCCTTTACCTTAAACTGCCCTAGGAGGTCCTCACAAACGCTACGAACCGGCATCGCCCAGCCGGCATCGCCCAGATGGAAGTGACCCTGGGTGATCTAGAGAAAAAACGCGGCCGCGTCCTCCAGTGGATGGCCCCGCTCCAGTCTTTCGCCATACTTCACGCCCTCAGCTGATATCCCTAGTCCGAAAATTTCTCCTGGAGCCCCCGGGGCTCCTTTTTTGTGGGCTTCGGCTTCGAAAAGTGGGGCGATAAAGCGGCTAAAGGGGCTGACTTTCCCTGATCTTTTCCCCAACAGATGCCCACCTTTTGACAGCCAAGGCGGCAGGGCCTAGTATCAAAATAGCGAAGTACCGCCACAGGTCACCAAGGCCCCACCAGAAAAGGACAAAGAAGGACAGGAAACAGGACCAGGAAAGGAGATGACCTCCGATGATCGGCGCCATAGCCGGCGATATCGTAGGATCCCGCTTTGAGAGAAACCCCATCAAGACCAAGGACTTTCAGCTCTTTCACCCAATGTGCCGCTTCACCGACGACTCCGTCATGTCCCTGGCCGTAGCCCAGGCCCTGATCCTGGCCCGAGAGGACCTCCAGGCTCTGGCCCGGGCAGCGGCGGACCAGATGCGCCGTCTGGGACGGCTCTACCCCGACCGGGGCTACGGCGGCAACTTCGCCCGGTGGCTGACGGCAGCCCAGCCCAGACCCTACGGCAGTTTCGGCAACGGCGCGGCCATGCGGGTGGGACCCTGCGGCTTCGCCGCTTCAAGCCTTGACGAGGCCTTGCTTCTGGCCCGGACCGTCACCGCCGTGAGCCACGACCACCCCGAAGCCATCAAGGCCGCCGAGGCTACAGCAGGAGCCATCTTCTTGGCCCGCCAGGGCCAAGGGGCCCAGGAGATCCGGCACTGGATCGGCCAAGGCCATTACAGCCTGGACTTCACCCTGGACCAGATCCGGCCCGGTTATCGCTTCGACAGCAGCTGCCAGGGCTCGGTGCCCCAGGCCCTGACGGCGGCCCTGGAGGCGGCTTCTTTCGAGGAGGCCCTGAGAAGCGCCGTGTCCCTGGGCGGCGACAGCGACACCTTGGCCTGTATAGCCGGAAGCCTGGCCGAGGCACGCTTCGGCGTTCCCGAGGAGATCCGGCGCCAGGCCGAGGCCTATCTGGAGCCGGAGCCGACTCTGAAAAACATCCTGAAAAACTTCGAAAGCCGCTGGGGCGGGGGCGCTGAAGGACTGAAGACTTGAAGGACCGAAGACTTGAAGGGCCGAGGCTTGAAGATAGTGAAGAAAGGACTATCGCGATAAGGCAAAGGGCCGGCCCGGGATCTCCGAGCCGGCCCTTTTCGCGGCCTTTGCGTGGGGTTACGTTGTCTTGAAGGGGATTACCAGACTGCCACGCATCCGTCGGTGCGGGGTTCCGTAGCGCCGCAGAGGGTGCCGTCGCCGTCGCGCCAGATGATCTGGCCCCGGCCGAAGCCCGTAGGATCGGCCTTCACCACTATGTCGTGGCCGGCCCGCTGGAGCTCCTGGGCCAGGGCATTGGGAAAGGCCTGTTCCACCTCGATGGTATTGGCTCCCACCCACTGCCAGCGGGGATGGTCCAGGGCAGATTGGGGGTTCAGACCGTAGTCGATGGTGTTCAGCAGCACCTGGAGATGGCCCTGGGGCTGCATAAAACCGCCCATGACGCCAAAGGGGCCCATGGCCTGACCGTCCTTCATCAAGAATCCCGGGATGATGGTGTGGTAGGGCCGCTTTCCCGGTGCCACGCAGTTGTCCGACGCCGGGTCCATGGAGAAGTTGTTGCCCCGGTTGTGCAGGGCGATGCCGGTGCCGGGCACCACCGCGCCTGAGCCGAAGCCCATGTAGTTGGACTGGATGTAGGAGACCATGTTCCCCTCGCCGTCGGCCGTAGCCAGGTAGACGGTGCCGCCCCTGATCGGGTCGCCGGGTTCGGGAAGCCGGGCTTTCTCGCCAATAGAGGCCCGGCGCTGGACTGCGTAGCCGGGGCTGAGGAGCTGATCTACCGTCACGGACATGTAGCGGCTGTCGGCCACGTAGCGCCGGGCGTCGGCGAAGGCCAGCTTCATGGCCTCCATTTGGAGGTGCAGGCTCCGGAAAGAATCCAGGGGCCCCAGGTCCAGGTCCTTCAGTATGTTCAGGGCCATCAACACGGCGATGCCGTGGCCGTTAGGCGGAATTTCGCAGACCTGAAATCCTCGGTAATCCACCGACAGGGGCTCCACCCACAGGGGTTCGTAGGCCGCCAGGTCTTCGCCCCGGATGAATCCGCCCCAGCGGCGGCTGAAATCGTCGATCCTCTGGGCCAGAGAGCCCCGGTAGAAGCTGGCGGCTCCGGTAGCGCCGATCTCCCGGAGGGTGGCGCCGTGGTCCTTCAGAACCAGAGTGTCGCCGGGTCCCAGGACCTTGCCGCCGGGGGCGAAGACCTGGAACCAGCTATCCAGGGCCGGGTCTTTCTCCAGGGCCTTTTTGAACCGTTGGAAACTCTTGCCCCAGGCACCGCCCACGCCGGGCTGGAGCACAAAGCCCTCTTCAGCGTAGGCCGCCGCCGGCTCCACCAACTCCGCCAGGCCCAGGCGGCTGAAGCGCTCCGCCAGGGCCGCCCACCCAGCTGGAGCGCCGGGCACCGTCACGGCCAGCAGCCCCTCGGTGGGCATCTGATCGAAGCCCCGTTCCTTCAGGGCCTCCAAGGTCATGGCCGCCGGGGCGGGACCGCTGGCGTTGAGGCCATAGAGCTGGCCCTTGAACCAGACCAGGGCGAAGGCGTCGGAGCCTATGCCGTTGGCAGTGGGCTCCACCACCGTCAACGCCGCCGCAGTGGCCACCGCGGCGTCTATGGCGTTGCCGCCCTTTTT
>CAZNRB010000143.1:0-3485 GCA_964575405.1 uncultured Synergistaceae bacterium | reverse complement strand
TTAAAAGCGATTAAAATTGCCCCTTTCCCTGGCAGCCAGGGAAAGGGGCAATTTTTGTGGAGTGGAGGAGTATTGATGTGATCTGCCATTTCAGGAGAAGGCCCTTAAAGAACGCATAGGAGCCTCAGAATTGCCACTGCAACCCCAGGGAGCCCCAGAAGTCGTCGTAGCCGCTTCAGTTTTTTCGATGGGATCGAGGAACCGCTGGGAAATCCTACCGGCTGCCGACCTTTTCAGACCGGGGCGTCAGCAGGGCCCGCAGGGCGTTGAGCACCGCCAGCAGGGTCACTCCCACGTCGGCGAATACCGCCGCCCAGAGCCCCGCCAGGCCCAGGGTGCCCAGGGCCATGAACAGGACCTTGACGCCCAGGGCCAGGACAATGTTCTGCCTGGCGATGGCCAGCACCCGCCGGGCCAGGCGGTGCCCCGAGGCCAGCTTGGAGGGCTCGTCGGTCATCAGCACCACGTCGGCGGCTTCGATGGCGGCGTCGCTGCCCAGGCCTCCCATGGCCACGCCCACGTCGGCAGCGGCCAACACCGGGGCGTCGTTGATGCCGTCGCCCACGAAGACCAGGGTGCCCTTCTTGGATCGCCGGGCCTTCAGCTCCTCCACGGCCTGGACCTTGCCGTCGGGCAACAAGCCGCCTCGGACCTCGTCGAGGCCCAGCTGGCGCCCCACGGCCTGGGCGATCTCTGGCCGGTCGCCGGAGACCATGACCTGATGGCTCACGCCCTGATCCCGCAGTGCGGCGATGGCTGCGGCGCTGTCCTGCTTGATCCGGTCCGCTACTGCCACCCGACCCAGCAGAAGGCCGTCACGGGCCACCCAGACCGAGGTCTGGCCATCGTCGCTTTGAACCGGCAGGCCTAGGCTCTCCATCAGGGCCTGGTTTCCAGCGCTGACGCGGTGGCCCTCCATCAGGGCCGTCAAGCCCCGGCCGGCCAGCTCCTCCAGCTCCAGGAGCCTCTGGGGGGCGGGATGTCCCCGTTCTTGCCAGGCCTGGACGATGGAACGGGCGATGGGGTGGTTGGACCCCGCTTCCAGGGCCGCCGCCGTTCCCAAAAGCTCCTCTTCGGAGACAGCCTCGGCGGGATAGAGCCCCGTCACGGAAAAGCGCCCTTCCGTGAGGGTCCCAGTCTTGTCGTAGACGGCCACTTCCATGCGGCTCAGAGCCTCCAGGTAGTTGCCGCCCTTGACCAGGATGCCCTGGCGGGAGGCCGCGCCGATGCCGGCGAAGAAGGTCATAGGCACCGACACCACCAGAGCGCAGGGACAGGATATGACCAGGAACACCAAGGCCCGGTAGATCCACTGGCTCCACTGTCCGCCCAGCAGCGGCGGCACCAGCCCCACCGCCAGGGCGCCGAAGAACACTATAGGCGTGTAGATCCGGGCCAGCCGGGTCACCAGCTGTTCCGTCGGGGCCTTGTAGGCGCTGGCGTCTTCCACCATCTCCAGGATCCGGGCCACCGTGGAATCGCTGTAGCTTCGGGTCACCTGGGCCTCCAGGGTGCCGCTGACGTTGACAGCGCCGCTCAGAAGTCCGGAGCCCTGGGACACGTCTACCGGCGCCGATTCGCCGGTCAACGCCGCCAGGTCCAGGGAGGACCGGCCCGTCAGCACCACGGCGTCCACGGGCACTCGCTCGCCGGCGGCTATGACGATTCGATCGCCCACCCTAAGTTCCGAGGGGTCCACCCTACGGGTAGTGCCGCCTTCCATCAAATTGGCCCACTGGGGCCGGATGTCCATCAAGGCGGCGATGTTCCGCCGGGAGCGGTTCACGGCATAGCCCTGGAGCTGTTCGCCGATCTGGTAGAAGATCATCACCGCCGCGGCCTCGCTGGCGTCTCCCAGGGCCCAAGCCCCCAGGGTGGCCACCGTCATCAGGGTGTTCTCGTTGAATAGATCTCGCCGCTTCAGCCCCGCCCAGGCGGCGCGGAACACCGGCCATCCCGCTAGGGCCCAGGCGACGCCGCAGAGGCCGATCCGCAGCGCTACCGGCAGAACCCCCAGGAAGCCCAGCCCAAAGGCCACCGCCGCCAGGACCAGGGCCAGCTGCTGTTTCGACAGGCTCCAGCGCCTTTTCTCCCCGGCCGGTCTCTCGATCTGGAAGAACATGGTCCCGTCCACGTCGCCGGCCACCTGGTTGCAGAGCTCCAACAGCTCCGACTCGGGCCTATAGGTCACCGGCGCCACCGCCACCGTGGCCGAGGCGAAGCTCAGCGTGGCCTGGGCTATCTCGGGGCGGGCCCTGAGGGCCTCTTCCACCTTGGCGGCGCAGAGAGGGCAGGCCAAGCGGCAGACCCTCCAGCGGAAACCGCCCTTTATGGCACCCGGGGCGGCTGCATCGGCCTGGGGCCGGTGATCGTAGGGGTAGCCGTGGGGACAACGCCGTCCCTGCTGGGGGGCTGGGGCTTCCTGACCTTCGCTCCGGTGTTCTCCCTGGCCGTGATGGTGATGGCCTCCGCAGCCGCAGGAATCACCGTGATCGCCCTTGTCGCCTTTGTCGTGATCGTGGTGATGGCTCCCGCAGCTGCAGCCTTCGCCGTGGTCGTGGTGGTCCTGATGGCCTTCGTGGTGGTCATGGCCGCAGGAGCAGCCGTCGTGGTCATGACCGTGATGGTCTTCGTGGCTGTGACCACAGCCACAGGATTCGCCCTGGTTGTGGCCGTGATGATGGCCCTGGGCCTCTGCGTGATCATGGCCACAGCCGCAAGAACCGCCGTGATCTCCATGGCGGCCTTTGTAGTGATCGTGGTGATGGCTCCCGCAGCTGCAGCTCTCGCCATGGTGGTGCTGGTGGCCTTCATTATGATCGTGATGATCGTGGCCGCAGCCGCAGGAATCGCCCTTGGATTCCTGGCGACGGTCTCCGGGGCCTTCCTTGGCCAGCAGCTTCACCTCGGGCTCCACCGCCTCGGCTGCAGCCTGGCAGCGGGCCAGCAGCTCCTGGTCGCTGCAATCCTCCGATGTCCTGACCTTGACGGTGCCAGCGGCGAAGTTGACCAGGGCCTTTTCCACTCCCGCCACCCTGTTCAGAGCCTCTTCCACCTTGAGGGCACAGTGGCCGCAGTCCAGGCCGGTGAAAGTCCAGCGCAGTTCCCTGTGTTCCTTCATGATCGGCTCCTCCATTTGGAGCGGCTTGGGGCCGCTACTCTTCGATATGCTCCAGCCCCAGCTGAAGCAGCTGTCTCACGTGGTCGTCGGCCAGGGAGTAGTAGACCACCTTGCCGCTGCGGCGGGTCTTGACCAGCCGCCCTCCCTTGAGCACTCGGAGCTGGTGAGATACTGCCGACTGGGATACTCCCAGCAGACTGGTGATGTCGCAGACGCAGAGCTCGCACTGCATTAGCGCCCACAGGATCTTGACTCTGGTGGAGTCGGCGAACATCTTGTAGAGGTCCGCCAGCTCGTAGAGCCGGTCGTCGTCGGGCAGGCCGGCTCGAGCGGCGTCGACGGCCTCCTGATGGATCACCGGCAC
>CAZNRB010000142.1:0-3568 GCA_964575405.1 uncultured Synergistaceae bacterium | reverse complement strand
CGCCATACAAGAAAAGCGTCCTCCAGGCGGAGCTGCTGAAAAAGATGCTCTGCGGCCTCGACCTGACCTAGTTAGACTTAAGAGCCGAGAATTTTTATCAGATTTTGCTGTAGTTTTGACATGGCCCCTGGAGCCGCCGGCACCATCGCGGCGGGGCTATGGCTGGAGGTGAAGGCCTTTGTGGCAGTTTTTCACAGAACGAAGTAAAAGAGTTATTCAGATCGCTCACCGCGAAGCGCTTCGCCTTGGGCATCAAAAGATAGGCACGGAACATCTTCTGTTAGGTCTCATGATCGAGGAGGAGTCCGCTGCCGTTCGAGCGGTAAAAGAGGCAGGCCTTACATCGGAGGACATTATCGGAAAGATACTGGAGATCCACGCCCCCGGGACTCCAGCCGTGGAATCGAGGGATCTGCCCTTCAGCTACGATGCCAAGCAGGCCTTGGACCAGTCCGTCAGGGAGGCTCGGAAGCTGAGCTCCAGCTATGTGGGTACGGAACATCTGTTCCTGGCTTTGCTGGGCAACCAAAACAACAAGGCCCGCGCTGTTTTAGAGGGGCTGAAGCTCGATCCATCTTCCATTGCCGCCAACCTCCGCCACAGCCTGGAGGAGCGCCGGGACCGCGGAAAGGAGCGCCCTTCCGACGGCACCGGAGACGCCGGGCCCCAACCCAAATCCACCGGAACGCCTACGCTGGACCAGTTCTGCCTGGATCTCTCTGCTAGGGCCGCCAAGGGCCGCCTGGACCCGGTGATCGGCCGGGACCAGGAGATCCGGCGGATGATGCAGGTCCTTTGCCGCCGCAGCAAGAACAATCCGGTGCTGATCGGCGAGCCCGGCGTGGGCAAGACGGCGCTGGTGGAGGGCTTGGCCCAACGAATTGAGAGCGGCGACGTGCCGGAACTCCTCAAAGACCGTCGGGTGGTGCAGCTCAACGTGGGCAACCTGGTGGCCGGCACCAAATACCGCGGCGAATTCGAGGAGCGGATGCGTCTCCTGGTGGAGGAGCTGAGAGGCAGCGAGGATGTGATTCTCTTCATCGACGAGCTTCACACCATCATCGGTGCCGGTAGCGCCGAGGGGTCGGTGGACGCTGCCAACATTCTCAAGCCCAGTCTGGCCCGCGGCGATTTTCAGCTGATTGGCGCCACCACCTTGGACGAATACCGAAAGTACATAGAGAAGGACGCCGCTCTGGAGCGCCGGTTCCAGCCCGTGATGGTGGGCGAGCCCGATCAGGACTCGGCTTTGAAGATTCTCCAGGGGCTGAAGGACAACTACGAGAAGCACCACAAGGTGCGCTACACTGATGGGGCATTGAAGGCGGCGGTTCGGCTCTCCAGCCGGTACCTATCGGACCGAAATCTTCCCGATAAGGCCATCGACCTGATCGACGAAGCCGCCGCCAAGGTACGCCTGGACCTCTACGAACTCCCGCCGGACCTGAAGGCCCAGGAGCGGAAACTCAAATCTATCCGCCACGAAAAGGAAGAGGCCATGAAGCACCGGGACTTCGAGAGCGCCAGCCGGTACCGCAGCGACGAGATGATCTTATCCCGGCAGCTTGAGGAAGAGCTGGTCCGCTGGCGGAGAAGCCAGGGCATCGACGGAGAGCCCCAGGTGGACGAGCAACAGATCGCAGATGTCCTCTCGGAATGGAGCGGCATTCCGGTGCGGCAGCTCACCGAGGTGGAGGCCACGCGGCTGCTGAACCTGGAGTCGGAGATCCACCAGCGCCTCATCGGCCAGGACGAGGCCGTAAGGGCCCTCTGCCGGGCTGTCCGCCGCTCCCGCAGCGGCCTGAAAGACCCCAGGCGTCCTATTGGCAGTTTCCTGTTTTTGGGGCCCAGCGGCGTGGGCAAGACCGAGTTGGCCCGGTGCTTGGCCAGAGCACTTTTTGGCTCTGAAGAGGCGCTGATCGCCTTTGACATGAGCGAATACATGGAACGCCACGAGGCGGCCAAGCTGATCGGCGCTCCTCCGGGCTACGTGGGCCACGAAGAAGGGGGCAAGCTGACCGAAGCGGTGCGCCGCCGTCCCTGGTCGGTGGTGCTCTTCGATGAAATCGAAAAGGCTAGCCCGGACCTCTACAACGTGATGCTGCAAATTCTGGAGGAGGGCCGCCTGACGGACTCCCACGGGCGAAAGGTGGACTTTCGCAACACGGTGATAATCATGACCAGCAATCTGGGCGCCAGGGAGATGGGCAAAAACAGCTTTGGCTTCGCCCCGGCAAACCAGGCTGAGGAGGAACTGAAGCGCAGCGAGCAGGCTGTTCGAGAGGCGACGAAACAGTTTTTCCGTCCCGAGCTGCTGAACCGTATCGACGAGCAGCTTATTTTCCGCAGCCTCACGGCCCAGGAGATGGGCCGCATTTTGGACATCATGCTGGCGGACCTCAGAGAGCGGCTGCAGGAGCGCCAGATCTCCCTGGAGCTGTCCCAACAAGCCCAGGAGCTTATGCTGTCCCGGAACAGGGCCCAGAACCGGGGAGCCCGTCCGCTGCGGCGGCTGATTCAGAACATGATCGAGGACCCTCTGTCGGACCTGATCCTCTCGGGAGGCGTCAAAAGCGGAGAGACCCTGTACTGTAGCGTCGAGAAGGGCGATCTGAAGTTCTCGATCCGCCCTCCCAAGGCCGCGAAAAAAACACGCTCCTCGGGAGAACGGCAGAAGAAGGAGCTCCAGCCCCAGGCCTAGGTCGCAAAAAAAACAGACGGCGGTGGCGAGTTGCTGCCGCCGTTTTTGTATGCTCCCTTGCGGTCGATCTTCCTGTGGCAGCGGGGGAGATCTATAGGGCACCGGCAGGGAATTTTTACGGGATTTTAAAGGAGAATAATTTTTCAAAAGTGGCCTTTTAGCTTGTTTTTCTCCAGAGGGGCCCCTATAATGTTCAACCGAAGAAGCTTTCATGCTGAGGTAAAAGTCCGCCATCCTGCAGGAGAGCGGGCGAATTTCTCGAGGAGGTTAGGTAGGATATGAACGCAATAATGATGCTGGTCGTCCTTCTATCCGGTCTGCTCGCTCTGGCCTATGCCTATAGGTCCTACTGCTGGGTCGAGCGATTCCAGGTGGACAACGAGCGAATCAACGAGCTGTCGGGGATCATCCACAACGGGGCCATGGCTTTCCTGAACCGCGAATACAAGTGGTTAACTCCCTTTATCGCCGTGGTGGCAGCGCTGCTGTGCTGGAAAGTTGGCCTCGCTTCGGCGCTGTCCTTCGTCATGGGCGCTCTCTGCAGTGCCGTGGCCGGCTACGTGGGCATGCAGGTGGCCACTCGCTCCAACGGACGGACCTCCTTCGCCGCCACCCGGGGCCTCAACGACGCCCTTCAGGTGGCCTTCAAGGGCGGCTCCGTCATGGGCATGACGGTGGTAGGCGTGGGCGTGTTGGGCGTGTTGATCTGCTACTTCCTCTTTAAGGACCCCAACATCTTCACCAGCTTCGGCTTCGGCGCCAGCTCTATCGCCCTTTTCGCTCGCGTGGGCGGCGGCATCTACACCAAGGCGGCCGACGTGGGCGCCGACCTGGTGGGCAAGGTGGAGGCCGGCATCCCCGAGGACG
>CAZNRB010000141.1:0-3613 GCA_964575405.1 uncultured Synergistaceae bacterium | reverse complement strand
TCTGGTCCTTGAGCTCACAGAGCACGTGGACCGCCCCCAGCAGCATGGCCGTGTGGGAATCGTGACCGCAGGCGTGCATAACCCCGGGATTTTCCGAGGCGAAGGTGCAACCGGTGTTCTCGGTGATGGTCAGGGCGTCCATGTCGGCCCGCAACGCCACCACCCGGCCGGGCTTGGCTCCCTTCAACGTGGCCAGCACCCCATGGCCGCCCACGTTGGTGCGGATCTCGTCCAGAGGCAGAGTCTTCAGGACAGAGGTCACAAAGGCCGCCGTTTTCTCTTCCTGGTAACTGGGCTCGGGGTGGCGGTGGAGATGGCGGTAGAACTCCAGGTATTTCTCACGGTATTTCTCTTCGAGCTGACAGATTCGTTGGATCACGGAGAAAACCTCCTTACGTGTTTTTTGACGAGAGCCACTACTCATTCTATTGTGAAGTTTTAACTTTGAAAAATCAAGGCCCGCCGAACCACCTAGGGCAATCTCTCGGCCTTGACAGGGTCCAGCCAGGGCGTATAATGGGCGAAGTCCTTCCTCGATAGCTCAGTTGGCAGAGCGGGTGACTGTTAATCACTAGGTCGCAGGTTCAAGTCCTGCTCGAGGAGCCAGAATATCCTGGGCCTCTAGCGTCTGAACTTCCCCTGCCGGGGAAGGCCGCTGGGAGGTCCTTTTTTTGCTAATCGCCTAAATCACTGGGCCTATACATGCCGGACTTGAGTCCTTTGGGGGATTTTTCAGCGACAAAAGGCAAGAGGCGCCTGGCGTCGCTCTCAAGGGAGCGGGCCAGGCGCCTCTTTGAGCTTTTACAGAGGGAGCCGGGCCATGGCGTCACCGAAGGCTTCGGCGATGGCTGCCAGGCAGTTCCGGTCCAACTCGGTAAAGCGATTCAGTTTAGGGCTGTCCAGGTCCAGCACGCCCCAAAGTTTTCCACCCAGGAAAAGGGGTATTACCAGTTCCGACCGGGAGTCGCCGTCGCAGGCGATGTGGCCAGGAAAAGCGCTGACGTCGGGCACCAGCTGGATCTGACCGGTCCTGGCAGCGGCGCCGCAGACGCCCTGATCCAGAGGAATTCTCGGGCAGGCCGGCTTGCCCGCAAAGGGGCCCAGCACCAGCTGGCCCTCTCGCAGGATGTAAAAGCCCACCCAGTTAACCTCTTCCAGGACCCAATAGAGATAGGCCGCGGCGTTGCAGAGCGATGCCAGAGGATCCCTTTCGGCCGCCAAAAGACCCTTCACCCGCCCTTCGATGAAGCGCCAGGTCCCGGCCTGGTCCAGGCGGGGAGGCAATTTTAGAGAGATCACGGGCTGTCACCGGCCTTCCAGGACTACAGGCAGAGGAGGAAGCTGTCCAAAATCCGCTGACAGCCGTCGCGGTCCTCCTCGGACAGCTTCATGGCCAGCTTGCGGGTCAGTTCCTTCTGGCGCTTTCGGTGCTCGGCGTAGTACTTCTGCCCCTTCTCGGAGAGGACGATTTTGTAGGAACGGCGGTCGCTCTCGTTGCGGCACCGCTCCACCAGCCCCATCTCCTGGAGGCGGTCGATCATGACCGTCACGGTGCCGGTGGTGAGCTCCATGTGATCGGCAATGTCCTTCATCCTGATGTCGGCATTGCGTCCGATGACGCAAACCGTGCGAAGCTGGGGCAGCGACAGGCTGCCCATTTTTGCAACAGCCCCTTCCCACCCGTTGAAGCGCTCGCAAAATTCCATTAAAGCGGAGGTCAGCTGTTCCAAAGCTTCGTCGTTTATCATTTACAACCCATCCCCCTACGATTCAGGACTTTCGAAAGGGCCCTTTTTTTGAGCAATACTGCGCTCCAGAAAAAAGTCCCTTATTTCCACTTGTTTCGACTTCGGATTGTATAATAAGATAACTCTTTTTAAAACCCCTAAAATTGAAATTCTATATATCTAACAATACATGAATCCATCCTTCCAGGTTATAGGAGATTTTGATGGTCCCGAAGGCTTTCCAAAAAGTCCTAAAAAACCCCTTTACAGGCCCTGGCCGCCATGCTATACTTTCTTCAGTAATAATAATCGTTCCCATCATTGAGTATGGTTGAATAATTGAGGAGGATCTGAGAGAATGTACAAGATCAACGATGTAGTGGAAAACTTCAAGGTCATGTCCTACCTTGACGGCGATTTCAAGGAGATCAACTTCGGCGACTACGACGGCAAGTGGAGAATCCTGATGTTCTACCCCGCCGACTTCACCTTTGTGTGCCCAACCGAGCTGGGCGAGATGGCGGAGCTCTACGAGGAATTCCAGAATGAAGGCGCCGAGGTCTTCAGCGTCAGCACCGATAGCGAGTACGTCCACATGGCTTGGCACGACGCTTCGCCCACCATCGCTAAGATCAAGTTCCCTATGCTGGCCGACCCCACTGGCAAGCTCAGCAAGGCCTTCGGCGTCTATATCGAGGACGCCGGCCAGGCCCTGCGCGGCACCTTCCTGATCGACCCCGAGGGACGGCTGAAGACCATCGAGATCCACGACCTTGGCATCGGCCGCAACGCTAAGGAGCTTCTCCGGAAGCTGCGGGCCGCCAAGTTCACCGCCCAGTACGGTCAGGTCTGCCCCGCCAGCTGGGTGCCCGGCGAGGAAGGAATCACTCCCGGCAAGGACCTGGTAGGCAAGATCTAAGGTCTTTCAAGATTTGTTCTCTTTGCGGCGCCTTCTCTCTTGCGCAGCTGCACGCCGTATTACCTTGCAATATCTCACGTAAAAAGGGGGGAAAAGGGGGGCGCCATGATTCAGAGACGGTCAAGACAGAGAGACGCTATCCTGGAAGTGCTGTCGCAGGAGAATTATCACCCTACGGCGGAGGAAATTTTCCAAAACGTGCGCCGTCATATACCGGCCATCAGCCTGGGAACCGTTTACCGGAACCTGGAACAGCTCTGTGAAGCCGGCCTGGCACGAAAGCTTGAGGACGCCGGAGGGGGACCGGCTCATTACGAAAAACGGCGAGAGAAACATCTCCATCTCTGCTGCCGCACCTGTGGCCAGATCCTGGACCTCTGGCCCAGCGGGGAGCCTTTGAACGCTGGCGTTTTTCCCGCCGACTGCTCCATTGAGGATTACCGATTGACGTTGATCGGGCTCTGCCCGGACTGCAAGAGAAAGGAACAGCATCACAAGAGAGAGGCACAACTGTCAGTACGGTAGCACTCGCCCGGGGGACAGCGGCTTTTGCCGCCGTCCCCCTTTTTGCATAACGAAAACTCCCGGCTAAGCCGGGCCTTTGGGCTGTAGAAAAAGAGCCTCCGGAGTCAAGGCCGGGGGCTCTTTTGATTTGCCAAATTATAAAGCGCTAGTCAATGGTCCGCTTGTCTTTTAGCACCACGTCGTGGGCGCCGCCCTCCACGATGCTCACCGACGACACCAGCGTGAGCCGGGCCTTCTGTTGCAGCTCCGGGATGGTAAGGGCGCCGCAGTTGCACATGGTGGAGCGCACCTTGGCCAGGGAGATGGTCACGTTGTCCTTCAGGCTGCCGGCGTAGGGCACGTAGGAGTCCACGCCCTCCTCGAAGGACAGCTTGCCGTCGCCGCCCAAATCGTAGCGCTGCCAGTTTCGGGCCCTGTTGGATCCCTCGCCCCAGTATTCTTT
>CAZNRB010000140.1:0-3615 GCA_964575405.1 uncultured Synergistaceae bacterium | reverse complement strand
GCGCCTTCAGGAGCTCCTTAGGGGGCTCTTTTTTTGTGGACCGCCGCCGGGAGCGCCGGAATAGAGCAGCAAAAGAGATTTAAACTGTTGATTTTTATTGACTTTTATCCCTCGGGAAAGTACTTTTTTGACAAGGCCGGCCGGGTAGGTCTACCATAAAAGAAAATACCGGAGGCCCTTTTAACCTCCTAAGGAGATGATGGCCCTGATCGGACCTATTTCCGGAGACATTGCGAGATCCCGCTTCGAGAGAAACCCAATTAAGACCAAGGACTTTCAGCTGTTTCTCCGGGACTGCCGTTTCACCGACGGCGCCGTCATGTCCCTGGCGGTGGCCCAGATGGTCCGACTGGGGAGGCTCTATCCTCATGCGCTTCGGCGTGTTGGGGATCTTTTTGACCTACCCCACCACCGACGTGCTGGCCTTCTTCGTGACGGTGTTCATGCTGATCTGGTACCGTAGGCGGCTGACGGCGCTGGAGGGGGAGGCCCTCCAGAACCGATAGTTTGCAGCCAGGGGCCCCTCTGGGGGCCTTTTCTTTTGCCCTCGAAGGGGTCATGTCAATATGGGGCAGCAAAAGAGGTTGGTAGAGGCATCTTTCGCGGCAATTAGAGATAAGCTTATAGAGGGAATGGCTGCCATCGGTCCGGGTTCGGGGCTTTTTAGCCTTACCTTCGGAGGGATCGTCTAGGGCTCCTCCTTCAAGGCCTAAAGCTCCTGGCGGCTCAGCCCCATAGCGGCGGCGATGACCTCCAAGGGCAACTGCAACGATAGCATGTTTTGGCTATAGCCGTGGCGTTCTTCTCCATCTCTTCTAGCCCTTCCTTTCGGCCCTTTTTCCGGCTTTCCGGCCTTCGGCCCCCCCTTCTTTCTAGCCCTTTTCGAGGCCCTTCTCCATATTCTTGATTACTAAATGTAACCTATATAAATAAAAGCATCCTTTAAGGTCGATTTGGCTGAAAAAAATATACTTTCTGTTTAGTTTATTTTATTTTTGTATTGCGACAAAGCTACCCTTACGCATATACTGCAATTATGCACGATCCTTGTTTTTTCGATCCTAGCCCAACTTGTCTCTCCCAAACAGCCATGACGACGGGTAGGTCATAATCTCCGGGGTGATTCCGAGAGCAATGCTGTCGTACCCCCCAAGTGCGCCCGGCCCATGGCCTGGGCTATCTGACGCCCAAACAGTACAGGGGGAGAGAAGAGATCAAAGGACGTCTAACCCGCCTTCACCACCTGTACAGGATTGCAATTTTCCCGTCCAGTTGCTGTTGACCGGTGCAACTATGAGACTGTATCCGTCTCCATAGTCAACGCAAGGGGACGGAATGGTTGGTAGTCCCTAAAATTTCTGAATTTGGAGGTTTGAGCTATGTTTGATGAAGACTTTGAAGATCATCCTGTCCTAACCTTTATTTTTATCTTTATTTTTGTCATCGTCGTTACATTGTATCTTGCCAAAGACGTATTTTTTGAGGAGGGTTTCCGCTTTGGCGCATTATACTTCGCACTTGGCTTGATATTTGGGGTGACCGGCATTCGTATAGGGTTGTTATTCCGCAAATTATTACGCCCTATAATTGGTGAAGGCAACAGTGTTTTTGGAGTCCTTTGGTATGTAGGACTGCAGTTACTAGGCTACATCGGTGGCATTTCCTTAGTTGACCTACTCGTTTATCGCGTGCTCGGTCGATCGTAATATCAGGAGGTGTCTTTATGTCACAAATGCTTAACAGAGGAAAAGAGCTAATTCGCATTTCCCCAAAGAGCGCAACCGTGCTGGAGTATTCCACCAATGGCGGCAGAATCTGGCATCGGCGTTATTCAGGCTCTTCATGCGGTGAGTTCCGCGAGCTAATTGACAACGGCAAGGAGATTTTAGCCCAAACGTCAAAGGGGCTTTTTTACTCTACTAACGATGGGCGAACCTGGCATAAGCGCGGCTAGGACAAGAATGGAGGCGCAGTTGACACCGCTCAAATAGGCGACTGATCCTGAAGGGGGGAGCGCAGATGTTTCACAAGGTAGCGGCGGTCAGACCCTCTGACGACTACAGGCTGATTGTAGATTTTTGCAACGGAGCCAGGCGAATAATCTATGACATAAAACCGCTTTTGGATGATTTTGCCATGTTCCGCCCGTTGATCGACCACGAGGGGCTATTTGAATCGGTGCGCGTTGACATAGGCGGGTACGGCATAGTATGGAATGACGCCATAGACCTATCCTGTGACGAGCTTTACACCCATGGTCAGCCTTTACCAGAAGAAGCCGTCGCAGCGGCAACAGCAAACTAGACAGCGACAAAACACAAAGCCCGCGAGCCCATAAGCCCGCGGGCTTTTCTTTCGACGTGCTGGCCTTCTTCGTGGGCGCCGTCCTGGAGGAGGAGCCCCCCTCTTTGGTCTTGCCAATACAGCTATGTACGCTATAATGTACACAGGGGGTGTATGATATGCTCAGCACCAACGTGACGGCTTTGCGCAAAAACCTATTTGCCATTTTAGAGCAGACTGTCAAGTTCAACCAGCAGGTCAACGTCACCACAAAAGACGGAAACGCCGTGATTATGAGCCAGGACGACTACAACAGCCTTATGGAAACCCTTTATCTGTCGTCGATCCCGGCCATGAAGGAGAAAATCATCGAGGGGTTGAAGACGCCCATTGAAGAATGTATCCCCGAAGATAATGCCCCTTGGTGATGTATCGCATAGTTTATACAAAGAAGGCCCTAAAGGACATTCCCCTTTTGAAGGCGGCAAAACTCGACGGGAAGGCGAAGGCTTTAATAGAGCTCCTAAGGGAAGATCCTTATAAAATACCGCCACGATACGAAAAGCTCCGCGCCGACCTGGCAGGGGCCTTGTCCCGGCGGATCAACATCCGCCATAGACTGGTCTATCAGGTCTTGGAAGAGATTAGGACTGTCAAAATCATCAGCATGTGGTCCCATTACGACATATGAAAACGCCTATAAAATTAACAGAACTTAAACTGTCCTAGGAGGTCCTCACAAATGCTACGAATCGGCATCGCCCAGATGGAAGTGACCCTGGGCGATCTAGAGAAAAACCGCGGCCGCGTCCTCCAGTGGATGGCCCAGCACTACCAGCCCTCGGAGCTGCCCACGGTGGTGGTGCTGCCGGAGCTGTGGAACCTGGGCTATGCCGTATCCGACGGCGCCCCCCTGGCCGATCCCGAGGCCCAGCAGTCCCTGGACTTTTTGGGAGATCTGGCCCGGCGCTACGGCGTGTGGTTCGCCGGTGGGTCGGTGCTGGCCCGCTGCCAGGGGCGGCTGGTGAACCGTGCCCTGGTGGTGAACCCCAGGGGAGAGCTGGTCTGCCACTACGACAAGGTCCACCTGTCGCCGGTATTGCAGGAACAGCAGCTCTTCGCTGCCGGCGATTCCCCGGGAATCTTCGAGATCGACGAGATCAAGATCGCCCAAGCCATCTGCTACGACCTCTGCTTTCCCGAATGGATCCGTATCCAGGGCCTGCTGGGGGCCAAGGTGTTGTTGGTCAGCGCAGCCTGGCCCCAGTTCGACATCTCCATGATGCCGGCCCTCATGCTGGGCCACGCCGCGGCGAGCCTCTTCTACGGAGC
>CAZNRB010000139.1:0-3627 GCA_964575405.1 uncultured Synergistaceae bacterium | reverse complement strand
GTATTGGCCTACAGCGGCGGACTGGATACGTCGGTGTCCATCCCCTGGCTTCAGGAGCGGGGTTATGACGTGGTAACCCTGACGGCCGACGTGGGCCAGACCATCGACCTGGAGGCCACCCGCCAAAAGGCCCTGAAGACCGGCGCCACGGCGGCCTACGTGATGGACCTCAAGCAGGCCCTGGCGGAGCAGTTCATATTCCCGGCCCTGAAGGCCAACGCCATGTACCAGGGCACCTATCCCCTGAGCTCGGCGCTGTCGCGGCCCCTGATCGCCCAGCATTTGGCCTGGGTGGCCAAGAACGAGGGTGCCGTTGCGGTGGCCCACGGTTGCACCGGCAAGGGCCAGGATCAGGTGCGCTTTGAGGTGGCCATCAACGCATTGAATCCTGAACTGGCTGTGGTAGCCCCTGTGCGGGACTGGAGCTTTACCCGAGAGGCCGAGGTGGAATACGCCCAGGCCCACGGCATCGAAGTGCTGGCCACCAAGCAGTCGCCCTACAGCATCGACGAGAGCCTTTGGGGCCGGGCCATCGAGTGCGGCGTCATCGAAGACCCCATGAACGAGTGTCCCGAGGACGCCTACGCCATCACCGTGTCGCCCCTGGCGGCGCCGGACCAGCCGGAATACGTGGAGATCTCTTTTGAAAAGGGCCTTCCCACGGCGCTGAACGGCCAGAAGATGGGCCCGGTGGCGCTGATTGAAAAGCTGCGGGAAGTGGCCGGAGCCCACGGCGTGGGCCGCATCGACATGGTGGAGGACCGGCTGGTAGGTTTCAAGAGCCGGGAGGTCTACGAGTGCCCCGCGGCGGTGACCCTCATCAACGCCCACAGGGCCCTGGAGACCATGACCCTGGACAAGACGGTGCTGGCCGCCAAAAAGGAGCTGGAAGTCAAGTTCGCCGATCTGACCTACACGGGTTACTGGTTCTCGCCGCTGAAGGAGGCCATCGACGCCTTTATCGACAAGACCCAAGAGACCGTGACGGGGCTGGTCAGGGTGCGGCTCTACAAGGGCAACGCCGTGGTGGTAGGCATGGAGGCTCCCAAGGCCATCTATCGCACCGACCTGGCCACCTACTCCGAGGGAGACACCTTTGATCACACCGCCGCCGTGGGCTTTATCAAGATCTGGGGGCTGCCCCTGAAGACCTGGAAGCAGGTCCACAAGGAAGAGGCCGAGGCCGAAGCCATCAAAACGAGCTGCTGACCATGAAGTCAGGCATGTGGAAAGGCCGGTTCCATCAGGACACGGACCGGCGGGTGCTGGCCTATTCCCAGTCCCTGGATCTGGACTGGAGGCTGTTGCCCTGGGATGTGGCGGGAAGCAAGGTCCACGCCGCCCAGCTCTGCCGGATCGGGCTGTTGACTCCCGAGGAGAACCAGGCGCTGCAGCAGGGCCTGGACCAGATCGTCCAAGAGTTTCATTCCGGCGCCTTGCAACCCAAGGTGGAGCTGGAGGATGTGCACATGAACGTGGAGGCCCGACTGACGGAAATCCTGGGCCCCCTGGGAGGCAAGCTCCACACCGGCCGGAGCCGCAACGATCAGGTGGCCCTGACTATGAGGCTCTATCTGCGCGACCTGGTGTCGGAGCTGGCCCAGGCCATGGCGGAGCTCCTGGAGGCGCTGCTGGATCGGGCCGCGGCTCACCGCGACGCCGTGGTGCCCGGCTATACCCACCTCCAGCAGGCCCAGCCTGTCAGCATGGGCCATTACTGGATGGCCCACGTCCAGGCCTTTCTGCGGGACCTGAGGCGGCTGGACTTGGTCCGTCAGTGCCTGGACGAGTGCCCACTGGGCGCCGGTGCCCTGGCGGGGACTACCTTACCCTTGGATCGCCACTGGACGGCCCAAGAACTGGGCTTTTCCAGGCCCACCGAGAACAGCATGGACACGGTGGCCTCACGGGACCACTTCGTGGACCTGCTGAGCTTCTGCGCCCTCTTCGGCGTCCACTGCAGCCGTCTCTGCGAGGATCTGATCATCTACTTCTCCTCAGAATTTGGCTGGATCAAGTTACCCGACAGCTACTGCACCGGCTCCAGCATCATGCCCCAGAAGAAGAACCCCGACGTGCTGGAGCTCACCCGGGGCAAGGCGGGGCAACTCATCGGCCACCTGGTGGATCAGCTGGTGCTACTCAAGGGCCTCCCTATGACCTACGACCGGGACCTCCAGGAGGACAAGCGGGGGCTCTTTGCCGCCATCGACACCACGTCGGCCATCCTGTCGGTGTTGCCGGAGTTGCTTCGCCAGGTGGAGCTGGATCAGGCCCGAGCGGAGCGGGGCTTCAGCGACGGCCTGGCTCTGGCCACCGATATCGCCGAGATGTTAGTCCGCCGGGGCGTCCCCTTCCGGGAAGCCCATCACCGCGTTGGGGCCCTGGTGGCCTATTGCCTGGACCATGACCTAGCCCTGAACGGCATCGGCCCAGAGCTGACCCGGCAGTTCTTGCCGGAGCTTGGAGATATGGACCTCTCCAAGGAACTGACGCCTCTGGCAGCGGTGGAGCGTCGCCAGGTCTTCGGCGGCACCGCCTTTGCAGAGGTGGACCGCCAGATCGCTACGGCCCGAGAGGCCCTGGCCAAGACCCTGGAGCCCTGGCGGAGGTGACCCTCTAAGGGCTTGGCTCTACAGGAAGGAAAAGCGCAAAAGGATCCGCCGTCGGCTAAGACGGCGGGTCCTTTTGTATTAGCACACTCCAGACAGCCACTTCAAACGATGTGGACAACAGAGGCGTCATTAATTTGGTTACTGGTTTTTAATAGCAGCTCTATAAAATATTTTATATATTTAGGCATATAGCGTGATTTGTGATAAATCAATGACAGTTCCTGGGTGACAGGAGCGCCGTAGGTCAAGTCAAGCAAAGGGAATATATTTATTCTTGAGTTAACTATTTCCTCAAAGTTCTCAACAATGCTCATATGAGGAGCATAGCATGCGGCCAGCGAAAGCTGGCATAACGGGAGACCCTGACTGATGTAACGGCAAAGCAGGAACGGTGGACTTACTATGCCCTTTGCCGCAAGGCTAGTTTGGATTCTCCTTCCTAGTTTGTTATCCAGTTGAACGAAGGGGAGACGAATAAATTTTTCAATCGTCGCTCCATGATAGCTAGTCGCTTTTAGCGCACTAATTTCTTCTCTGGGAAAGTAGGTATTCAAGAGCTTTTCTGGGATGCAAAGATACACAGGCTCAGCCAGAAAATCCTCTCCCTGTAGGATGGGATTAAATTTTTCCTTTACTACAATAGCCAAGTCCAAGGAATTGGACAGACATTCTGGAAGGTTATCGGATGCAAACTTATCAGTGCAAATGATGGATACTTTAGGGAAGCGAGATGAAAATTCTTTCATTATTGATTTTAATAATCTACGCCCTCGGGTCATGCCAACGCCTAATCTGATCTCACCCTCTTCCTCATTTTTTATCTCTGATAGGTGCCGCTTCAAATCTAGCCCTTTCCGTTCGACCAACTGAGCAAAACGCAAGACCACTTTGCCTGCATAGGTCAGCTCAAAGGTGGGCTTCCGATGGAATAACGCTGTGCCGTAATGCTTTTCCAATTGTTGAATGTGATAACTTAATGTTTGCGTAGAAATATAGAGGCGAGAAGCCGTCT
>CAZNRB010000138.1:0-3713 GCA_964575405.1 uncultured Synergistaceae bacterium | reverse complement strand
CGGGCCGACCGGCGGGACAACGACTTTTTATTTCCCGCCCTGGTGGCCTCCCCCGACGCCGTGGCGGCCATCTCCACCGGCGGCGGCGATCCCTCCCGCAGCGCCGCCCTGGCCGAGAGGCTGCGGCCTCTGTGGGTCAGGTGGACCGCCCAGATTCCCCCCGGCCGCCCCCTCAGGGTGGCCAGCCGCGGGAGCACTCTGGCGGTGGCCCAGAGCCGGCTGGTCATGGACGCCCTGAAGGATCTGGGCCAGGAGAGCCAGCTGGTGACCATGAAGACCACCGGCGACGTAGTGCAGGACCGCAGCCTGGAGGTCCTGGGCGGCAAGGGGCTGTTTATCAAGGAGCTGCAGCGGGCGCTGCTGGAAGGCCGGGCCGATTTGGCGGTGCACAGCCTCAAGGACCTGCCGGTCCAATGCCACCCCGACCTGGAGCTGGCGGCCCTTTTGCCCCGCCAGGACCCCAGGGATTGCCTGGTGCTGCCTCTGGAGTCCCGGCGGCTGGATCGCATAGGTACCTCCAGCCGCCGCCGGATCCTCCAGGGCCAAGAGCTCTTTCCTGGGGCCAGGTTCATGCCCCTGCGGGGCAACGTGACCTCCCGGCTGGCCAAGCTGGATAGGGGAGAGCTGGACGGCCTGATCCTGGCCGTCTCGGGACTCCAGCGGCTGGGCCTGGAGGGCAGGATCAGCCGGATCTTCGAGCCCTGGGAGATGGTCCCCTCGGCGGGCCAGGGCGCCTTGGCGGTGGAATGCCGCCGGGGCAGCTGGACCGAAGAGCTGCTGAAAAAACTGGACTGCGCCGAGACGGTGGCCTGTTGCCGCGCCGAGCGGGCCTTTATCGCCGCGCTGGAAGGGGGATGCAGCGCCCCCCACGGCGCCTATTGTCGCCTGGAAGGGGGAAAGCTTCTCCTGCGGGGCCTCTACGTGACCCCCTGGGGCCAGCTGATCCGAGGCGAGGCCCAGGGAGAGCCCCAGGCCCCCGAGTCCCTGGGCTGCTGCTTGGCCCAAAGCCTCAGGGACCGAGCTGGAAAGGCTATGGAGGGATGACCTTGGAAGAGCTGCCGAAGGCGACGAAAAAGGGCGTCGTCTGGCTGGTAGGAGCCGGCCCCGGCGACGCCGGACTGCTGACGCTGCGGGGATTGGACTGCCTCCGCCGGGCCGACGTGGTGGTCTTTGATAGGCTGGTGGGCCCTGGCGTGCTGAGCCTGATCCCGCCGGGGGCCCAAAAAATCGACGTTGGCAAGTCCTGCGGCCGCCACGGAGTGAGCCAACATCAGATCCAGGAGATCCTGCTGGACCAGGCCCGACGGGGCAAGACGGTGGTACGTCTCAAAGGCGGCGATCCCTTTTTGTTCGGCCGGGGAGCCGAGGAGATGGCCTGGTTGGAAGACCAGGGCGTGGCCTGTCTGATGGTGCCCGGCGTCACCTCGGCCCTGGCCGCTCCGGCCTGTGCCGGCATCGCTGTGACCAGCCGGGACTGTTCGCCGGCGGTGCACGTAGTCACGGCCCAGGGCCGAGAGGGCAAGGACTGGAATCCCTGCTGGGAGACCCTGGCCGCCGAGGAGGGCACCCTGGTCTTTCTGATGAGCCTGGGCAGTTTGGACCGGATCGCCCAGGGCCTGATGGAGGCAGGCAAGGCCCCCCAGACTCCGGCAGCGGTGATCCAGCGGGGCACCACCAGTCGCCAAAGGGTCCTGCGGGCCTCCCTGGACCGGATCGCCCAGGAGGCCCGGGAAGCGGCCATGGAAAGCCCAGCCCTGACGGTGGTGGGGCCCGCTGCGGCCATGAACCTGGAGTGGCGCCGACACCTGCCCCTGGCCGGCCAGCTGGTGGTGGTCACCAGGGCCCGAGACCACCCCGGCACCCTGTCGGAGCAACTGCGACGGTTGGGCGCCGAGGTGGTGGACTTTCCCAGCATCTCCACCGAAGCCGACTTTTCCGACCCTCCTCTGGCAGAGCTGAACTTCTCCCGCTACAGCTGGCTGGCCTTTACCAGCCCCCGAGGCGTGGAATACGCCCTTCAATGGCTGATGGAGACCGGCCGGGACCTGCGGGACCTGGCAGGGATTAAGCTGGCGGCCATCGGTCCCGCCACGGCCCAGGCCCTGAAGGACCGGGGCTTGCGGCCCGATTTGATCCCCCAGGTCTACGACGGCGCCCACCTGGGCCGAGCCCTGGCGGCTGCCGTCCAGCCGGGCCAGCGAGCGCTGCTGCTACGGTCCCGCCAGGCCAACGGGTACCTGCCGGCGGAGTTGGACCGGGCGGGGGTGGCCTACGACGACGTGGCGCTGTACCGCACCGGCCCGGCCCGGGGCGACCTGGAGCTGCTAGGGCAGCTGCTGGACCGGGACGAAGTGGATTGGGTGACCTTTACCAGCGGCTCCACGGTGGCCGGTTTTTGGGAGGCCGTCGGAGACCGGCGGAACTTCAGGGCCCTCTGCATCGGCCCCACCACAGCGGCGGCGGCCCGAGAGGTGGGCTATGCCGTGACGGTATCCCCCCAGGCCACTATAGAGTCCATGGTCCAGACCCTGACGGCTTGGGCCCAAAGTCAAAGCCCAAAAAGCCCAACAAGCCAAAGATAAAGCCAATCCAAGGCCAAGGCGACGCCGCTTTCCCCGGCTGTCGTCGTTGAGGCCATAAGATCTATAAGGAGCTGATTCAGTGTTCAGACCCAGAAGGCTGCGCCGCACCGCGGCGCTGCGGTCCTTGGTGCGCCAGACCCGGGTGTCGCCGGACTCGCTGATCTATCCCCTTTTCGTCCAGGAAGGCCGGGACATCAAAGAGGAGATCTCGGCTATGCCGGGACAGTACCACTACAGCCCCGACCGGCTGGGCGAGGCCGTGGCCGAGGCTTGGGATGCCGGCGTTCGGGCAGTGCTGCTCTTCGGCTTGCCGGACCACAAGGACGAAGTGGGCTCCGAGGCCTACTCCGCCGACGGCGTGGTCCAGCAGGCCATCAGGGCCCTGCGAGACCATTTTCCCGAGCTGGTGATCATCGCCGACCTGTGCCTCTGCGAGTACACCAGCCACGGCCACTGTGGCCTGATTTGCCAGCAAGGGCACCGTTGGACCGTGGACAACGACGCCACCCTGGAGATATTGGCCAAGACGGCCCTGTCCCAGCTGGCCGCCGGCGCCGACGTGGTAGCCCCGTCGGACATGATGGACGGCCGGGTGGCGGCCATCCGCCAGGCCATGGACGAAGGGGGATTTCAGGACCGGGCCCTGTTCTCCTACGCCGTCAAGTATGCCTCGGCCTTTTACGGTCCCTTCCGGGAGGCCGCCGGTTCGGCTCCGGCCTTCGGCGACCGCAGGGGCTACCAGATGGACTACCACAACTTCCGGGAAAGCCTCATGGAGGCCCAGCTGGACCAGGACGAAGGCGCCGACGCCATCATCGTCAAGCCCGGGCTGCCCTATTTGGACGTGCTCAGCGCCGTGGCTGCCCAGAGCCGCCGCCCCCTGGCCTCCTACTGGGTCAGCGGCGAGTACAGCATGATCAAGGCCGCCGCCGCCAAGGGCTGGATCGACGAAGCCGCCGTGGTCTGCGAGAGCGCCGTGGCCTTTTACCGCGCCGGGGCTAACATGTTGATCACCTACCACGCCAAAGAACTGGCCCGGTGGATGAAGGAGGGGCGGTTGGGGTAGCTTTAAAGCACTCTCTTGCTCCGCAATAAAAAGGACCTCTGGGCGCTTTGTCCAGAGGTCCTTTC
>CAZNRB010000137.1:0-3749 GCA_964575405.1 uncultured Synergistaceae bacterium | reverse complement strand
ACGACCAATCACAAGACCATCGTCGATGATGAGATCCACGTTCCGCTGCGCGGCCACGGCTTGGGCCCTCATGCTTTTGCCGGTTCCAGCAGGGCCAAAAAAGGCCAGAACTTCGTATTGTCCTTCCAGCGGTTCAAAGTGAGGAGCAGAGCTCATAAAAATCAGCAGCTTTCCTTGGAGTCATCTGTTGGAGTCATCTGTTTCTGCTATCTCTTTTATTTCAATTTGTGCACCTAAAGAAGACAGATGACCGTGGAGGTTCTCGTAACCCCTCAAAATGTGATGAAGGCCGTGGACTCGAGTTTCTCCTTCTGCGGCCAGGCCTGCCAGCACCAAAGCAGCGCCAGCTCTAAGATCGGAAGCAAAAACATCGGTTCCATTAAGAGAACTGACGCCGTTAATCACAGCCATATTGCCTTGGACATCCACATTGGCGCCCATTTTTTTCAATTCGGGCACATGCT
The DNA here is from genome assembly GCA_964575405.1 of uncultured Synergistaceae bacterium. Classification (GTDB taxonomy): domain Bacteria; phylum Synergistota; class Synergistia; order Synergistales; family Dethiosulfovibrionaceae; genus CAZCKP01. Next base: position 3,285 of record CAZNRB010000137.1, on the reverse strand, counting down.
GCAGTCGGGATTCGAAAATGCTTTCGTAAATCATGCTGCTGCCTTGAGCCAACGTCAAGGTCGCCATCAGCTGGGGCTGCACATCGGTCGGAAAACCAGGATAGGGCAGGGTCTTCACGGAAATAGCCCTGAGCTCTCTGCGAGAAGGAAAAACCGTGATTCGATCGATCCCTCGCTCATAGGCTACATCGGCCTCTTCAAGCTTGGCCAGCAGAGAGTCAAAATGCTGTGGCTCTGCCTTTTCCACAGTCACTTCTCCATTGGTGATGACTCCTGCTAAAAGGTACGTGCAGGCGGCGATGCGGTCAGGAATAATCGTGACTTTGCCGGAATGGAGCGAAGGTTTGCCTTGGATGCGAATTATTCCGGCACCTTCGCCTTGAATTTCGATCTCGGCCCCCATAGTGCGCAGAGCTTCGACTAAGTTGACGATTTCGGGCTCTCGAGCCGCGTTTTCAAGGATTGTTTCGCCCTGCGCCAAGGACGCCGCCATTAAAAGGTTTTCCGTGGCACCCACCGAAGGGAAATCCAGATAGATACGGCAACCTTTGAGGGACTTTGCTGAGCCGTGAATGGCACCGTGCTTTAACTCGATAGTAGCACCCATTTTCGCTAGCCCCTTGAGATGGAGATCCAAAGGACGGCTTCCGATGGCGCAACCTCCGGGAAGAGGCATCACCACTTGCCCTTCTCTGGCCAAGATGGGTCCCAAGACCAACGAAGAAGCGCGCATTTTCTGGACTAAAGAAGCCGGAGTCTCCCAGGTTATAGGGCCTGCACGGGAGATCATGACTTTTCCAGCCGTAAAGGAGAACTTTAGCCCTAAAATTTGAAGCAATGTGATTAAAGTTTCTGTATCTCTCAGTTGAGGCACATTGAATACTTCTAAGCTTTCTCCCTCGGCGAGCAACAACGCCGCAACCATTACGGGCAGCGCTGCATTTTTTGATCCCTGGGTTTGAATTTTTCCCTTCAGAGGAATGCCTCCAGAGATTTTCAATATTTTTCCCATTTTTATGGCTCCACTCCTAATGTCATGGCGTCACTTTAGAGCTATTTTGATCCGATAACGGGCCTATTATACCATTGGGGGACTTTTCTAACGAACCAACATTAGGGCACACCAGAGGCTTAAGCATTGCAGCAAACTGAGGATTAGCAAGGCCCAGTGACAGTTTACCCCCCGGTCCATAAGTCTGTGATGAATATGACCGCGATCAGGGGCAAAGGGCGACCTGCCTGATGATAGGCGGCGCAGAATAGCTATTAGGGTGTCAATTACTGGGACTCCTCCAAAAAGCAACATGGCAAAGAGTTGTACCAACAACGGAAGTTTTTGAGGATTCAACGAAGCGGTTACCAAAGAGGATACCAGATAGCCCAGCAGATAAACCCCTCCGTCGCCGACGAAGGTTTTAGCCACTGGGAAATTCCACGGAAGGATGCCTAAAATAATTGCTGCTGCTGGGATAGCTATGCCGCCGCCATTGTAGATTTCCACGGCCCCTAGAGCTAAAGCAGCCATGGTAAGAGCCAAGCCGTTCATTCCATCGATAAGATTATAAGCATTGGTGGTGCCGGCAATCCAAAATAGGTACAGCACAATTTGAAAAGGGGCCCGAATCTTCAGCGCGATTACTACCAATGCAGCGGCGACAAAGTGGACCGCCAGCCTTACCAAAGGCGGCAGGGACTGCATGTCATCGATATATCCGGCGAAAAAGACCAGCGTTGCACCAGTGACCGTCATGCGAAGCAACAGCGTATTCGTGGAAAAGGTCAGCGCCCAAAAAAGAAACCCTGTCCAGAGGATCAAACCGGCACCTCGTGGCACAGGGTCGCTGTGGATCTTTCGAGGATCAGGCTGATCGATCAAACCAAAACGGCCAGAGAGCTGAATCGAAAGAGGCGTCAGCACTGCTCCCCATAAGAAGAAAACTATGAATATCTGAAAGGAGATCATGACATCTAGCGGGTGCCGAAGATTCGATCGCCTGCGTCCCCTAAGCCCGGCACTATATAGCCGTGATCGTTCAAATGGCTGTCCAAGGCAGCGCAATAAATCGTCACGTCGGGATGAGACTTGTGGACCACCTCTACGCCCTCGGGGGCCGCTATCATGCACACCAAAGAAATTTTCTTTCCGCCCCTGGCTTTGATCATGCTGATTGCAGCTGCAGAGGAACCACCGGTAGCTAACATAGGGTCTAACAGGAAAATATCCCGTTCTTCAATGTCGCCGGGCAGCTTGCAATAATACTCCACCGGCTCTAAAGTCTCTGGATCGCGATAGAGCCCTATATGACCGACTTTAGCGTTTGGAATCAGGTTTAAAACGCCGTCAGTCATGCCTAAACCTGCCCGCAGAATGGGAACGATGGCCATTTTCTTGCCTGAGAGCATATAGGCCTTTGTCTTGGTCAAGGGAGTCTCCACGTCTACCATCTTTAAAGGCAAATCGCGGGTCACTTCGTAGACCATCAGCGAGGCTATCTCAGAAACCAATTCGCGGAAAGTTTTCACCGGCGTTTCTTTATTGCGAATGATGCTCAATTTATGTTGTACCAGGGGATGGTCAAAGACCACCACATCTCCCTCTGCTGCATTATAAGAGTGGCTGATACTGCGCTCATAGGCGCTAATTTTCCCTACTCTATGCACATGACGGCCGCCCTCGAATTCGGTACTTAACCAGGCGTCTACCATATCCAAAGCCAAAGATTCCGGCAACGTGCGCGCCCCTAGGGTCAGAATGTTCGCGTTATTATGTTTTCTGCTGAGTTGAGCTGTCTCCACATTCCAGCATTCTGCTGCATAAGCGCCGGGGACTTTATTGGCGGCAATGGACATCCCTATGCCTGATCCGCAGACCAAAATTCCGCGATCTACCTCGTGGGATGCTACGACGCGCGCCGCTTGGAGGGCAATGTCGGGATAATCGCAGGAGATCTCCCCTGAGTCGGTGCCAAAATCTTGAACTTCGTGGCCCAGTTCCATTAGGTGGCTGCAAAGTTTTTGTTTCAAATCGTAACCGGCGTGATCAGATCCGACAATGATACGCATGATCAAACCTCCCAGTGAAAGATTTCCCAGCACAGAATACCACACGACGCAGAGAGGGACAACTGAAACCTCTGGAAGGTTCAGAAGCCCTTCTCTGCGCCGCGTTTTAGGCCGAGGAAGCGGGGCTCACAGGATATATGGTTCCATTATTTTCTATTGATTAGCCTATCCTATGACGATCAGGGCGTCGCCGGTGTTGACGTTGGATCCCTCGGAGACGGC
>CAZNRB010000136.1:0-3884 GCA_964575405.1 uncultured Synergistaceae bacterium | reverse complement strand
GGCAGGCCTCCCACGTTGTGGTGGCTCTTGATGACGGCGGCGCCTTTGCGCTGGCCGCTTTCGATCACGTCGGGATAGAGGGTTCCCTGAAGGAGCCAGCCGGCGTTCTGGATCTTGCGGGCCTCGGCTTCAAAGACCCGGATAAAGGTCTCGCCGATGATCTTCCGCTTCCGTTCGGGCTCCGTCACTCCTTCAAGGGCCTTCAGGAAGCGATCCGAGGCGTCCACGTAGTTGACCTTGAGATTCATGGCCTTGTAGCTTTCCAGCACCTCCTGGGCCTCGTGGAGCCGCAGCAGGCCGTTGTTAACGAAAATGCACTGCAGCTGGTCGCCGATGGCCGAAGCCGTCAAGGCCGCCGCCACCGAGGAATCCACGCCGCCGGAGAGACCGCAGATCACCACGCTGCCGCCTACCTGCTGGGCGATCTGGGCCTTCATGCGCTGGCTCCAGTCACCCAGGTCCCAGTCGCCTTGGCATCGGCAGATCTTGAATAGGAAATTGGCCAGCATTTCGGCGCCCTGCTCGGTGTGGGAGACTTCGGGGTGGTATTGCACGGCGGTGATATGGTTGTCAGGCGAGCGGAAGCCGGCTACGGCGCCGTCCTCCGAGGAGGCGGTGAGCAGGAAGCCCTGGGGCAGCTGTTCCACGTCGTCGCCGTGGCTCATCCAGACCTGACATCGTTGGGGGACCGAGTCGTAAAGGGGCGCCTGGGGGTCCACTATTTTGATGTAGGACCGGCCGTACTCCCGGACCGTCGACGACCGGACCTTGCCGCCGAAAAGGGCCGTAATGAGCTGCATGCCGTAGCAGACGCCCAGCACCGGCACCTGGAGATCGAAGATCCCCTGGGCCACTCGCGGTGAATCGGCCTCCAGGACGCTGCGGGGGCCGCCGGAAATCACGATGCCCCTGGGCTTTTTGGAGCTTATTTCCTCCAAGGTGCTGTCCCAGGGAAGGATCTCGCTGTGGACCTTCAGCTCCCGGATCCGCCGGGCGATGAGCTGGGTGAACTGGGAACCGCAGTCTAAAATAACGATGTTGTCCATCGATGCTCTCCTTTCAGATTAGGCCAAAACCGTGGCGCCGGCAAAAGTCCCGACTATTTCCGTTTCTTGGCTATTATATCAGCTTTTAAGGCTTCCCATGGATCGGGACTGAATTTTTTGCGCTTTCCCCTAGGACTGCGGCACCATGGCCGGCGTCTTGACGAACCTTCCACGGGGGCTCTAAGATAGGGCCCTAAGAAGCTCAAGGGAGGCGAAAGAGTGCGAAAAGGACATATTTTCGACATGGACGGCACGTTGCTGGATTCCATGGGGTTCTGGCGCTGTCTGGGCAGGATCTATCTGAAGAGCTTGGGCGTCGAGGCCGGCGAGGAAGTGGACAAAAAACTGCTGACCTTTATGACCATGGAAGAAGGTGCGGCCTATATCAAAAGCCAATTCGACCTGAAGCTGACGGCCCAGGAGATCCACCGGGACATGTGGTCCCTCATGGACCGCCATTACGCCGACGAGGCGCCTCTAAAGCCCCAGGTCCGGTCCTATCTGGACAAACTGAAGGCCCAAGGTGCTCCCATGGCAGTGTTCACCACCACGCCGCTGTCCTTGGCGGAACCGGCGCTGCGGCGCCTGGGGCTGGTGGGATATTTTCAATTCCTCATGGACAGCTCCAACGGCCAGGCTAAAAGCGACCCCAAGACCTTTTTGACAGTGACCTCTCGGCTGGGAGTAAAGCCCCAGGAGGTAGAAGTCTACGAGGACGCCCTCTATGCCGTCAAAAGCGCCAAGGCTGCAGGCCTTTTCGTGACGGCCATCGCCGACCCATGGGCGAAGCAGGACGAAGAGGAACTGCGGCGCTGCGCCGACCGATACATCGAGGGATGGCAGGACCTATTGGAAGACTAAAGTAACCTGGCGTTATGACGCTACGAAAGGACCCCGAGGCCGCAATGGCTCCGGGGTCCTTTTTGGCTTTTCTATTGCGGACGGGACTCTAGTACATGCCGCCCATGCCGCCGCCCATACCGCCCATGGAGGGATCGGCCTTCTTCTCCTCGGGCTTGTCGGCGATCAGGGCCTCGGTGGTAAGGGCCATCTTGGCCACCGAAGCTGCGTTCTCCAGAGCGCTGCGGGTCACCTTGACGGGGTCGATGATGCCGGCGGCGATCATGTCGATGTACTCGCCGGTGGCAGCGTCCAGACCCTGGCCTTCCTTGAGGCCCCGGACCTTCTCGACCACCACGTCGCCCTGGAAACCAGCGTTGGTGGCGATGAGGTGCAACGGCGCCGACAGGCTGTTCAGCACCAAGTTGGCACCGGTGCGGACGTCGCCCTTCAGATCCTGCTTCTCGATCTCACCGGCCAGGTAGTCGATGCAGTTCACCAGGGCCACACCGCCGCCAGCCACGATGCCCTCTTCCACGGCGGCCCGGGTGGCCGACAGAGCGTCGTCAATCCGGAGCTTCAGTTCCTTCTGCTCCGTCTCGGTGGCGGAGCCCACCTGGATCACCGCCACGCCGCCGACGATCTTGGCCAGACGCTCCTGGAGCTTCTCCCGATCGTAATCCGAAGTGGTGTCCTCCATCTCCTTGCGGATCTGGGTGGCCCGCTGGGCGATCTCCTCGGAGCTGCCGGCGCCTTCCACGATGGTGGTGTCTTCCTTGGTGACCCGGATCTTCTTGGCCCGGCCCAGCTTGGTCAGCTCCACGTTCTCCAGCTTCTCGCCGAGATCCGAGGTGACCACCTCGCCGCCGGTGACGATGGCGATGTCCTGAAGCATGGCCTTGCGGCGATCGCCGAAGCCCGGAGCCTTGACGGCCACCACGGTCATGGTGCCCCGCAGCTTGTTGACCACCAGAGTGGCCAGGGCCTCGCCTTCCACGTCCTCGGCAATGATCAGCAGGGGCTTGCCAGTCTGAAGGACCTTCTCCAGGATGGGCAGCATGTCCTTGATGTTGCTGATCTTGCCGTCGTGGATCAGGATATAGGCGTCGTCCAGAGCGGCTTCCATGCGCTCGCCGTCGGTGATCATGTAGGGGCTGATGTAGCCCTTGTCGAACTGAAGGCCCTCCACGGTCTCCAGGGTGGTGCCGGTGGTCTGGCTGTCCTCGACGGTGATGACGCCGTCCTGCCCCACCTTCTCCATGGCCTCGGCGATAATGGCACCCACGGCCTTGTTGCCGGCCGAGATGGAAGCCACCTGGGCGATGTTCTCCTTACCGGAGATCTGGTGAGCCATGGTCTTCAGGTGCTCCACCACAAGGTCCACGGCCTTCTCGATGCCGCTGCGCAGGTAGATGCCGTTGGCGCCGGCGGCCACGTTCTTCATGCCTTCAGAGATGATCTCCCGGGCCAGCACCGTGGCGGTGGTGGTGCCGTCGCCGGCCACGTCGTTAGTCTTAGAGGCCACTTCTTTCAGCAGCTGGGCGCCCATGTTCTCGAAGGGATCCTCCAGCTCGATCTCCTTGGCGATGGTCACGCCGTCGTTGGTGATAGCCGGAGAGCCAAACTTCTTCTCCAGCACCACGTTGCGGCCCTTGGGGCCCAGGGTGACGCCTACGGCGTCGGCTACTTTATCGATACCCCGCTCCAGAGAACGGCGGGCTTCTTCACCGAAAGAAAGCATTTTAGCCATAATTCTATATTCCTCCTCTATATCTCAAAGGGCTACTTTTCGATAACTGCCAGCACGTCGCGCTCGCTGAAGATCACGTAGGGGTCGCCGTCGATCTTCACTTCGCTGCCGGCGTACTTGCTGAAAATGATCCGATCGCCCACTTTGACTTCCAGAGGAAGCTTCTGGCCGTTCTCCAGCACCTTGCCGGTGCCCACGGCCACCACTTCGCCCTCCTGGGGCTTCTCCTGGGCGGTGTCGGGAAGGTA
>CAZNRB010000135.1:0-3885 GCA_964575405.1 uncultured Synergistaceae bacterium | reverse complement strand
GCGGCGTCGGTGAACGGCACCGGCGTCCTGAAGGTGCGGGCCTCCCGGGCGGCCCAGGACAGCACCCTGGCCCAGATCATCAAGCTGGTGGAAGAGGCGGGAGCCTCCAAGGCTCCCATCGCCAGGCTGGCCGACCGGGTCAGCGGCGTCTTCGTCCCCGTGGTGATGACCGTGGCTCTGGGGGCCTTCCTGGTATGGTATTTCGTCATGGGCCAGAGTCTGGCTTTCTCCCTGGGCACCGGCATCGCCGTGCTGGTGATCTCCTGTCCCTGCGCTCTGGGGCTGGCCACGCCGGTGGCCATCATGGTGGGCACCGGCCAGGGGGCCCAGCGGGGCATCCTGATCAAGTCCGGCGAGGCCCTGGAGACGGCCCATAAGGTGGACACGGTGGTGCTGGACAAGACCGGCACCGTCACCCAGGGACGGCCCGAGGTGACCGATCTGGCGCCGGCCCAGGGCTGGGACGGCAGGAGGCTGTTGGCCCTGGCGGCGGCGCTGGAACAGTACTCCGAGCATCCTCTGGCCGGGGCGGTGATGGCCAAGGCCAAGGAGGAGGCCCTTGATATCGCGCCGGTGGAGGACTTCCAGGCTCTGCCGGGCCGGGGCCTTCGGGGCACCGTGGGCGGCCGGCAGGTCTGGGCCGGCAACAGGCGGCTCTTGGAAGAGCTGGGCCTGGAGACTTCAGGCCTCGGCGACGGGGAGCTGTTGGCCCAGGGCAAGACGCTGTTATACTTCGTTCAGGACCGGCAGTACGCCGGGCTGATCGCCGTGGCCGACCAGGTAAAGCCCACCAGCCCGGCGGCCATAGCCCAATTCCGCCGGATGGGCCTTCAGACGGTGCTGCTCACCGGCGACAACGGCCGCACCGCCGCCGCCGTGGGCCGCCAGGTGGGCGTGGACAGGGTGATCGCCGAGGTGCTGCCCCAGGACAAGGAAAGGGTCATCAGGGAGCTCCAGGACCAGGGCCGCAAGGTGGCCATGGTGGGCGACGGCATCAACGACGCCCCGGCCCTGACCAGGGCCGGCGTGGGCATCGCCATCGGCGCCGGCATGGACGTGGCCATCGAATCGGCCGGCATCGTGCTGATGAAGGGGGACCTGCTGGACGCCGTGGCGGCGGTGCAGCTCTCCCGGGCGGTGATCCGCAACATCAAGGAGAACCTGTTCTGGGCCTTTTTCTACAACACCGTGGGGATTCCCCTGGCGGCGGGGCTCTTCTATCCCCTGTTGGGCTGGAAGCTGAACCCCATGATCGGCGCGGCGGCCATGAGCTTCAGTTCCTTCTGCGTGGTCGCCAACGCCCTGAGGCTCAAGTTCTTTAAGCCCCAATTCCAGGACGCCGGAGAATCTGGAATCCCCCAGTCCCAGGAATACCAGGAAATAGAAACAGCGTCCCAAAAAGACGAGAAAGGCAAAGACGAGAAAGGTAAAGACGGGAAAGGTGAGGATGGAACCGTGAAAAAAGTGTTGATCGTGGAAGGCATGTCCTGTTCCCATTGCAGCGCCCGGGTGGAAAAGGCCCTGAAGGCCCTGGAGGGCGTGGAAAGCGCCGTGGTGGACCTGGAGAAGAAGACCGCCGAAGTGACCCTCCAGGCCCCCCTGGCCTGCGAGGCGCTGGTCAAGGCCGTGACCGATGCCGGTTACGAAGTGACTTCGGTTCAGTAGGGCCGGCGAGACGGTGAAGGCGCCTAAGGAGGGGGTCCTCCGGCTGCTCCGGACCGCCCGGGGCCAGCTGGAGGGAATTTTGAAGATGGTCGGCGAGGACCGCTACTGCCTGGACATATCCAATCAGATCCTGGCGGTACAGGCCGTGTTGACCAAGGCAAACCGGGAGATCCTCCACGCCCACCTGGAACACTGCGTGAGGGAGTCCCTGGGCGGCGGCGATTCCCGCCAAAAGGTGGAGGAGCTCTTGGCCCTGTTGGACAAGCTTATGAAATGAGCGCGCAAAAAAGCCCCTTGGAAGGCGAACCTTCCAAGGGGCTTTTTAAGGTCAAATGGAGAAACGGACGGCCGCCCTGTCAGTGGGCGGCCAGGCTGAAACAGCGGTCTTCCTCGGACTGTTCCTCTCTGTCACGAAAGGCCCTGTCGCGAAAGGACCGGCTCCGCCGGCGGATCTCCCCGCCGCCGCCTGCCAGGAAGAGGAAGGCCAGCAGGCCGAAGAGCACCAGTTGGCTCAGGTCCTCCGCCAGGGAAAAGAGGGAGCTTTCCTCCAGGGAGGCCAGCAGCTTCAGAGCTGTGAGGCAGAAAAAGAAAATTCCCAAAGCCCCGCCGGCCAGCGTGACCACTGCGAGGAAGAAGAGATCCTTAAGGCTGTTCTGTCGGTCCATGGCGCTCACCCCAATTCTAAATTTCTCAAGTCAACGCCATTATAACAGCTAAAGTTAGTTTTGTCTAACTTAAAAACAAGAAAAATTCCTGCTTAGATCGCGGCATTTTTGAGTGTTTTTCTCAGATAGGGAAGGTCAACCGCTCCGGCGAGGCTTCAGGCTCCAGGGCCTGGAGCAGCAGCTGAAAAGGGCCCCACTGGCTCACAGGCGCCCCTTCCCGTTCCACCAGAAGGGCCGTCTCGATGGGGTCCTGATGGGCGCCCTCCAGGTTCCGGAGGATCAGGGCCGTCTGAAGGGGCGTGAGGCCTGGATTGTAGGCGCCGTTTTCGATCAGAGGGCCGGCGAAAATCCGCCCCGAGCGGCAGAGCAGGGCCGCCCCCGAGGGGCTTGAGCTGTAGGGGCTGTAGCTGCGGCGGGCCGCCTCCAGGGCTTTCTTGACCAATTCCCTTTCGCCGTGGCCGGTAGGAAAGGGCCAGGCCGGAGCGGGGGCCACCAGCGAGCCGCCGGAGCCCAGCTCGAAGGCCCCCGGCAGCAGTTCCCCGAAAGGGATAGGCTCCTGACCGTCCACCAGGATCTGGAGACCGCCGCGGCAATGGAGCTCCTGGAGGAACTGGCGGCAGAGGCCGCAGGGCGCTGCCGACACCGCCAAGAGGGACACCGAGGTCTCGCCGTGGCACCAGGCGTTTACCACCGCGGCCTGTTCGGCGTGGACCGTGAAATTCAGCGATGTGCCGGTGAATTCCCTGTTGGCCCCCAGATAGGCCCGCCGGGACCCGGCCAGACAGACAGCCCCCACGGCGAAGCCGCTGATGGGAGCCCTGGCGAAGTCCCGGGCCGCCGGTAGAAGGTCCATTATGGCCCGGTCCTCTTCCTGGGCTGAAAGGCTGTAGACCGATGGGGCCAGCTGTTCCATCTCAGCGCCCCTCGCCGAGGCTTTTCAAAAGCCCGGGGTACCAGTGTTTTTTCCCGGCCCCGGCCAGGATCTGGTCCCGCTCCGCCAGGATGGTCACGGCTCTGTTGGCCGCCGCGATGGCCCTATCCACGCCGGTGGAGACCATCTGGTCGGTGATCCGGTTGGCCACGGCCACGCAGATCGAGCCCGTCCGCAGGCCGTAGAGGTTCCCTAGGGTGAAGATCAACGAGGCCTCCATCTCAAAGCTCAGCACCCTGGCCCGCCGCAGGTCCTCGATGCGGCTCTCCTGCCAGCTTTGCCTAAAGCCTCCCAGCCCAGGGCGGGCCTGGCCGCAGTAGAAGGACCCGGTAGAGCAGGTCAGGCCCAGGTGATAGGCCAGTCCCAGGTCCTCGCAGGCCTCCACCAGGGCCGACACCACGTCGTAGCTTGCCGATGCCGGGTAGCCCAGTTCCACGTAGCCCTCCGAGGCCCCGTCTTGGCGCAGCGCCGCGGTGTGGATTATCAGGTCGCCGCAGGCGATATCCTCCTGGAGGGCCCCGCAGGTGCCCACCCGCAGGAAGGTGTTCACGCCGATAGAGGCCAACTCCTCCACGGCGATGGCCGCCGAGGGCCCGCCGATGCCGGTGGAACAGACCGAGATTG
>CAZNRB010000134.1:0-3929 GCA_964575405.1 uncultured Synergistaceae bacterium | reverse complement strand
GATCTGGTCATGGCCGCGGTGCGGGTAAAGAACATATTGGCCAAGGCCGCCCCCGACGCCGTGGCGTCGCAAATTTCTGAAGACCTTTTCGTGAAGCCTGTGGAAAAGGACCTGTTAGACGCTGTGGACCGGACCGACGAGGCTGTTAACACTGTTATGGCCGATCATGACTGGAACAGACTGATGAATCTTTTAGCCGGCCTATCGCCGGCGGTGACCACTTTCTTTGATGATGTTCTAGTTATGGACGAGAATCTTCAAGTGCGGGCGAATCGGCTGGCTTTGCTTTCTCGGTGCAATGCCCTTTTCATGAGGGTCGGAGATCTAAGCAAGGCGAAACGCTGAGAAGGGAGGGAGCCATGACTCTCCGTGTGGCCATTGTCTCCGATTCCACTGGCGAGACGGCTGAATCGATGTTGCGGGCTGCACTGGCACAATTTGACGGTTTGGACGTATCGGTGGAACGGTACCGCTCTATCACGACGCCCGGCCAAGCAGAGAGAATTGTCAGTGATTTTGCCAAGAATCAGGGTAATTTAATGGTGACGACCCTGGTGAGCTCCGAGGTCCGAAGGGCTCTGGAGACCGCCGCGGAAGAAAGCGGCGTGGCTGTGGTCCCCATGATGGCTCCTCTTGTGGCGTCTCTGGAATCCCTCAGCGGCCAGCGTCCTCAGGAGCGGCCCGGCGCTATTCGCCAGATGGACGAAAAGTATCAGCGCCGCGTCAAGGCCATCGAGTTCACCATGAACTGTGACGACGGCAAAACTCCCTATTTAGCCCCACAGGCTGACATTGTCCTTTTCGGGGTATCCCGTTCGGGCAAGACGCCTCTGTCGATGTTTTTAGCCTTAAAGGGATACGCCGTTGCCAATGTGCCACTGTTGCCAGGAATAGCTCCCGACGAGCACATCTGGCAGGTGGAAGAGCGTCGTCGCGTGGGACTGCTGATCTCCCCTAAGCGCCTTCAGGAGATTCGCAGCGAGCGTTTAATCCAGATGGGATTAGACCCTTCGCGGGCGGCCTATGCGAGTCCAGAGCGAATCGAAGCCGAACTCCTGGAGGCCCGTCAAATGATGGAACGGCTTCGCTGTAGGATCTACGAGAGCACCAGCCGTCCCATGGAAGAGCTGGCGCAGGTTATACTTGAGGACCTGAAGCTGGACGTCGATTTTTAACCTCCACCAAGCTCTACAACAGTTGACTAAAAAGCTCCCCCGGCAAAACAGCAGTGCTGCCTAGCCGGGGGAGCTTTTTTCGTGACTTAAGGCCCCAGGAACTATCGTCGAGGCTCGAAAGTGACCAGTCCTAGGGTTGGTTGGGCCTTATGTTGTACATCCGCAATAGCTCTTCGTAACGTTCGTTCACCGACAGTTCTTGCTGAGGCCGTGGCAACTCCGCTGGGATGTCTTCCATCGGAGCTGGGAAAGGTTGGACCTCTGGTTGAATCGAAAGGAACGGCAGCGAGGGCATGGTCTGGCTGGGCTGGGTCTGCTGTTCTGATACCCATTGTTCATCTTGAGACAGCAGAAGCAGCTTGGGAGCTTGAGGATCCCGAAAGGCGCTGATGCCTTCAGTGCTATGAATGGGGCAAAGACTGGCTGGGATTCGCTCCTTAGGGAGCGTCATCTCAGCACTTTGGCATCCTGCTACGGCTGGGAAGCCGCTTTCTAAGCAGATATTTGTCACAGCCAGCGTAGGCGGCAGCTCAGGAAAGTGTTGAGGCGTACCTAAAATTGCAGCGGCCTCTTTCATGAAGGCAGTCCAGACCGGCACGGCGATGGCGCTGCCCGTCGCGCGGTTGCCCAGAGAAGAATAATCGTCGTTTCCGGCGTAAAGTACTGCTACTAGATTGGGAATGCCTCCGGCGAACCATGCATCGCTGTAATCGTTGGTGGAGCCAGTTTTGCCGAAGACGTCATAATTGGGAATCCTGGCCTGCCTTCCAGTACCCCCTCGAACCACGTTCATCAGCATGGAACGGCCAATCAGTGCGAATTCGGGCTCTATGGCCAAAGATTGGGAAGGCGTATGAGAGGACAGCATCGTGCCTTCACTATTGCGGATTTCCCTTATAAATGATGGCGTGACCCTGGCGCCTCCGTTGGCAAATACAGAATATACCGCGGCCATCTCCAGAGGCGTGACGCTGGCTACCCCCAGGCCGATTGAGAGGGCAGGCTGAAGGTGAGGCGACGTTATCCCCATTTTTCTGGCCGTATCGATAATGGGCTGGACTCCCAACAGGCACGTGAGGCGCACCACCGGTGTGTTGTGGGAATGGGCCAGGGCCTCCAGCAAAGTTTCCTCGCCGGCGTACCGGTTGGAAAAATTCTGGGGCGACCAGACCGGTGTGGGAGAATTGGGCACCTCCAGCGTTATCTCTCGATCCATGATGTGATCGTTAGGAAGATAGCCGGCTTCCAAAGCTGTCATGTAGACAATGGGCTTAAATGCGGACCCCGGCTGCCGATAGGCCTGGGTAGCTCTGTTGAACTTGGACTGTTCGAAGTCCTTTCCCCCCACCAGGGCCAGCACTTCCCCTGAATCTGGATCCATGGCCACGAGGGCCCCTTCGCTTTTTAGGTTCTCCATCGCCTTTTCCGCTTCTCTTTGTAGATCCAGATCAAGAGTGGTGACAATACGCATGCCTCCCTTGTAAACTCTATCGCTGCCGTAAACGGGGAGAAGTTCCCTGAACAGCACGTGGCTGACAAAATAAGGGGCCTGGTTGATCTGAAGCTGATTATGTACGGGCTGCTCATTGAGAACTAGAGGCTCAACAGAGGCCATATGGGCCTCCTCCTTCGAGATCCAGCCGAGCTGAACCAGCCGTCCGAGCACATAGTTCTGCCGCCTTTTCGATAGTTCCGGATTCCGTATTGGCGAATAGCGCTCTGGAGCCGCTACTAACCCTGCCAATGTGGCGGCCTCAGCTAAGGATAATTCATCTGCGGGCTTAGCGAAGTAGCGCCTCGAGGCCGCGTCTATTCCCCAGCAGCCATGGCCGAAATAAATCGCGTTAAGGTAGGTTTCAAGGATTTTATCCTTACTATATAGTTTTTCAATGCGCAAAGAGAGAATCGCCTCTTTGGCTTTGCGCAGCAGAGTCTTTTCTGAAGTCAAAAAGAGATTCCTCGATAGCTGCTGAGTAATGGTGCTGGCGCCGCTCCCGCCGTCGCCCAAAGCGATGGAGCGTATAATAGCCAAAAACCTGATGCCGTGGTGAGAGTAAAAGGCGGAATCTTCCGCTGCCAAGATGGACATAACAATCCACCGAGAGAGATCAGAAAGCTTTACTGGACGGCGGTTTTCCAGATAGAGTTCAGCAATTACACGGTTTTTTCGATCGTAAACAACGCTGGCCTCGTTAGCCTGGTAGCTCAAGATTTCCTCGTCAGAAGGAAGAGTTTTTACCAATTCATTGACTAGCCAAGCTCCGCCTACCGCAACAACTGCCGCAGCGATAAGCAGAAGAGAAGCTATAAGGAGCAGAAATGAACGCAGAAAAGAGGATTTTCTTTTCTTCGAAGCAGCCTTTCTGCTGGATTTTTCCCCTGGCGAAGAAGGAGAGGAGGGCGCTGAAAGAGAGGAGCCCTTTCCCCGGCGAGGATCAAGCGAACCTTGCGATGACATAATTACCTCCAAAAGTATAGTCCATTCCCCAAAGTAGTATTTAGCCCTATCCTGTGAAAATATTATACCATTACAGCTATGGAGGCCGGGCTAAGGAAAAATAAAAGGGGGTTGCGCAGGAAAAACATCTGTGATATATTACCCCACGTCGCGCGCCGGATCACAGTGTCTGGGCCGTGCGGCGTGGTCCTTGAAAAGTGAATAGAGCAGAAATTGACAGCGTAAGCAAGGGCTCTTTAACGAAAAATTCAGGAGAGTTTGATCCTGGCTCAGGATGAACGCTGGCGGCGTGCCTA
>CAZNRB010000133.1:0-3960 GCA_964575405.1 uncultured Synergistaceae bacterium | reverse complement strand
CGGATGTCGGCGATGCCGCAGATGATCAGGATGCTGGCGGTGGGCCACAGCAGGTTGGACAACCCGTCGCCGAACTGGAAGGCCAGGCAGGCCATCTGACGGCTTAGTCCCAACATGTCGGCCAGCGGGGCCATGATGGGCATGGTGGCCGCGGCCTGGCCGGAGCCCGAGGGGATCAGGAAGTTGATCAAGGTCTGGACTAAGAACATGAACTGGGCCGATAGAGCCGAAGGTGAACGCTCCAACAGCCCTGCCAGGAAGTGAATCACCGTGTCCATGATCATGGCCTCCTCCATGACCACCACCAGACCGTTGGCCAGCCCTGTCAGGATGGCGCCCCAGAGCACGTTTTTCGCGCCCTCCAGCATGACGTCGCAGAACTGGTCGCCGTTCCAGCGGCAGATCAGGGCGGCCGCGGCGGCCATGATGATGAAGAGGCCGCAGAGCTCCTTGTAGCCCCAACTCTGCCAGACTAGGCCGTACATCAGTACTCCCAGGGTGACCACCACGTCCAGGATCACCAATCCGTGCTGCCACGTAAAGGCCAGTCCCTGCATGGACGCACCGCCGGCGGCGTGGACGCAGGAAGCGCCCTGCATCACCGAGCTGCTGGGATCGGCCTTGACCTTGGCGGCGTAGCGCAGCAGGTAGACGATGCTGATAACCATAAATACCAGGAAGCAGAGGATCCGAAAGGCCAAGCCCGAGTAGAGGGGCACTCCGGCTATGGACTGGGCCACCGCCACGGTATAGGGGTTCAGCGTGGCCGCCATGAAGCCCACGAACTCGCCCAGGGCCAAAATGGCAAAGCCCGTCATGGCGTCGTAGCCCAAGGCCACGGCCAGACCGATCATCAGGGGGTAGAAGCCGTAGAACTCGCTGAGCATCCCGAAGACCGATCCGCCCAGGCCGAAAAGGATCATCAGGATGGGGATCAGTACCATGGCCCTGTTGCCGATGCGCTCCAGGATCTTGCCGATGCCGGCGTGGAAGGCCTCGGTCTTGACCATGACGCCGAAGGTGGCCGCGCAGGTGAGGATCACGAAGATGATCTCCGAGGCCCTGACGCAGCCCTGATAGAGCGCCGCGAAGGCCCCTAAAAAGGTGGTGGGCTGGGCCAGAGCGGGATCGATGGTCCTGTAGGATCCGGCTACGGCGATCTTCCGCATAGTGCCGTTGACGTCTACGGTCTGGTAGTCAAAGGTCCCCGGCGGGATGATCCAGGAAAGCACCGCAGCAATGGCGATCAGCGCTGCCACGATCAACCAGGTGTTGGGCAGCTGAAAGGACTTCTTTTCTTGGGTCATAATGGTCCTCCTTAAACGGTTAGATGGGATCCTTTATAATCCCAGAAAGGTCCCTTTGCAAGAAAAAACTCCCTCTGGCAATCAGGTCCCTTGCAAAAACAGCGCCACCTTGGGCCGAAAGGGCCCAGGGTGGCGCTTCAGACTGAAGGCAAAGTCCTCCTTTTGCGGTGGATTTTGTCTTTTTTGTATCCTAAGGAGGCGGAGAAGGTTAAGATAGCACAGTAGATAGAGCAAGACCAAAGCGAGGAGAGGAGCCCAATGATGACTCGAGAAGCCGGCAAGAAAAGAGAACAGACCATGTTCTTTTGCACGGATGACCTGGTTCCGCAGGACCATCTGCTGAGGCTGATCGAAGGCGCCATGGACTTCAGCTTTATTTACGATCTAGTATTTGTAGACCCCAGCACAGTGTACGTGGACTCCACCCACGTAAAAGCAGCGGCCAACAGCAAGAAACTCATAAAGGCCCAGGCGAAAAAGGCAGCGAAATTCTATGAAGCGTCCCTTCGTAAGATAAAGACCGGACGAGCACGGTAAAAAGCCCTTGAGGGACAAAGAGGAGCCCACCGCTGGCACAGAGGAGAAAGCAGGAAAGACAATAAAGCAGAGCACCGCCGATCCCGAGAGCGGCTGGTTCCACAAAGGAGACCATAAAACGGAGTGGAGCCCCTGTTTCCCTACAAGGGGCCCATGACGAAGAAAGAGTTCTTCCCGAAGCGAGAGTACGTCTACGATGGATTCTACGATTGCTGCCTCTGTCCAGCCGGCAAAGTCCTTCCCTCATTCCACCACCAACAGAGAAGGCTATAGAGAGTACAAAAGCAGCCCCAGAGATTGCGCCGCCTGTCCACGCCTTGGCATGTGCACCCTAAGCCGGGACCACAGTAAGATAGTGACCAGACACCTTTGGGAAAGCTGCATGGAAATCCGCGAAGAGCCCCGCCATACCATTGGCAACATGAAAATATATCAAGGGCGAAAGGATACCATAGAAAGGATCTTTGGGACAGCCAAAGAGATGCATGGTCTCAGATACACCGCTATGATGGGGAAAGCCCGGACGAAGATGAAGGTCGGGCTAGCTTGCCTGTGCATGAATCTCAAGAAGCTGGCAAAGATGAAGAAAGAGAAAGGCCTTCTGGGGTCCCGTAGAGGAGGTCTTTTACGATTTTTCGTCACATTATAATTGAACATAAAAACAAGCGGGTTTAGTAGGTCCTTCCTAAACCCGCTTTGTCTACGGTCTTCGTTATACAAAAAAGCAGGCCGGGACCAGAGGCCCCGCCCGCTTTGAAATAGTTATCTACTAGCCGCTAGAAAGATCAGAAAGGCTTCACTTCCACGGCCATGGCGTCCTCGTAGTACTTCACCATGGCGCCCTGGTCCTCGTCGATGAGGCCCTGTGCCTTGATCCAGCTCATCTGGTCCTTCACCATCCTGGTGCCCGGCAGGTCCAGCTTCAGATGGGCCGCCGCCTCCAGGGCGTTGTCGATGTCCTTGAGGTGCACGGCGATCCGGGCCCCGGGCTCGAAGTCTCGGTTCAGGATCTTGGGCACCTTGTCCACCATGACAGCGCTCTGGGCGAAGCCGCCGTGAATGGCCTGGAACAGCACCGCCGGATCCAGCCCCGCCTTGGTGGCGAAGGCAAAGGCCTCGCCCATGGCCGACAGGTGGATGCCCACCATCATGTTGTTGGCGATCTTGGCCAGGTCGCCGCAGCCCGAGGGGCCCATGTAGGTGGCCGCCTTGCCCATCATCAGCAGATAGGGCTCCACCTTGTCGAAGGCCTCCTTCTCGCCGCCCACCATGATCACCAAGGTACCCTCGTTGGCCCCCGACTGGCCTCCGCTGACCGGCGAATCCAGCAGGAACAGCCCCTTTTCCAGGGCTTTCTCGTGGAGCTCCCTGATGATGTAGGGCGACGAGGAGCTGGTGTCCACGATCACCGTCCCGGCCTTGGCGGTCTCCAGGATCTTGGTGATCTCCGCTCGGACGATCTCGTTGGTGGGCAGGCTCAAGAATATGACGTCGCAATCCCTGTACAGGCTGTCGCCGTCGGGAGCCAGGGCGCCGCCGCCTTCGGCGAAGCGGCTCCGGAGGGCCTCCACCACGTCGTAGCCCAGGACCGGCTGGCCGCTTTTTTTGACCAGGTTGAGGGCCATGCCCAGGCCCATGTTGCCCAGGCCTACAAATCCGATTTTGCTCATGGTCTTCACCTCTTTAGCAGGGCCCTAGTGGGTCAGGCCGTAGTAGATCAGTACGGGGATCAGCGACAACAGCGGCAATATCACCGTCTCCACGGCCACGTGGAGATAGCCCTTCTTGTAGGACACGCCGGAGAGCATGAAGAGCATCACCACGGTGCCGTTCCAGGGCAGCGTGTCCAAGCCGCCGCAGGCGATGGAGGCCACGCGGTGGATGATCTCGGGGCTGTAGCCCATGTTCACGAAGGTCTCGGCGAAGAGGTTCAGCGCCAGCGTCAGGCCGCCGGAAGCCGAGCCGGTGATGCCGGCCACGATGGTGGTGATGCCGCCCACCTTGAGCAACCCCGGCAGGGGAAGGTTGATGATGTTCTCCTTGACGCTCTCGAAGACCGCCGTGGCCGAGATGACCTGTCCCATGCCGGTGACCGAGGCGATGAGGATACAGGGCA
>CAZNRB010000132.1:0-3976 GCA_964575405.1 uncultured Synergistaceae bacterium | reverse complement strand
GATGCCCCCACGGAAACGAGGAATGCCGGCTGGTGGCGCCTCAGGAAAAGGAGGCGGAGCCCGGCCATTTCGTGCTCTGCCACCGTTTATAAAGGATTTTTTCTCCCAAAAGGAGCAAAAAGCTGGCGTCCAGCGATCTGCGGCGGATTCATACAAAGGCCCCATGGTCTGCCAGCGCTTTAACGCCGCAAATCCGCAATTTCCCTGGATTATGGGGCAATTACCTGCGGGAGATTCCGTATTTTTCGCGATTTGGGCACTTTCTTTTGCCCCAGCTCCGTCCATAGGGTATACTGGCAGGATGGCAGATTTTTTGGAGTTCTGAGAAACAGCCGGATCCTGCTGAGGCCTTGCCCACTAGGGGCCCTGGCCTGTCTACCCATAGAGAGAGAGGCGTCGGAGCCATGGAGGAACTTTTTTGTTTTCGAAATCTTCGCAAGGTGCTTAGGGGAGCCCTGATAGGGAGCCTGGGGCTTTTTTCACTGATCCTTCCAGCAGCGGGGACTGAGCCGGAAAAGGCCCAAGGCCAATCGCCGGTGTCGGCCTTTATGAATCAGGTCATGGAGGCCTACAACGCTGGAAAATACGACCAGGTCATGGAGCTGCTCCTAAAGGCCGCCGAGGGGGGATATCACGAGGCCCAATTCGGCATGGGGTACCTCTACGATCAGGGCGTGGGAGTCGCCAAGGACCAGAAAAAGGCCGTGGAATGGTACCGCTTAGCGGCCAAAAACGGCGACGACGACGCGGCTTTTAACCTGTCGGTAATCCTCCGAAACAGTCCAGAGCTGGCGGTGGAAAAGGACGAGGCCCTGACCCTTTTGAAAGCTGCCGCCGAAAGGGGACACGAGGGCTCCTGCCAGGCCCTCTATTCGTTCTACCGCAGCCAAGGCCAAGCTCAGGACGCAGAAAAGCTGCTCCAGCGGGCCCTGGAGGCAGAGCAGCCCTGGGCGTTGGTCCAGACCGGCATGGCTCTGGCCGGCGATGAAAACCAGGCTCAACAGACCGAGGGGCTTGGGAGGCTGAAAATCGCCGCCGGCAAGGGGGACAACAGGGCCCGGTTCTACTTGGGCGCCACCGCGGAGGCTCAGGGCGACATGGCCTCGGCGGAGCAGTTTTACAGCGCCGCCGCGGAGGGCAACGACGCCCCCTCGCTTTACGCCATGGCTCTGCTGCGGCTGAGATCTTTCAAGACCCTGGAGGCTATTCAGTTCCTCCAAAAGGCGGCTCAGGACAATTACGTTCCGGCTCTGCTCCTTTTGGGCCAGATCTACGAACAGGGCGGTCTGGTGGACCAGAACTTAGATGAGGCGCTGCGCTGCTATCAAGAGGCCCTGAAGAGCGGCGATCCTCAGGCGCAAAACGAGATGGGGCGCCTCTACGAATTGGGGCAAGGAGTGGACCAGGACTACCGCCAGGCCTTCAAGCTTTACAGTCAGGCGGCCCAGCTGGGCTATTCCCAGGCCCAGTACAACCTGGGACGTCTCTATCTGACGGGGTCAGGCGTCAAGAAAAACAACGATCTGGGCCTACGATGGCTCCAAGAGGCCGCCCAGAGCGACAACAGCGACGCCATGACGGCCTTGGCTTCTATGTACTACAGCGGCACGGCGGTAGACCAGGACAGGGAACAGGCGTTGGCTCTTTTTGAGGCCGCCGCCGCCCTGGACAACCCCCGGGCCCAGTTCCGCCTCGCCGAGCTCCTGCAAGAGTCCGAATCGCCCGATTGGGGACAGATCGAAAAGCTCTACCGGTCCGCGGCCGATCAGGGCCTGCCCGACGCCCAGCTCGCCCTAGGGCAACTCTGGCAGAACGGCGACCTGGGAGAGGTGGAGCTTGAGCAGGCTCTTGAGTTGTACAACCGGGCGGCCGCTCAGAACTATCCTCCTGCCCAGCTGGCCCTGGCTCAGCTGATGTTGGGCAGCCTGGACAACTCCGAGGAGTCCTCCGAAGAGGTGCTGGAGGCAATAGTGCAGCTTTTGGAGAGCGCCTCTGAACAGGGCTATGGCGCCGCTCAGTACTTCCTGGGGCAGCTCTACGAGCAGGGCCGCCTGGGAGAGCCGGACCTACAGAAGGCCCTGGAATATTACCAGCCGGCGGCTCAAGGCGGCGACATTTTGGCCCTGTGCCGCCTGGGAAGCCTGCTCCTCTCGGGGGCCTTGGGCGATAGGGACCCAAAGGGCGCCTTCCGGTGCTATTCGGCCGCGGCGGAACAGGGCAGCGACGTGGCCCAGTGCAATTTGGCGTCCCTCTACGCCTCGGGGCAAGGCACTAAAAAGAACCTCCGAGAGGCCTGGAAATGGTACAAAGCCTCGGCGGAACAGGGCAACGCCCAGGCTCAGTACAACCTGGGCAGCCTTTACCTATCGGGCCTGGGCGTTCAAAAGGACGCGAACCAAGCTGTGGCGTGGCTCAGCAAGGCCGCGGAACTGCAATACCATCCAGCCGAAAATTTGCTCGGGCTGATTTACAGCTCCGGCCAAGACGTGGAGGCCTCGCCTACCCTGGCCCAGCGGTGGCTCACAGCGGCAGCCTCCGGCGGTTACCGGGCGGCCCAGTACAACCTGGGGCTCTTTTACTACTACGGAGCCGGAGGCTTTACCGATCCCATCAACGCCCTGAGCTGGTTCGAGCAGGCGGCGGCCCAGGGCCATCCTCAGGCCGCCCTGTACGCAGGAGCCATTTACGAGGCCGGTCAGGGGTTGGCCAAGGACCTGGCACAGGCCCTACTCTACTACTCCATGGCCCAGGAACTGGGAGCCCCGGAGGCCCCAGAGGCCTTGGCTCGGGTGGAGCGAGAACTGGCCAGCTCCCAGGCCAATTAAAAAACCATCAAAAAGCCCTGTGGAGGCCTTTGCAAGGCCCATTCCACAGGGCTTTTTGATGGTTATAACTAGGCTACGGTGATCTCCTTGGAGGATTCCCAGAGACCGTGGATGTTGCAGTAGGAGAGGGCAATCAAGGTGCCCGACTCCTTCAGGGCCAGCGTAAGGGTTCCCACAGGGTCCGCCGTCACAGGGCCCTGGTTGGCTCCGGCCACGGCTTCGGCGTGGACGTCGAAGGTCAGCCCCCCTACCTCGTAGACGGGACCGTTGCCGGCAGGCTTAAAGTAGAGCTTGATCCAGCTGATGTGATGTTCCGTCGTGTTGGGATGGGCAATCTCCTTGCCCACCGACAGGATCACGGAAAAGGACTCCCCCAACGTTACCTTTTCCGGCGCCTCGATGACGGGCACATGCTTCTCGACTTTCCAATCGCCGCTTCTGATGACTTCGCTGATGTTCATAGGTTTCGACCTCCTAGAATATTGACAGTTACCTCAGCCTGATTATAACATAAATCATCCAAAAACAGTCGGCTTTTTGTCGAACCCAAGGGAGGCGGCTTTTTAGTGAGTTCTCTGAAATCTCAATGGTCCGTGGAAGCCAGCACCACAGGGCGCTGGGACGACAACGTGCAGGTCCTCTTTTCCGCGGTGCCCCGCCAGAGCCTGGCCGAAAGGGGCCTTCCCGAAGGAAAATTTTGGCAAGACCTGGAAGCCAAGGTCCGCAGCCGTGCCCGAATGGCAGGACTGGGCGAGGAGGCCGTTCGGACCTATATCCGCCGGGCCAAGTCCAACCAGGGACTTTTGATCGCCCTGGTGGTCCGCTACGAATAGGACCAGACCGGTCTCCTCTACTCTAGGCCAGGGACTGGAGCTTCCGCCAGGCCTCCCTTTGGGCCTCGGTCATGGCCTTGGGGATCCGGATCTCCACCCTGGCGAAGAGGTCCCCCCACAGCGAAGGGTCCCGCATGGGCAGGCCCTTGCCGCGAATCCTGAGCCTGGTCCCCTGCTGGGTGCCGGCCGGGACCTTGACCTTCACCGATCCGTCCAGGGTGGGCGCCGTCACAGTGCCTCCCAGGGCAGCGTCCCAAGGGTCCAGGGCCACCGTGGCCGTCAGGTCGTAGCCGTCCACGTCGAAGCGGCTGTCGGGCT
>CAZNRB010000131.1:0-4003 GCA_964575405.1 uncultured Synergistaceae bacterium | reverse complement strand
CCACTTCGGCACAGCCCTCGTGGCCCAGGATCATGTTGTGGCGCTCGCCGATGGCGCCTTCCCAGAGGGTGTGGATGTCGGAAGTGCAGATGGCCACTGCCAAGGGCTTGCAGATGGCGTCCATGGGCCCGCAGGCCGGAACGTCCTTCTCGATCCATCCCGACTGCCCGATCTTCAACATTGCGTAACCTTTCATGACTATCCCCTTCCTCTTGTGACAAAGGTAACGTGCTTTTTTTCACTTTATCATCCGATAGGAGCCTTGTCAATATAGAGATGAATTGCAAAAAATATATTGATGTTCTCAAAAATCATAGTACAATGAAACCGCTATAACTCTGACCTCATGGGCGGCTGCCCTTGGGAGGGCTTCGAAAACAGGCCGGGGAACTGTAGACCCTTGAGGGCCCAGGCGGCCAAGCCTTGGCGAGGTCAGTGGAACCTGATAAAACCTAATCTAATTAAGGAAAGAGAATGGGATTATGGAACGGGAAAGGGAACTGAAAGTACCTTCGAGGAACCACAAAATCGACATGCTTAACGGCTCGCTCTGGGACAAGCTCTTGATCTTTGCCATGCCTATAGCGGCCAGCAGCCTATTGCAGCAGCTTTTCAACTCAGCCGACGTGGCGGTGGTAGGGCGCTTCGCCGGCCACACGGCCCAGGCGGCCGTGGGCAGCACCGGCCCTTTGGTGAACCTGTTTATCAACTTCTTCGTGGGCCTTTCCATCGGCGCCAACGCGGTAATTGCCCGCAAGATCGGCCGGGGAGAGGAAGAGTCGGTCCAAAAGGCGCTGCACTGCGCCATGGCTATCGCCCTGATCAGCGGGGTAGCCGTGGCCCTGGTGGCCAACGGCATCGTAAAACCAGCGCTGGCACTGCTGCGGATGCCTGCCGACGTGGTGGACCAGGCCACGCTGTACCTGCGGATCTACTTTGCCGGCGTGCCCTTCATCATGGTCTACAATTTCGGCGCCGCCATCCTGCGGAGCAAAGGCGACTCCCGGCGGCCCCTCTACGTGCTCATGGCCGCCGGTGTGCTGAACGTGGTGCTTAACCTGCTGTTGGTG
The DNA here is from genome assembly GCA_964575405.1 of uncultured Synergistaceae bacterium. Lineage (GTDB taxonomy): Bacteria > Synergistota > Synergistia > Synergistales > Dethiosulfovibrionaceae > CAZCKP01. Next base: position 2,933 of record CAZNRB010000131.1, on the reverse strand, counting down.
GTGGTGTTCCACCTGGACGTGGCTGGTGTGGCCATAGCCACGGTTGTGTCCAACGCTTTGAGCTCGGGACTGGTGGTCCGTTTTCTGCTGAAGGAAGACCGGCCCTTCCGGCTCTACCCTCGCAGGATCGCCTTGGACTGGCGCAGTTTGTCGCTGATCCTGGCCATCGGCGTGCCTGCGGGCGTTCAGGGCATGGCTTTTTCGCTGTCCAATCTGTGCGTCCAGTACGCCGTCAACAGCTTTGGCCCCGCCACCATGGCAGGAAGCGTCATAGCCTGGTATTACGAGATTTTCGCCTATTTCACGATCAGCGCCTTCTCCCAGGCATCGGTGACCTTCACCAGCCAGAACTACGGCGCCGGTAAGGTGGAGCGGTGCAAGAGGATTTTTAGGCTCTGCCTGGGCCTGAGCCTGGCCTTTTCGGGATCTATGACGGTGGTATACATTCTGGCTCCCAGGGCTCTGATAGGCATCTACAGCACCGACGAGGCTGTGATCGCTGCCGCGCTGATCCGGATGAAGTACGCCGCGGCTTTGGCCTGGATGAACAGCTTCTACGAGTCCGGCGGCTCGTCGCTGCGGGCCATGGGATGCTCGGTGGTGCCTGCCGTCATCATTCTGATCGGGACCTGTCTGTTCCGGGTGATCTGGGTCCTGGTGCTTTTCCCGCTGTTCCCCCATTTCCGGACCCTCATGCTGGTCTATCCAGCCACGTGGATCGTCACCGGCGCAGCCATGATGGCGGCGTATTTTGTCCTCCGCCGCAAGCTCTTCAGGCTCTGCGGCCAGGGCCTCTGATCTTAGCTGGTAGTATAATATCTGCAATAGGACCCAAAAAAGGAGTGGTAGCCATGGAGTTTTTGGAAATCCTGCGGCAGCGCTATTCCTGCAAGCACTTCGACGGCCGGGCGGTGGAGCCCCAGCAGCTCCAGACCGTGCTGGAAGCGGGACGGTTGGCCCCTACGGCCAAGAACCTGCAGGGACAGCGCATCTACGTGGCCCAATCGCCGGAGAGTCTGGAAAAGATCGACAAGATCACCCCCTGCCGGTATCACGCCAAGACGGTGTTGATAGTGGCCTACCGGAAGGATCAGGTCTATATCTATCCTGGAGGACAGCGGGATTCGGGCGTGGAGGACAGTTCCATCGTGGCCACCCACATGATGTTGGCCGCCGCCGCTATGGGGGTGGACAGCTGCTGGGTCAACTTCTTCGACCCCCAGAAGGCAGCCAAGGAACTGGGGCTGCCGGAGAACGAAGAGGTGGTGATGTTCCTGGACCTGGGCTACGGGGCTCAAGAGGGAACGCCATTGCCTAACCATTTCAAGCGCAAGGACCTGTCGGAGACTGTTTCCTACATTTAGCTACATCTAACGCCGCCGCAAGGGACAAAACGAACGAAAAAGCGCCGCCGGACACAGTGTCGGCGGCGCTTTCGCTACTCCAGGTCCGTTTTTTGGCCCCGGGGTCAAGTCCAATTTCTACAAAGTCCTAGAGGATGCAGCCCGTTCCAGGTCCAAGCGGCAGCCCCAGGAGGTACCACACCACCAGCTGGACGGTGAAGCAGGCCAGGTAGGCCATGGAGTAGGGCATGGCCATGGAGACCACGGTACCGATGCCCACCTTCTGGGTGTTGCCCTCGGGGCGGTACTGCTCCAACAGGCCGATGATCACCGGCAGGTAGTAGGACAGCGGCGAGATGATGTTGGTGGAGCTGTCGCCGATCCGGTAGGCCATCTGGGACAGGGCGGGGCTAAAGCCCACCACCGAGAACATGGGCACGAAGATGGGCGCCAGGATGAGCCACTTGGCGGAGCCGCTGATCATGAACAGGTTGATGAAGCTCACGAAGATGATGAACATCAGCAGCAGCGGCACGCCGCCAAGGTTCATGGTCTGCAGCAACTCGGCTCCGCTGACGGCTAACACCGTGGTGAGGTTACTGGAGGCGAAGAGCTGGACGAACATCGAAGCGGGCAACACCACCACCAGGAAGCTGACGCCGCCGGCCAAGCCCTTCTGCATGAGCTTGGGCACGTCGTTCATAGTCTTGATGGTCCGGGCGCCGATGCCGTAGGCTATGCCCACGAAGAAGAAGAAGAAGAACAACACGGCGATGATGCCGCTGAGCAACGGCGACGAGGGCACGATGGTCCCCGTGGTGGGGTTGCGGAAGAACGCGCCCTGGGGCACCGTCAGATAGAGCAACAGCAGAATCAGCATGATGGTCATGTACATAGCGTACTTGAGGCCCCGGTTCTCATCGTCGGTGATGGCGTGCTCAGCCAGAGCTGAGGCGTCCAGGGTGCCGATGGTGTCGCCGAACTGCTTCACCGTGAACTTCTCGGTAACCCAGGTGGTAGCGAAGGTCAGGATAACCGTGGCCACCACCAGGAAGTACCAGTTGATCAGGGGGTGAGTAGGAGCCACGATGCCCATGCTGTCGGCCGCCGACTGGGTGATGCCCGCCAGCAACGCGTCGGTGCCGGCCACGAAGAAGTTGGCAGTGAAGCCGCCACAACCCGCAGCGAAGCCCGTAGCAATGCCCACCCAGGGGTTGCGGCCCAGGGCCTTGAACACGGCGCCGCCGATGGCCGGCGTGAAGATGATTCCGGCGTCAGAGGCCAGATTGGCGTTGATACCCACCACCGCTAGCGTGGCTGTGACAGCCCAAGAAGGAGCGCCCATGATGGTCTTGCGCATAAAGGCCGAGATCAGGCCGCTCTGTTCCAGCAGCGCGATACCCAAGGTCATCACCATGATCAACCCCAGAGGCGCGAAGTTGATGTAGGTCTTGACGAAGTCGGCCAAGAACTTCTGCAGCTGAGGAGCGCTCAGCAGGTTGACCACCGCCACAGTGGTCTCCTGGGGGGCGGCGCCGCCTCTACCGGCGGCCATGTAGGTCACCGATACGCCGGCCTTGGACAGCAACA
>CAZNRB010000130.1:0-4027 GCA_964575405.1 uncultured Synergistaceae bacterium | reverse complement strand
CGGCTGAACCGGCTGACTATGCCCCATTGGGCCCTGGGGCAGCTGATGGACCTGGCGGCGGAGCTGGCCGCCATGGGGAGGACCTCGACTCCCCGGCTGGAGGGCCGCAGCATCGTGGCCTTTGCAGCCGATCACGGCGTCTGGGCCCAGGGAGTGGCGCCTTACCCCCAGATCGTGACTGACCAGGTGACCCGGAACATCGCCTCGGGCAAGGCCAGCGTCTGCGTCTTGGGCCGCCAGGCCGGAGCCCAGGTCTATGCCGTGGACCTGGGTGTCCTGGGGGACCTGGAAGGCATCGACGAGAGCCGCTTTTTCCGGCGCAAAATCGCCCGGGGGACCGGGGACCTCTCCCAGGGACCGGCCATGACCCGGCAGGAGGCGCTCCAGTCCATCGAGAGGGGCATCGAGATCGCCGATATTTTGGCGGAGCGGACGGACCTTTTCGCCACCGGCGAGATGGGCGTGGGCAACACCACCCCCAGCAGCGCAGTAGCCGCCGTCATGTTGGGCCTGGACCCCGACGAGGTGACGGGCCGAGGGTCGGGCCTTTCCGAGGAGGGACGGCTCCAGAAGGTCCAGGTGATCCGCCGAGCCCTGGAGGTCAACAGCCCCGACCCTTCGGACCCCCTGGACGTGTTGGCCAAGGTTGGAGGCTTCGAGATCGGCGGCATCGCCGGCCTTATATTGGCTTCGGCGGCTCAGAAAAAGCCGGTGCTGCTAGACGGATTTATCGCCGCGGCAGCGGCGCTGCTGGCCCAAGCTCTGGCGCCGGCCTGTTGCGACTACATGATCGCCTCCCACCGCAGCGCCGAAGGAGGCCACGGAGCGGCGCTGCAGCGCCTGGGAAAAAGGCCTCTGCTGGACCTGGGCCTCCGCCTCGGCGAGGGATCCGGGGCCGCTTTGGCCATCCACCTGGTGGAGGCGGCGCGGCGGATACTGACGGAGCTGCCTACCTTCGAAGAGTCCGGCGTGGCCGGCAGGATCTGACATGTGCGCCCTGATCCGGCCCCTGTTGGCAGGCCTTCAGTTCTTCACGCGGATACCCCTAAAGGGCCCCTTCTCGGCGGAGGACTTGGGCCGGTCGGTGGCCTTCTTTCCGGCAATAGGCTTGACTCTGGGGGCCTTGGCGGCGTTGGCCTGGTTGGGATTGGAAAGTATGGGCCTGTCGGCGCAGTTTCGGGCCTTTGCCGCCGTGGCGGCGCTGGCGGCCCTCAACGGCGGGCTTCACCTGGACGGTTTGGCCGACAGCGCCGACGGATTGCTGAGCTCCCGCCCGCGAGAACAAGCCCTGGAGATCATGAAGGACAGCCGCGTCGGCGCTATGGGCGCCCTGGCCCTGATGGCGGTCTTGGGGCTGAAGGTGGCCGCTCTGGCCGAAGTCCCCGATCTGGCTATCAGGGGCCTTCTCTTGGCTCCCGCCGCCGGAAAGCTGGCCCAACTGGGCGCCATGGCCTTTTGCCCCTACGTCAGGCCCCAGGGCCTGGCGGCGCTGTTCGTGGGAAATTGTCGCACCGCCCACTTTTGGGGAGGCCTGGCCGCCGTGGCGGCGCTGTGGGTCCTTTTGACGGGCTCCGCGGGATTGGCGGCGGCGGCTCTGGCCCCGTTGCCGGGGCTCTACTTCTGCCGCCGCTGCCGCCTTCGGCTGGGCGGCATGACCGGCGACACCCTGGGGGCCCTCTGCGAGATCACCGAGGCGGCGGCGCTCTGCGCCTTTGCCCTCTGCAAGGGCCTATTCTGACGAAGGCTGTAACCGGCCTATTGTGCCTATCGTGGAGGAGGAAACTAGATGCCCCAGGTCACCCTGGTCACCGGCGGCTGCCGCAGCGGAAAAAGCGCCTTTGCCCTGTCGCTGTGCCAGCCCTACGGCTGCCGGTACTTTATCGCCACCGCCCAGGCCCTGGACGAGGAGATGAAAGACCGCATCGCCCGGCACCGGTCCGAGCGGGGCGATAGGTTTATCACCATCGAGGCGCCGCTGGACCTGGCCGGAGCGCTCCAGGGCCTGCCGCCCCAGGCCGTGGCGCTGGTGGACTGCCTGACCCTTTGGGTGGCCAACGTCATGGCCACCGGCCCCGGCAGCGGCGAAAATTACCCCCATTTCGACCAACTGATCTCGGCGCTCCAGAACCCGCCCTGCCACGTGGTGGTGGTAACCAATGAGGTGGGCATGGGGATAGTCCCGGCCGATGCCATGACCCGCAAATACAGGGACCTGGTGGGCCGGCTGAACCAGCGAGTAGCCGCTGTCGCCAGCGCGGTGTACCTCTGCGCCTGCGGCCTGCCGTTGAGGTTGAAGTAGCCAGGACGAATTAGCGCCGGAAAAAACTTTTCACAGCGCCTTGACTTTACCGCTCACAGGTATTAACATGATGAAGCGCCGGGCCTGGTACCAGGCCGGGGACTGCTTTTCGAGACTACTTCAGGAGGTGAATCCCGTGAGGACAGCGAACAGCTTCGGTTCCTTCGCTTTCTATTACTACTACTATCGGCGAGCCTGCGGGATCTCCTGGGAGGCAGTTCGGCGCCGGTAGTTCTTTGGCGTTGGCTGATTTCAGGCGGCTTTCGCGGGCTTTTGGTCCGCGGAAGCCGCCTTTTTTGTATTTCGAAGGGAGGGCAGAACGGGCTTCGGCCGGCACCAGCGGTTGCCTCCGCCTTCGGCGGAGTTCGGGCCTCAGGCTCGAGACGAATAAAGACAAGAGGTGGAGACTATGGGTATTGAGCACGGCGTTCCTCTGGCCATATTGATCGTTTACGGCCTTTCCATGGGGCTGATCTCCTGGGTTGCGGCCCGGAAGATGAACCGCGAGGGCGGTGGGTTGGTGTCCTATCTTTTGGCAGGGCGCAACCTGCCTACGGTGCTGGTGGCGGCCATGCTGACGGGCTTGGCCGTGGGCGGTGCTTCCACGGTGGGCGTGGCCGAACAGGCCTACACCGTGGGGATCTCGGCGGGATGGTACAACGGCGCCTGGGGAACCGGCGGCATCCTGGTGGGGCTGTTCCTGGCCGGCCATTTCCGCAAGATGAAGGTCCGCACGGTGCCCCAGATCATGGAAAAGCTCTACGGCCCCAAGGTGCGGGTCCTCAGCGCCGTGATCCAGCTGCTGGTGATGATGACCATCACGTCGCTGCAATACGTGGCCGGTGGAGCCATCCTGACGGCGCTGTTGCCCGAGGTGTTCTCCTTTAACGGCGGCATGATCGCCTCGGCGGTCATCTTTATAGGCATCACCCTGATCGGCGGCTACTGGGCCAGCGGCCTCACCAACCTGCTGAACGTGCTGGTGATCTACGGCGGCGTGGTGCTGTCGCTGGTGGCCAGCTTCAACTCCGCCGGCGGCTTCGAAGCCGTGGTGGCGGCTCTGCCCGAGGGAGGCCACTGGTTCGCTCCGATCCAGGGCATCGGCTGGGGCGTCATGATCGGCTGGATGTTCGTGATGATCACCCAGACCTGCAGCGCCCAGGGTCCGGTCCAGATCGCCCTGGCGGCCCAGGACGAGAAGACGGCCCGGTGGGGCTTCGTGCTGGGCGGTATTTTGACCTTCCCCGTGGGATTCCTCTGCGCCTTCTTCGGCGTCATCGCCGCCGCCCGCTTCCCCGGGCTGGAGAACGCCGCTCTGGCGCTGCCCTCCATCGTCACCACCATCAGCCCCCTGCTGGGCGGCATCTTCCTGGCAGCGCTCTGGGCTGCCGACGTGTCCACGGCCATCGCTCTGCTGATGGGCAGTTCCATGCTGCTGGTAGAGGACGTGTGGAAGCGCCTATGGCCCTCCAGCATTACGGCGAAAAACGAAGTGGCCGTGTCCCGCTGGGCCGTGTTGATCACCAGCGTCATGTCCTTCCTGCTGGCCCTGACGGCGGTGGGGATCCTGCGGACCATGACCTCGGGGCTGGCCCTGACCACGCCCTTTACGGTGCTGCTGCTGGCCAACATCTACTGCCCCCGGTTCTGCAAAAAGGCCTCCGGCGGCTGGGTGCTGGTGGCGGCGCTGGTGGCCTGGCTGCTGTGGACCTACGTGCCCTCCACCCG
>CAZNRB010000129.1:0-4034 GCA_964575405.1 uncultured Synergistaceae bacterium | reverse complement strand
GCAGCGACGGTGCTGCCACGGTCTGGACCTCGAAACCCCGGAGGTATCGCCGGGCCCAGCGGCTCACTCTAAAGAGGGGGTATCGGTCCGAGACCACCCAGACCTGGGGCCTAGGCTTCCCGGCGGGATAGAGTTGGGCCAACATGGCCCCGCTGGCGGCCAGGTTCTGGCCGGTGTTGCGGGAGTAGCGCTCCAGCAGGATCTCCTCCTGAAAGCCCCCCTCCCGGAGCCACTGCGCCAGCAGAGGGCTCTCGATGCCCGAAACCATCAGCCGGGATCCCGCTGCCGAGTCCAGGCACTGTAGCCCCTGGTTGAGCCGCCGCCGAGCCGACAGCGATGGGCTGTAGCGGGCTCCCTCGTCAACGGCACCGCCGCCCAGCACCAGCACCACCCGGGGCTTGGACCAATCCGACGGCGCAGGAGGCGCTAGGCGCTCCAACAATCCCAGCAAGCCCTTGCCCACCCGGGGCGTGCAGATCAGGGCGAAGACCAGCACCAGCACCAGCAGCAACGTCCGCCGCCGGCCCGACAGGGACCATCGCCGAGAGGGCCAGAGAGCTATCAGACAAAGAGCCAAGAGAAAGAGCCCCAACGGCGACAGGGCAGCCCCCACCGCCGCCGAGCTGACCCAGGAGACCCCGGTCATGATCAGGCCCCGCAGCCGCTACAGCTGCTGATGGGATAGCTCCCCAGAAAGGCCTCCAGGCTGCGGCGGTTCATTTGGATGTGGGCTCCCATCTCCTGGCGAGCCCGGGCCACGTCGCGGTCCAGCAGGGCGTCGATGACGTCGAGATGGCCCTGGCAGAGGGGCTCGATGGAGCCCCGGTCCCCCAGGGAATAGGGCCGGTAGAGGTTGATCATGTCCATCAGGTCCAGCAGGGCCCCCTGGAGAAAGCGGTTTCCCGTGGCCTCGTAGAGAAAGAGGTGAAACCGACGGTCCTCCCGTAGGTAGGCCTTGGGGTCGGTGGAGTTGTCCATGGCGGCGAAGATCTTGCGAAACCGCTGGAGCTCCACCACCGGCGGCGACGGGGCTATAAGGGCAACGGCGAACATCTCCAGGTTCTCCCGCAACTCGTAGAGCGACGAGGCGTCCTCCAGGGTGGGCACCGTCACAAAGGCGCCCTTGCGGGGGGCCAGCGTCACCAGGCCAGTCTTGGCCAGCTGGCGGATGGCCTCCCGCACCGGCGTGCGGGACACCGCCATCTTCTCGGCCAGATCCACCTCGGACAATTTCTCTCCCGGCTTGATGATCCCCTCGACGATGGCCTGCTTGATCTTCTCGTAGACGATCTGCCGAAGATCCATATTCTTAGCGGGATGCAGCGGATTGTTCATCCATGGGACCTCCTTCGCGACCGTGGCTTTTTGTGTGTTCATTATACAAAGTCCCGGATGGATCTGCAAAGCCAAAAGCTCCGGCTAAGGATCTCAGAGCGCCAAATTCCCTGGGCCTCCCAGGCCGGTCACTGCCGCGTCAAGTCCTGGAGCCACAGCGTCAAGGCATAGAGACCGTCGGAGAGCCGGTTCAGATAGATGTAGGCCTCCTCCTGAATGGCCCCCTGGCGCAGCAGTCCCACCGCCAGCCGCTCGGCCCGGCGGGCCACGGTGCGGGCCACGTGAAGGGCTCCCACGACAGCGGACTGGCCCGGCAGCGCGAAGGCGAAGGGATCCCGGCAGACCTGGCGGGCCTCCTGGATCATCTGGTCCAACGTCGCCACCTCGGGCGCTGGCGAATCGGGACAGAGAGCCAAATGGGCCATCAGCCGGTAGAGGTCCTTCTCGATGGTCTCCAGCCGCTGGGCTATGGCCGGGACGTCGCAGAGTCCCCGGGCCAGGCCGATGTGGGCCTGGCACTCGTCGACAGTGCCGTAGAGCTCCACTCGGCTGTCGTCCTTGGCCACCCTGGTGCCGTCGCATAGGGACGTCATCCCCTTGTCGCCGCCCTTGGTGGTAATCCACAGATCGCTCATCGCTTCATCTCCTCGGTTAAAAACCTCATCGGCGCCATATTATCACCTTCTCCCCCTGGACGAAAACGGCAGGCTGTGGTAAAAATATCGGTGATCCACGCCGTGCCGGAGTGGCGGAATGGTAGACGCAGAGGACTCAAAATCCTCCGAGGGGGGACCCTTGTGCGAGTTCGAGTCTCGCCTCCGGCACCAACTACACAAAGCTGGATAGTGCTAGATCAGCTCTACTTCGATGAGGTTTGATGGGGTTATCTGCATATATTGCCTCCTAGCTGAGATAGACGAAGAAAAATAGAATATCCTTCTACCCTAGTTTGAACTTGAGGGCCACCTCCATGGGCCTTGACAGTACGTCAAAACAGAAAATCCTTCTACATTGAGCGTTTTTTCCGTCCCTTTTTGCTGAATTTTTTTTCTTTTTGCCCCGAATTTCTTTAGGTGTTTTGTAGTAAGAACCTTTTTATTGTACTGACTTTAGCGCTAGTTTGAAAGACTAGCAAGACTGATAATTTAAAAAAGAGGGAATGGAAGAATAGATGGGAGGATCCTATAAAAATAACCCCCTTGGAGCTGCTGCAACGGGTACGCCCGTTAGCCCCAAGGGGGAGAAGATAGTTAGATTATAGGCGGAAGGACAGAGCGGGTCAATACGCTTCTTTGCCTTATATCCAAGCCCTCGTCCAAATCCTCGTCGCAAAAGCCCCCTGCCGATACAGCGGCGGGGGGCTTAGACTTTGGCGAAGACGGCGAGGGCTTCCTCTCTCGGCGACTGATTCCGCGGAGCGGGGCCCAGCCTGTTTTACGGCGAAGCACCGCCAGCGCTTCCAAGTGGGTAAAGGGGAAGAGGATTTTATCTTCAGTCTATAAAGGGAAAGGCAAAGGCTTTTTGGCGGAGAGAAAGAGATTCGAACTCTTGGGACTGACGTCCAGCGGTTTTCAAGACCGCCGCCTTAGACCACTCGGCCATCTCTCCGCGGCACCGGTATTATATAATACTTCCCAAGACTCCGCCACGCCCCGGCAGGAGCCAGGCCGGGGCCGTCTTTGGAGTCTTTGGGAAGGAGAGGAAAGCCATGGAAGGGGTGCGCATGAAAATCCTGGTCCGCTACGCCGAGACCGACCAGATGGGCATCGCCCACCACAGCAATTACTTCGTCTGGTTCGAGGCTGGCCGCACCGAGCTGTGCCGGGCCTGGGGGATGCCCTATTCCCTCTGGGAGGAGCAGGGGCTCTTTCTGCCCCTGGTGTCGGCCCAGTGCCGCTACAAGGCACCGCTGCACTACGACGACGAGGCGGAGCTGGAGACCGCCCTGGCAGAGCTACGAAGCCACAGCGTGACCTTCCGGTATCGGCTCCTGACGCCCCAGGGCCGGCTGGCCGCCGAGGCCACGACGGAACACGCCTTCGTGGATCGCCAGGGCAAGCTGATCCGCCGGGGTCATCCCCTGATCCAGCGGCTGGAGGCCCTGGCGAGAGAGAGCTGCCAGGTCTAGGGCCCCTCCCGGCGCTGCTTCCCCGGCAGGGGGATGGCGTCGGATCGCTCCCACAGCTCCAGAGAGACGTAGCCTATAAAGGCGCAAAAGCCGTTGACCACCTCGGCCTGACCCGTCAGGAGCCAGCGAAGGCTCTCGGCAGCCCAGACCAGCAGCACCAGCGCCAGGGGAAGCCTTTTCAGCGGCCGGGGGCTGAGCCAGGAGGCCAGGCTGAACAACCAGGGCAGGGCCAAGGTGCGCCACAGCAACGACCGTGCCCCTGGCTCCAGCAGCAACACAAAAAGGCCCAGCAGCGACAGCCCCAAAGCCAGGGCCCCATAGCGTCGGTTCCTCATCACAAAGCTTACCCCCTCGAGGCGTTGAGATCATATCGAAACCTATTATACCGAAACCAGGATCCCCAGCCCGAAGGCAGGGGCTCCACGTTTTTGGCCCCTTAGATACCGGCGGCGCTGGAGACGAAAAGGCCCCCCGATCCGAAAGGCCGGAGGGCGGATTTTGGAGGGCTAGGCCCCCTTTCTGCCCCGCTGGGTGAGGCCGCCTATTGCCAAAGCCCTAGGGGGCTGGTAGA
>CAZNRB010000128.1:0-4173 GCA_964575405.1 uncultured Synergistaceae bacterium | reverse complement strand
CGACGAGACGGTGGAGCGGATCTACATGAGCTTTCCCTGTCCCTGGCCCAAGGAGCGCCACGCCCGCCGCAGGGTCACGGCGGAGGGCTTTTCGTCTACCATCGCTGCGGTGCTTCGATTGGGCGGAGCCTTCGAGCTGGCCACTGACGAAGGGTGGTACGCCGACGAAGTGGAGCAGGCCCTGGGATCTCATCAGGCGCTGGTCATGGCCCAGCGAAAGCTGAACTTCCGGCGGGAGATCACCACCAAGTACGAGGGCAAATGGTTGGCCATGGGCAAGGACATTCACCATCTCTACTTTGAGAAGCGCAGGCCCTGGACGATTGGCCGCCTTGTGACGGGAGGACTAGAGGAAATGCACGTGAGACTGGTGCCGGCGGTGGCCGTGACCTTAGAGAGCCTGAAGGACCGGATCAAGGGGCTGACAGGCCAGTGCGATACCAAAGAGGGCCCTGGTTATTGGACCTTTCGGGAGCTCTACGGCAACGGCGATGTGCTGTTGGTGGAAACGATCTGCACCGACGGCGGCTTCGAACAGAAATTTTATTCCAAGATAGTCCTCAAGGACGACGCCACCCTGGTGAAGCTCGACGGCGTCCATATGCCCTATCTGACGCCGTCGGTACGCCTTGCCATCCAGGACCTGGCAGACAGGATCGCCGGGCGATGAAGGAGGTTCGGCCCACCATGGAGAAGACTCTCCAGGCTCTGTTTAACATCCTGGGCTCTATCCAGGGCTCTCTGGAGGGCAAAGCCTTTCTGGACCTCTTTTCCGGCACCGGCCGGGTGGCTTCCGCGGCCCGGGACCGGGGGGCCTCGGTGGTCACCGTGGAGCTCTTGCGGAACCGGGCCGCGGCTATTCGCGCGGATCTGGGCGGCAGGGACCACTTGGCTCTGTGCATGGACGTCCGCCGTGCCCTGGCCTGGCTGGAGAAACGAGGCCACCGCTTCGACGTGATCTTCGCCGATCCTCCCTATGATCTGCGGTGGATGGCAGAGTTGCCGGGCCTTTTGGGCCGTTATAGGGAAATCTTAAAGCCAAGGGGACTGGTGGTGCTGGAGAGCAGCCGCGACGAGGCCCTGAACCTGGACGGTTCTCCCTGGGAGCTGGTGGACCGGCGGCGTTACGGAATTTCAGCACTCTCCTTTTTGGTGCTTTGCCAGGAAGGCGCGGCAGGGGCAAAAGCAGAATTAGAAGCGGAATCGAAACGAGGGGAGGACTGGCGCCGTGAAGGGCCTACGGGCGGTCTATCCGGGATCCTTTGATCCCATCACCAACGGCCATATTTTCATCGCCGAAAGGGCGGCTTCGCTGTTCGACGAGCTCATCGTGGCCATTTTGGTCAATCCAGCTAAGAACTCAGCCTTCAGCCTGGAGGAGCGGCAACAGATGGTCCAGGAGGCCCTGAGCCATCTGGGCAACGTGACGGTAGATTCCTTTACGGGGCTGTTGGTGGACTTTTTGCGGCAGCGCCAGAGCCGGGTTGTGATCCGGGGCCTCAGGGCACTGTCGGATTTCGAGTACGAGTTTCAGATGGCCCAGATGAACCGCCAGCTGGCCCCGGAGATGGAGACACTCTTTATAGTGACTGAGGCAGAGTACTCCTATCTGTCGAGCCACGCCGTCAAGGACGCCTTTCACTTCGGCGGTTCTGTCCAGGGCATGGTCCCGCCGGGGGTCTATCGCCGCCTGCGAGAGCGCTTCCCCAGGGCTGAGCCGCCCAGGGTCTGATCCCAAAGGGTTAGATCATCACGGGCCGGGCCTTCAGCTCCCGGTCCCAATCGGGATTGGCCACCAGGGATTCCCAGATCCGGGCGGCCCGAAACTCTAACTGTACCATGGAGCGGCTGTAGCTGTCTGCGCTGTCGCCGGCCCTGGAGAGGACCGGCATGGAGCTGCGGCCCTTTAGGGTCTTCAACATCTCTCGCCCCCGGCGGTTCATGGCTAGAGGGCGGATATAGGCCGGTCCCCTGGACTGAAATTCCCGGTTCTGCCGGTGTTTCAACCCCAACAGAAAGTGGATCAGCTGGCGCTGGACCCTGGTGCGGGGGTAGCGTCGGCTGGCCACGGCCTCTACCAGCTCCTGGAGGCTATTACAGCCGGTAGCGGCCCTCAGGAAACGGTGTTCCACTCCTTCGCCCATTTCGGCGAATTCCCGGAGCTCCTCCGCTGAAGAACGGAGCAGCAGCAGCCTTATGGCGCTCCACAGGGGCCTCCAGCCGAAGCAGCACCGGCCGGCGGACAGGGCTTCTTTCAACAGCTCTGCCGACGGTGGCGGCAGGGCTTCGTAGGCCCTTTCGATTTGGCCTTCTTCGAGGCTTCGGCGGATCGCCGCGGCGCTAGGCAGGGGGCCATCCATGGCCTGGCTGTGGTAGCCCCCGCCCCGGCGTTGAATTGGCAGCAATGTTATGGCCGACCGGCGCCGCGACAAGGCTTCGGCGTAGGCTACCGCCAGGGTATTGTTGGGCTGTCTCAGAAAGGAGGCGGCGCCGGGACAGAGCCGGTCGGCCGCCAGGGCCCGGGCTTCGGCGTAGGAACAGCCGCTATCGAGAAAAGCCTTGAGGGCACCCTTGAAAGGAATCGGTTCCTGGCATAAAATACTGACGATTGTTTTCAGATTCACAGGAATTTCTTCCATGCCGAAGCTCAAGGTCCCCACGATGGCCATAGAGTCTATCAGCGCCGCGGCGCCGGATGCGAAGACGCCGGCGTTGTGGCAGCAATAGGGTATGGGAAGCTCGATCACCAGATCGGCACCGCCCCGCAGGGCCATCTCGGCGCGGACCCACTTGTCCAGCAGCGCCGGCGCGCCTCGCTGTAGGAACGCTGTGGACAGCAGGACCACGATCCCCCAGGGATCGGTTCGGCGGCGAATTTCCTCAATCTGATAGCGGTGTCCCAGGTGAAAGGGGTTGTACTCGGCCACTATGGCTATCACCGGTTTTTGATGTTCCATCTTTATTTCCTCCGGGCTTTTTGCCTTGGGGTGCTGTTTTGATATACGCCAACGTGGGCGTCAACGTCAAGGAGGTTTTTACGATGAAGGTTCTGGTAATCAACTGCGGAAGCTCTTCTCTGAAGTATCAGCTTTTCGACATGGACGACGAACAGGTCCTGGCCAAGGGCTTGGTAGAGCGTATAGGCATAGACGGATCCCGGCTGAAGCACACCAAGACGGGCCAGAACGCTGTGGTCCAAGAGACGGCGATCCCCGACCACAAGGTTGCCGTCAAGCTGGTTCTGGAAGCCCTCCTTGACGGCAACCACGGCGTGCTCAAGAGCCTGGACGAGCTGAGCGCCGTGGGCCATAGGGTAGTCCACGGCGGCGAGAAGTTCGCCGGTTCTGTGGTTATCAACGGCGATGTGATGGCTGCATTGGAGGAGTGCATCCCCTTGGCTCCGCTCCATAACCCCGCTAACATCATCGGCATCAACGCCATCACCGACGCCCTGCCCAAGGTACCTCAGGTGGGCGTTTTCGACACGGCTTTCCACCAGACCATGGCTGACTACGCCTACACCTACGGAGTGCCCTACAGCTACTACGAAAAGTACGGCCTTCGCCGCTACGGCTTCCACGGCACCAGCCATTTCTTCGTGGCCAACCGGGCCGCCCAGATCCTGGGCAAGCCCATAGAGGAGCTGAAGATCATCACCTGCCACCTGGGCAACGGCAGCTCCATCACCGCCGTGGACAAGGGCAAGAGCGTGGATACCTCCATGGGCTTTACCCCTGTGGCGGGACTACTCATGGGGTCCCGTTGCGGCGACCTGGACCCCTCGGTGGTATCCTTTATAGCCGGGAAAGAGGGCCTGGAGGCCACCGATAGGATCATGAACAAGGAAAGCGGTCTCTTGGGCATTTCCGGCGTCAGCAGCGACCTGCGGGACATCGAATCGGGCATGGAAAAGGGCGATCCTAAATGCACCTTGGCCTTCAAGATGCTCTCCTACGGCATCACCAAGTACATCGGCGCTTACGCTGCTGCCATGGGCGGCGTGGACGCTATAGTCTTCACCGCCGGTATCGGCGAGAACTGCCCGGCCCTGCGGCTCATGGCCACCGAGAACCTGGGCTACATGGGCGTGAAGGTAGATGACTCGAAGAACAACTTCCGGGGCGAGGAGCGGATCATCAGCGCCGGCGACTCCAAGGTGGCCGTCATGGTGGT
>CAZNRB010000127.1:0-4192 GCA_964575405.1 uncultured Synergistaceae bacterium | reverse complement strand
ATCCCGGCGGAGCAGGCGCAGCGCCGCAACGCCGCCCCGTCGGCGGTGTGCTCGCCGCTGCCGCCGGGGATGTTGAGGATCATGTCCCAGTCCCCGTTGCGGAGCCGCTCCATCAGGGGGCCGTGTTTTTCCACCGATCCGGCGTGAAGGCCCCAGCGGTTCAAAAATTTGGCTGTGCCCTCGGTACCGTCAACATGCCAGCCCAGGGCCTTGAACTGGACTGCCACCGACAGGGCCTCCTGTTTGCTGCCGTCGGCCACGCTTAACAACAATCTTCCCCGGGCCGGCGGGTTCCAGCCCGCGCCCCGCAGACCCTCCACCAAGGCGTCGGCCAAGTTGTCGGCCACGCCCAGGCTCTCGCCGGTGGACATCATCCGGGGCCCCAGTTTGGGATCGATGCCTGGCAGTTTGTCGTTGGAAAACACCGGCACCTTGACGCTCCAGATTCCCTCCAGAGGCAGCAGTCCCAGGCCCCAACCGGCGTCGGCCAGTTTCTCCCCCAGGGCCAAGCCCACAGCGATATCCACCATGGGAACGCCGGAGATCTTGCTGGCGATGGGCACCGTCCGGCTGGCCCGGGGATTGGCCTCGATGACCCAGAACTGGCCGTCGCGAAGGACGAACTGGACGTTCAGGAGGCCGTGGACGTCCAGCTTGGCCGAGATCTTGGCCACGATGTCCAGGATCTCCCGGCGCTGGGCCTCGGTCAGGGAAAAGGACGGGAAGGTGGCGATAGAGTCGCCGGAATGGATCCCTGAGGGGTCGATGTGCTCGAAAATGCCTGGAATCAGCACGTCAGGGCCGTCGCAGAGGGCGTCCACCTCCAGCTCCCGCCCCGGGATAAAGCGGTCCACCATGATCTTCTGGCCCGGCACGGCCTGAAAGGCCTCCAGCAACACCTGGCTGAAGTCCTTGAGGTTGAACACCGCCTGCATGGCCACGCCGCCGATGACGAAGCTGGGCCGCACCATCAGGGGAAAACCCAGCCGTCGAGCCGCCGCCAGGCCCTCTTCCATAGAAGATACGGCAGCGCCCTCGGGCTCGGGCACGCCGATTTCCTTGAGCAGTCCGTTGAACCGCCCCCGGTCCTCGGCGGCGTCGATCACGTCGGCGCCGGGCCCCAGCAGCGGGACGCCGGCTACGGCTAGGTCCAGCCCCAGCCGCAGCGACGTCTGGCCGCCGAAGCAGGCCAAGACACCCCGGGGCTGCTCTCGCCGGATCACCGCCGAGATGTCTTCCACCGTCAGGGGCTCCACGTAGAGGCCGTCGGAAAGGTCGTGGTCGGTGCTCACCGTCTCGGGGTTCACGTTGGCCATGATGGCCCGTATCCCCCGGCGGCGCAGGGCCTCCACGGCTTTGACACAGCAGTAGTCGAACTCCACGCCCTGGGCGATGCGGATGGCCCCCGAACCCAACACCAGCACCCCTCCAGGCTGAGGCTCCCAGGGATCGCTGGAGGCGCCCACGGAGCCGTAATAGTAGCCCGATCCTGAAGGGGATTCGCCGGCGCAGCCGTCCACCTCCCTAAAGCCCACGGTGCAGTCCCGCTGTTCCAACAAAGCCTCTACAGAACCGACATCGCAGCCTGCTGCCTCGGCGATCTGCCGGGGCGTAAAGCCCAGCTTTCTGGCTTCCAGAGCCAGGCCGTCCTGGAGCCCCCGTTCCTCCAGGGCCGTCTGGGCCTCCTGGATCCGCTGGATCTGCTCTATAAAGTAGGGCTGTATGTCCGTCCGTTGGGCCAAGGTCTCGGGTGAAACGCCGTGACGTAACAGCTCGGCCAGGGCCTCGACGCGGCGGTTGGTGGGAGTCAGGACGTGATACCACAGCTCGTCCTCGTTCCAGTCCCTCAGCTTGGGGTTGGGAAGGGCCCGGCCCCGCTCCAGGGAGCGACTGGCCTTCATCAGGGCCTCGGCGAAGGTCCTGCCCAAGGCCAGCACCTCGCCGGTGGCCTTCATCCGGGGACCCAGGGAGGGATCGGCCTGGGGAAAGGTGTCGAAGGGCCAGGAGGGGTATTTGACCACCACGTAGTCCAGCGCTGGCTCTGCCAAGGCGCTGCCGATTCCCGTGACGGGATTGGCCATCTCGGTGAGCTTCAGTCCCAGGGCGATCTTGGTGGCCATCCGGGCGATGGGGTAGCCCGTGGCCTTGCTGGCCAGGGCGCTGGAGCGGCTGGCCCGAGGGTTCACCTCGATGATGTAGTAGCTCTCGCCGTCGGGGGCCAGGGCGAACTGGACGTTGCAGGCGCCGCGGATGTTCAGCACCGCCACGGTGTGGAGCGCAGCCGATCGGATCATCTGCCACTGCCGGTCCGTAAGGGTCAGCACCGGCGAGACCACCACCGAGTCGCCGGTGTGGACGCCCATGGGATCCAGGTTTTCCATGCTGCACACCGCCAGGGAGTTGCCGTCGCCGTCGCGGACCACCTCCACTTCGATCTCCCGCCAGCCCTTGAGGTAGCGCTCGATCAGGGCCCGATGAACCGGCGAAGCCTCCAGGGCCTCGGCCACCTTATCCTCCAGCTCCTCGGCGCTCCAGACCACCGAGTTGCCGGTGCCTCCCAGGGTGAAATCGGGCCGCAGGATCACCGGATAGGGCACCTGGGCCGTGAAGGCCCGGGCCTCCTCGAGAGTCCCGATGCCTTGGCTCTCCACCACCGGCTCGCCGGCAGCGATCATGGCGCTGCGGAAGGGTTCCCGGGCCTCGGCCCTCTGGATGGCCTCGGGATCGGTTCCCAGAACCTGACAACCGTACTTTTCCCAAAGGCCCAGCCTTTGGCAGTCCATGCAGAGGTTCAGCCCCGTCTGACCCCCCAGAGTGGCCACCACACCCCAGGGCCGCTCCTTCTGGAGGATATCCTCCACCACCTCCGGCGTCAGAGGCCGAAGGTAGACGCTATCGGCCACCGAACTGTCGGTCTGGATCGTGGCGGGATTGCTGTTCAGCAGCACCACCCGGCATCCCTCTTCTTTCAGGGCCCTACAGGCCTGGGTGCCGGCGTAATCGAACTCCGCGGCCTGGCCGATCCGGATGGGCCCTGAGCCCAGGACGAGCACCGTTCTATTGGCCGCCTTGTTCGCCCTTTTGTTTTCTTCGTTATTTCCCGCTTTATTGGTGCCCATTATCGATTCTCCTTGAAGGCCCTGGCTCGGGCGATAAACTGGTCGAAAAGGTAAGAGCCGTCTCTGGGACCGGGAGAGGCCTCGGGATGGAACTGGACGCTCTCGGCGTCCAGCTCCAGGTGGCGCAATCCCTCGATGGTGCCGTCACCGAGGTGGCGAAAGGCCACCTGGAGCCCCGTGCCCTCCAAGGTGGCTTCGTCGACGGCGTACTGGTGGTTTTGGCTGGTCAACAGGCTTCGGCCGGTGGCCACGTCGATCACCGGGTGATTGACACCTCTGTGGCCGTAGGGCAACTTTTTAGTCTTGGCGCCGCAGGCCTGGGCCAGGAGCTGGTTGCCCAGGCAGACGCCAAAGACCGGCAGGCGCCCAAGCACCTCCCGCACTGTCTGGGTCTCCTTTTTCAGCACCGCCGGATCGCCGGGGCCGTTGCTGAGCAGGAGGCCGTCGAGGCCCGCCGAGAGAAGTTCATCGGCAGTGGTGCTGTTGGGAAAGCGCAGAACCCGGCAGCCCCTGGCCAAGAGGTTCCGCAGGATCCCCAGCTTGACGCCGTAATCCACCACCCCGATGGTAAGGTCCCCGTCGCCCAGGACCTCCAGGCCAGGGCAGGAGACCCGGCTGACCATATCGTCGGGAAGGGAAGCCATGGCCGGCGTTACCGCCTCCCAGTCCAACCGGCCCATCAGGGTCTTGCTGGCCCGGACCCGCAGGATTATCTGGCGGGTGTCAAAGCCCCAGACCAGCGGCGTCTCGCTGCGCTCCATCCAGCGGAACAGAGGCTCCAAGTCCCCCGCCTTGGTGCCCTCCAGGGCGTCGGCCACCGCAGCGGTCACCCAGGGACGGAGGCTTTCTAGGTCGCCGTCGACGCCGTAGATCCCCTGGGGAGGAAAGGCGAAGACCAGGATCTGACCGCAAAACGACGGATCCGACAGGGCCTGGGGATAGCCCCCCGAGGCCGTGGAAAACACCACCTCGCCCTCAACGGGACGGGGCAGATATCCCTGGCCCTTCCACCGGCTCCCATCGGAAAGGGTGAGCCACAGTTCCTTTGTCATAGCACAGACCTCCTCGGCAAA
>CAZNRB010000126.1:0-4274 GCA_964575405.1 uncultured Synergistaceae bacterium | reverse complement strand
TGGGCCTGGTAGGAGAATCGGGCTGCGGCAAGTCCACCCTGGGCCGGGCCATGATAAGGCTCCTGGAGCCCACGGCCGGCGAAGTAAAATTCTGGGGCCAGGACATCGTGGGGCTGAATCAGCGGGACATGAAGGAGATGCGCAAAAAAGTCCAGATCGTGTTCCAGGATCCCTACTCCTGCCTAAATCCCCGGCTGTCGGTATCGGAGCTCATCGCCGAGCCCCTGATAGTCAACCGGATCTGCAAGAGCCGCCAGGAGATGAACAGCCGCATCGAGACCCTGATGGACACCGTGGGCCTGGCCCAGCGGCTGGTGGACACCTATCCCCACGAGCTGGACGGCGGACGGCGGCAGCGGATCGGCATCGCCCGGTCCCTGGCCCTGGATCCCCAGTTTATAGTGCTGGACGAGCCCGTGTCGGCCCTGGACGTGTGCATTCAGGCCCAGGTGCTGAACCTGCTGAAGCACCTCCAGAAGGAAAACAACTACACCTATCTGTTCATCTCCCACAACCTCAGCGTGGTCAAACACCTGTCGGACCGGATCGCGGTGATGTATCTGGGCAAGGTGGTGGAACTGGCCGATTACCGCCGGACCTTCCAGAATCCCCTTCACCCCTACACCCAGGCCCTGCTGTCGGCCATTCCGATACCCAAGTACGGCGTGAAGCGCCAGCGGATCCTTCTGGAAGGCGACGTGCCCAGTCCCGTCAACCCTCCCGATGGATGCCGCTTCGCCGGCCGGTGCCGCTTCCGCCAGGATCGCTGCATCCAGGAAAACCCGGAGCTGCGGGAGCTCGAGCCGGGACACTTCGTGGCCTGTCATTTCGCACTAAACAGAGCTGCGGACATTTCTTTGTAGGCTCCGATCACCTGATCCGATAGCATACAGTTCACAAAAAGAAATAGCTAAACGTAGACAAAGCTGGTTTAGGAAGGACTTACTAAACCAGCTTGTTTTTGTATAACGAAAACTCCTGGCTTCGCCGGGAGTTCAGACTGAAGCGCCACCCCATGCCGAAACGGCCGGGGTGGCCCTGTTGCGCTACGTCTCCGAAGTTGGACCGATGGAAGGGGGCCGATTTTCGGACTTCCTCTTTTGACGATTGCCCCGCCGGTGAGCGGCGGATACAATAGGGGAGGAAGGACCCGTTTGGGCTAAAAAAAGGGAGGAAGAGACATGAATCAGCAGCAGCTAGAGCGCATGAGCACCGGCCAGGGCTTCATCGCAGCCCTGGACCAAAGCGGCGGCAGCACCCCCAAGGCGCTGAAACTCTACGGCATCGGCGAAGACCGCTATTCCAACGAATCGGAGATGTTCGAGCTGGTCCACCAGATGCGGACCAGGATCATCACCAGCCCGGCCTTCGGCTCGGACCACATCCTGGGGGCCATCCTCTTCGAGAGGACCATGGACAGCGCCATCGAGGGCCAGCTCACGGCGGACTATCTCTGGAACGTGAAGGGAGTGGTGCCTTTCCTGAAGGTCGACAAGGGCCTGGCGGACCTCAGCGACGGCGTGCAGCTCATGAAGCCTATGATCCAGCTGGCGGAGCTGCTGGAGCGGGCCAAGGAGCGCCATATCTTCGGCACCAAGATGCGGTCGGTCATCAAGGAATTCAACGTCCAGGGGATCAAAGAGATCGTGGATCAGCAATTCCACTACGGCAAAGAGATCTGCCGGGCCGGCCTGGTGCCCATTTTAGAGCCCGAAGTGGACATCCACTGCCCCGATAAGGCCCAGGCCGAGGAGCTGATGAAGGAATTGGTACTGGACCATCTAAAGGCCCTGGCTACTGAGGAAAAGGTGATGTTCAAGTTCACCATTCCCACGGTGGAGGGCTTCTACTCCGACGTGATGGCCGATCCTCACGTGGTTCGGGTGGTGGCCTTGTCGGGTGGCTACAGCCGCCAGCAGTCCAACGAGCTTTTGGCCCGCAACCCCGGGCTGGTCGCCAGCTTCTCCAGGGCCCTCACCGAGGGCCTGACGGCTCAACAGAGCGATCAGGAATTCAACGACGCCCTGGGGGCTTCTATAAAGTCCATCTACGACGCTTCGGTGGCCTAGGGGCCTTTCGGCGGGAGGTTTTGGGCCTTCCGCCTTTTTTGTTCCGCGCCACTCCTGAAAGAAGGACCTAGCCCAGGATTGTAGACTTCTCCAATATGGCCAGCCGGTGGAAATGCTATAATTTGGCCCAGAAGGCAATCAGTTCTATCGGATTAGACCTGGTTAGTTAGCCCTGGTTAGAAGGAGATGAGGTTTTGATGAAAAAAGCGATTGGAGCGGTAATCTGCGGCCTTGCCCTGCTGGCCAGCGTTTCGGCGGCCATGGCGTCGCGCCACGGCGGCGGCTTTGTGCCCGATCCCAACAGCCCCAACTACGGCCGGGGAGTTCACGGCAGAAGGACCGTCACGGTAGCCGAGGCCCAGAAGATGCGCGACGACGCCCACGTAATCGTGGAAGGCTACATCGTCGAGGAGGTGCGCCACGAGAAGTACCTCTTCAGCGACAACACTGGCCAGATCGTGGTGAAAATCGACGACGACGACTGGAGAGGCGTCCGGGTGGGCCCCAACGACAGAGTCTGTATCCACGGAGAGGTAGACCGCGACTGGGATAAGCTAAAAATCGACGTGGACCGCATCCACCTGGCCGGCAACTAAAGATCTAAAAAAGGAATCCCGCCCCGACTAGTGGGGCGGGATTTTTTCGTTTCAGCCACGGCCAGGCTAGCAGCCAAAGCCTCCGGCCTTGAGGGCCCGCATCAGCCTTTCGGCAGCGGCCGGCAGCAGTTCGGGTGCCCGGGCCAGGGCCTCCTCCAGGTTCATGGGGGCCGCCACGGCGGCGGCTATGGCGTCGATGCCACAACTGTAGACCGCCTCGGCGCCGGGCCCTATGGACCCCGCCAATGCCACCACCGGAGCCGGGCTCAGACGGCGGACCCTTTTGGCCACTCCCACAGGGACCTTGCCGAAGGCCGTTTGGCCGTCGATGGAGCCCTCTCCGGTGATCACCAGGTCCACGGCTTCCATCAGATCGTCGAAGCCCAGAGCGTCCAGCAAGGTGTCGATGCCTGACCGGACCTGAGCGCCGCAGAAGGCCATCAGCCCGGCGCCCAGGCCGCCAGCGGCTCCCGCTCCAGGAAGGTCCGCCACCTCTTTGCCCAGGTCCCGGCGGAGCACTTCGGCGTAGTGGCCCAGGGCCCTGTCCAGCTGGTCCACCATCTCCGCCGTGGCGCCCTTTTGGGGACCGTATACCGCCGAGGCGCCCCGGGGACCGCAGAGGGGATTGTCCACGTCGGAGGCGATCAGAAAGCGGCTCTCTTTGACCCGCCGGTCGAAGGAGTCCATATGGATCCGCTCCAGCCTGGCCAGCGCCGCCCCACCGGGAGGCAGCTCCTGGCCCCCTTCGTCCAGAAGGGAGGCTCCCAAGGCCTGGGCCATCCCTGCCCCGCCATCGTTGGTGGCCGAACCGCCAATGGCCAGCAGAAAATCCCGACAGCCCAGGTCCAGGGCCGCAGAGATCAGCTCGCCAGTGCCCCGGGTGGTGGCCCTCAGGGGATCCCGCTCTTCCGGTGCGATCAGCGTGAGCCCCGAGGCGGCGGCCATCTCGACCACGCAGATCCCCTTAGGAAGCACGGCGAAGGCCGCCTCGACGGGACGGCCCAGGGGGCCCGTGACGGTCCTGGTCTCCCTGGTCCCGCCGGAGGCGGTCAAGAGGGCCTCCAGAGTGCCCTCCCCCCCGTCGGCCACGGGAACTGCAACGATCTCCGCCTCAGGGAAGACTCGCAGCACTCCCTGGGCGATGTAATGGGCGCTCTCGCTGGAACTGAGGCTCCCTTTGTAGGAATCGGGCGCGATGAGGATCTTCATAGAGCCCATAGCTCCTTTCCTTTTCCTATTTTTCCAGCTTTCAAATTGGGCCCCAGGAGGCTCTTTTTTATTTCCCTTTTTCTCTTTATTCACCTTTTAATTATAGGCACTTTTGAGAAAAATAGGAGCCCAAGGCTTTTTTTTTCGATCTCTTTTCCCCTGAAGGAAGTACAATAGAGATAAACTGAAGGGCGGCAATAGCCGGCTATTTGGAAAATTTGGATCGGAGGGATCTCGCCATGACCCGCGAAAAACTGGAGCCCTATCTGGAACGGCACTATTTCGACGAGAACTGCAACTGCGCCGAGACGGTGTTGAAGGCCGCTAACGACGCCTGGAAGCTGAACCTGGATCCCCAGGTATTCGTCACCATGGCGGGCTTCGGCGGCGGCCTGGCCTG
>CAZNRB010000125.1:0-4277 GCA_964575405.1 uncultured Synergistaceae bacterium | reverse complement strand
CCCAGGAGAACTACAGGGCCCTCTTCGGCGACGAACTGCCCCAGCTGGCCCAGACCGATCCCGATCTCTTCGAGATGAAGACCCGGTTGATCTACGGCGAAATCAATGCCAAAAGCACCCTGACGCCGGAGCTGCGGTCCCTGATCTCCCTGGTGGCCATCACCGCCGGAGGAGTGCTGGACGAAGTGCCCTCCCAGACCGCGGCGGCCCTCAAGGCAGGAGCCACTCCGGTCCAGATCCGGGAGGCCATATACCAGTGCGCACCCTACGTGGGATTCCCCAGGGCCGAAAAGGCCGCTGCCATGGCCAGCCAGGTCTTTTTGGACCAGGGCCTGGAGCTACCCGAGAGCCAGAAGACCGTTACCGAGGAGAACCGGCTGGAAAGGGGCATCCTGGTCCAGACGGCCATCTTCGGCGACGCCATCCCCGCCATGAGGGAGGGGGCTCCCCAGGACCTGAAGGCCCTTCAGGACTACCTGTCGGCCTACTGCTTCGGCGACATCTACACCCGCGGCGCCTTGGATCTCAAGGCCCGGGAGATTTTGACGTTCTGCGCCATCAGCGCCCTGGGAGGCTGCGAGAGCCAGGTGACGGCCCACGTGGAGGGCAACAGGGCCGTGGGCAACAGCCGCCAGGACCTGATCGACGCCCTGATGCAGTGTCTGCCCTACATGGGCTTCCCCAGGACCCTCAACGCCCTGAACTGCGTCAACGCCCAAATGCCGGCTCCGGCCCAGTAAAACCGGCCGAAAAGGCATCGACAAAGGCCCTGCGCCAAACAGAGAGCCCGGACCAGCCAGATAGGCCGGTCCGGGCTCTCTCTGTTGTCTTGTGGTTTTGCGGTTTTGCGGGGCCGTAATTCTCCCTAGGCCGGGAAGTCAGAATCCCGGGACGGCATTCGGGCCCAGCCTTCGCAAAGGCCAAAGTCCCCCTATTGGGGACCGGCCAGGGGCAGCCCCGTAAAGGCACTGTCCACCACGATTTGACCACCCGCGATCTGGCGCTTCAGGGCGTCCAGGCGGTCCTTGACGAAGGGCGGTATCAGAGCGTTAGAGGTCCAGGACAGGTCAACGCAGTTCTCTCTCAGTCCGTACTGTATCACCGAGCCCTTCCGGAGCCGCCCTTCCTGAAAGTCCGAGATCACGTTCCAGGCCGCCACGTCGAGGCGCTTCAGCACCGACGTTAGCACCACGCCGGGGGCGAGCCGCTCTTGAGGGCCGTCAACGGCTATGACGTAAAATCCGCCGCCTATGGCCGCATCGATGACGGCCCTGCCAGCGGGGCCGCAGGCCTGGACGATCACGCCGGCGCCCTTTTCGTGGAGCCGCCGGGCCAGTTCACCGGCTCCCTCCATGTCGTCCCAGTCCCGAGGGCCCTCGGCCAGGACCTGAATGTCCCCGCGGACCGACTTGGCCCCCTGGACATAGCCCGCCAAGAAATCCCCTCCGGCAGGATAGGTCTGAGCGATCAGGGCCCCGATGACCGGAGGCTTGCCGTCGCTGGGGCTCCATCGGATCTTGCCGTTCCAGCCCCGGGTAGCCATGTGGGCCCCCAGGGCTCCGGCCAGATAGGCGCCCTCGTTCTGTTTGAACACCACCGAAGTCACCTGGGGCTCCTCCGAATAGGCGTCCAGGAGGACGAAGTGGACCGATCCATAACGGCGTGCCGCCTGTTCCAGGGCCTTTTGGAGGGGCCATCCCACGGCTATGACCAGCTGTGACGACCGGGCCGCCTGGTCCATCAGAACGTCGAACCGCTTAGGATCGAAGCGGGCCTCCAGAATATGCACCGCCAGTCCCAGTTCCTGCCTGACCCTGGCGATGCCCGGCATCATGGAATCGCTGAAGACCACATCTTGACGGTCCCCCACTAGGACCACCGACACCGACGGAGCGCCAAAGGCCGCCCCGCACCAGAGTCCCATCAGGACAGTGCAAAAGGCAAGGAATTTCCGCATAAAGGGCCTCCTTTTGGCCACCACGGCCGGCCCAAAGGGGACAGGCCGTCTCAACGTCCTAAGTTCTCTCGCAGCCCAGGGCCGGGCAAAAAACTAAGGCCCCTTAGGACAAATTCTCTCCGGCGGCGCCGTCTTCCTTGCCGCTGGCCTCGTCGAAGAGCAGATTGGGACAGCAGAGCCCCTGAGGCACCACAAGGCCCTCCAGCTCTCCCTCGGGCTGGACCCAGATGGAAACGCCGTCTTCCAGGGAAAGGGCCATCACCGTGGTGGCCCCTTCGATCTGGATTTTCAGCTCCTTTTCGTCGCCGAAGCGTTGCAGCACCGTGCCTGTGTTTATGCCCATGGCGTTCAGCGACGCCACTCGCTCGGGGTGATGGCTCACGATGGAATAGACCTGACAGCGCTGGGGCGACGGCACCATGGCCAGAGGCACCGACAGCACGACGGGCCGCTCCATGGCCTCCTGAAACTCCTTGATCCAGGGGGCCTTGTCCCTCTTGGCGGCGTTGAAAAACTCCACGAAGGCCGCCAGCCGCTGGTCCGCCTCGGCGGTGACTTTGTGCTCCATAGAACAGGCCATTTCCTCGGCCACGGCGCTGTCGATGCCCAGCACCGACGAAAAGAGAAAGGTCATCTGTTGGTGCCGCCGGTAGGTGGTCAAGGCGCTTTCCAGGCCCTGGCGGGTCAGGGCGATTTTGCCGTAGCGCTCGTGGACCAGCAGTCCCGCCTCGCCCATGCGGCGAACCGACACGGCCACCGTAGCCTTGCGGACCCCAAGCCGCGAGGCCAATTCCGTCACCGACGGCAGTTTTCCTTCCATCTCTATCTCGAAGATGATCTCCAGGTAATCTTCTACTCGAGCAGTGATCAAGCTATTTCATTCCTTCCCAGGCTCTCCCCCCATTACAAAGAGAGTGCTCTATAGTCGAATAGTACTGGGGCTGCATCAGGATAAAAGAGCAACCAGCTTTCTAGTACATTTTAGCATTGCCGGGAGATTCTGGAAAACAGATACTGTCCCCAGGCCCTCCGGCGGTGGCAAAAAAAGCGTCGTGGCCGCCAGCATCGCTTCCCAGGCCCACTTCTTCTCGTAAAAATGCTGATACATGGCGCCCTTGCCGCCGATATAATTCTGTTGCACACATAAAATGGTCCCCTTTTGGCGCCTTGGGACCCGATCTTTTAGGAGGAGAGCAGAACGTGAAAATTTATGGCAAAACCCTGTTCGCTCTAGCCGTGGCCGTCCTTTTGGCCTCCGCGGCGACAGCAGTTGAAGAAGACAAGGTGGTGGCCACCGTGGGCCCCGAGAAGATCACCGAATCCCAGTTGACCATAGCCCTGGCGGCGCTGCCGCCCCAGCAGCGGGCCTATTACGGCAACCCCGAAGGCCGCAAGGCCCTGCTGGACGAGTTGATCTCCTTCCACCTCTTCGCCCTGTCGGGCCGGGACCAAAACATCCAGGACACCGAAGAGTTCAAGACCGCCATGAAGGACTACGAGAACCAGGTGTTGGCCAACCTAGCCGCAAAAAGGGCCATCGACAGCGTGGCCGTGGAGGTCCAGGACAGCGAAGTGGAGCAGTACTACCAAGAGCACGAGGCGGCCTTCAGGACCCCAGCGGCCATCAGGGCCCGGCACATCCTGATCGAGGTGGCCAAGGACGCCAGCGCCAAAGACGTCAGGACGGCCCGGAACAAGGCGGTGTCGCTGATCCGGGACATCAGGACCAACAAGATCTCATTCGAAGACGCTGCCAAGGAAAACTCGGCCTGCCCCTCCAACAGCCGCGGCGGAGACCTAGGATTTTTCTCCAAGGGCCAGATGGTACCGGAGTTCGAAGAGGCCGCCTTCGCCCTGGAAAAGGGCTCTATGACCAGAGAGCCGGTGCGCAGCGACTACGGCTTCCACATCATCGAGGTGACCGATACCAGGCCCGAAGTGTCCCGCAGTCTCGACGAGGTTCGTGAGGACATCCGCACCCAGATGACCATGGAAGCCCGCTCCGAGGCCTACAGCAAGATCGTGGCGGAGCTGAAGGAACGCTACAAGGTCACCGAGACGCTGAGCGCCGAGGCCGAGGACCAGTGATCCCGGCCTAGCCAAACTCAAAGGCCCTTTCGATGGGCCCACGATAAAACAAAGCCACGAAAAGGGGCCCCTATCCTGCCGCAGGATAGGGGCCCCTTTCGTAGTTCCATTTCCCTCGTTCCGGCTCGATCAGGCGCCCTTGGCATGGTGGAGCCGGGCCACGTCCTCGACGATCAGCGCCAGGTTGTGGGCGTGGTCGCCGATGCGTTCCATGTTGCTCAGCAGGTCGATA
>CAZNRB010000124.1:0-4382 GCA_964575405.1 uncultured Synergistaceae bacterium | reverse complement strand
TCGGGGTCGCCCAGTTTAGGAGGAGACAGCGATGAAACAGTACGTGGTGGAT
Organism: uncultured Synergistaceae bacterium; assembly: GCA_964575405.1. Lineage (GTDB taxonomy): Bacteria > Synergistota > Synergistia > Synergistales > Dethiosulfovibrionaceae > CAZCKP01. The sequence continues at coordinate 4,330 of CAZNRB010000124.1, read as the reverse complement.
GCCTTTACGGATCAGGTCTTTCGGGGCAACCCGGCGGCGGTGTGCGTCATGGACCGGTGGCCCTCGGAGGAGCTGATGATGGACATCGCCAGGGAGAACAACCTCTCCGAGACAGCCTTTACCGTTCCGGAAGGCCATGGGTATCGGCTGCGGTGGTTCACCCCCGGCGGGGAAATCGATCTCTGCGGACACGCCACCTTGGCCACGGCCTTCGTGATCATGAACTTCTACCGGCCCGAGGCTACGGAGATAGCCTTCCAGAGCCTCGGCGGGACCTTGACGGTGCGCCGCCAGGGAGATCTCTACGAGATGGACTTTCCAGGCTACGCTATGGAGCCGGTGGAGGTCACCGAGGCCATGGCCCAGGCCCTGGGGGCTCGTCCTCTGGAGGCCTGGATGGGCCGGGACCTACTCTGCCTCATGGACAGCCAGGAGACGGTCCAGAACCTGGTGCCGGACATGGAGGCTCTGAAGGAGCTACCGGGGCTGTTGCTCCACGCCACGGCCCGGGGCAATCGCTACGACTGCCTGTCCCGGTCCTTTGCCCCCAAGTTGGCTGTTCCCGAGGATCCTGTATGCGGCTCCGGCCACTGCCACATCCTGCCCTACTGGGCCAAAAGGCTGGGCAAGGCCGATCTGGAGGCCTACCAGGCCTCCCGGCGGGGCGGCGAGATCTACGGAACCGTGGCGGGAGAACGGGTGACCCTCCGGGGCAAGGCGGCGCTCTTTGCCGAGGCAACTCTCCATGTGGAGCTGGACTAGCTGGGACCAGTTCAAGGCAGGAGCCCGGGCGGGTGGGCCGGTGGTGCTGGGCTTTTTGCCGGTTGCCCTGGCCTACGCCGTCATGGCCCGCCAGACTGGCCTCAGCCAGACCGAGACCTGCGCCATGTCGCTGCTGGTCTACGCCGGCGCCAGCCAGATGATGGCCCTAGCGATGGTGCAGCAGGGTGCTTCTGCGGCAGCCATAGTAGTGGCCACCTTTTTCCTGAATCTGCGGCACCTGATCATGAGCGCCTGCGTGTTCCACCGCCTCAGGGACAGCTCCGTCAAGGCCAAGGCCCTGGCGGCCTTTGGCGTCACCGACGAGTCCTTTGCCCTGTTCACGGCGGCGCCGGAGCGCTGCGGCATGGCCTTTTTCCTGGGGATCTTCGTTGTGACCTATCTGGCCTGGAGCCTGGGGACCTGGGCTGGCGTCATAGCCTCAGGGGCCCTGCCCGAGGCGGTGGCCGACAGCTTCGGCATAGCCCTCTACGGCCTATTTATCGCCCTTTTGGTGCCGGGGCTGCGGGGCCATAGCCGGCTTACAGCTCTGGCCGTGGCGACAGGGCTCTGTAACTGGCTGTTGTGCCAGGTCATGGCCTCCAGCTGGGCCATGATAGTCTCCACCCTGGTCTGCGCCCTGGCCGGCGTGGCCTGGGTGGATCTTCCGAAAGAGTCAAAAGAGGTTGACCATGATTGATCAAAAGATCCCTTTGTTGATCCTGGCCATGGCGGTGGTGACCTATATCCCCCGGGCTATACCGGCGGTGCTGTTGGAAAAGCTGTCCCTGGGCCCTCGGGGCGAGAAGTTCCTCAAGCTAATCCCCTACACCGCCATGGCGGCGCTGATATGGCCCGGCGTCTTGACGGTGGAGCCCGGCCCTTCCGTGGCCCTGGCCGGGGCGGCGGCGGCGGCCCTTCTGGCCTGGTGGCGCTGCTCCCTGTTGGTCTGCGTGGTAGCCGCCATCGCTGTGGTGGCCCTGGGATCCTGGGCCCTTTAGTGGGCCGGAGCCTCCGGCTTTGGGTGACTGCCCTTCGGTGAACGTCGCCCTAGCGATACTACGGCAAGAGGCCCAGGCCTTCCCGATGGGGGAGGGCCTGGGCCTCTTTTTTGCGGCCTTGGCTGGTTTTGCCAGGAGGGGCGCTATTTGCAGGGCGAGTAGCCGCAGGAGAAGCAATAGGCGCAGCCGGCTATGAGCTCCAGAGGAGCGCCGCAGTCGGGGCAGATCTGATCACCCGAGGCGTCCTTTTGGGCGCCCTGGGGCTGGATCAGTTTTTCCAGCAGCAGCGCCACGGCGTCGGGGATGGACCGGACCACCTGGTCCTCGTCGCAGTCGAACATCCAGTACTCCTTGCCCGAGAGGCCCTTGAGGGTGGCGATGAAATCCTCGATGCGGCCGCCGGAGCGCAGGCCTATGGAGATCACCCTGGACAGGGCCTCGGTCATGGACTTGAGTTCAGACCCGCTTTTGCCCAGGGAGGCGAAGACCTCGAAGGGCTCGACACCGTCGTAGTTCAAGGTGACGAAGAGGCTGCCCCAGGGCGTGCGGTCCTTGATGGTCTTGCCCCAGACGATCACGCCGGGCCGGGGACGGACCTGGCTGGTGTGCCCCATCTGGGCCGTGGGAGCCTCGGCGCCAACCTCCTGCACCGGCTGGGGCAGGGGCTTGCTTTGGCTCTCAATGGGCTGGTCGCTGCGGCTGCCGTCGCGGTATATGGTGATGCCCTTGCAGCCCATGTTGTAGCAGGTCTCATAGACGGCTTTCACGTCCTCCACCGTGGCCGACGAGGGCAGGTTCACGGTCTTGCTGATGCCCGAATCGACGTAGCGGGCGAAGATGCCGGTGACTCTCACGTGGTCGTCGGTGGAGATGTCATAGGCCGTGACGAAGCGGCGGTCGCTGATGGTCCCCTGGGTTCGGAGCTCCTGCTGCTGCTGGGGGCCCACCAGGGGGTGGAAGTATTCCCGGAGCTCGTAGCCGTCGCCGTCGCTTTTCATGACCTTGCGGCTCCAGTTCCAGGCGAAGTTGGGCTCGATGCCCGCCGAGGCGTCGAAGAGCATGGAGATGGATCCCGTGGGGGCGATGCTGAGCCGACGGCTGTTGCGCAGGTTACCCTCCATCAGCGCCGCCAGGACCCGCCGGAGCTGAGCCTCGGGGTCGGTGACGCCCTGGATCTGCAGCGCCTGGGGGAGCCGCTCCAGGGTATGGACCAGGGTGAAGGGGATCTGTCCCCGCTGGTCCATGGCCTCCAGGAAACGGCGGTAGTCCTCCAGGGTCATCTGCTCCAGCTTCTGGTCGCTGAAGAGCTGGCCTCCTAGGGCGGACCGTTCAGGCTCGAAGAGGTCCCGCACCAGGCCGCTTTCGGGGAAGGGCTCCTTGCCCATCACCTCCACCTGGTCCACCGTGGCCATAAGGGCGCAGCCGGCCATGAGGGAGCCCAGACGGTCGCAGCTCCGCTGGAAGGCCTCGCTGCCGTAGACCTGGCCGGTGAGGATGGCCAGATCGGCCAGACCCATAAGGCCCAACCCCACCGGGCGGATCCGCTTGGTCCTTGCCTCGATGCGCTCCAGGGGATAGGAGCAGGCGTCGATAACCAGGTCCAGATAGGTCATGGAGCGGTAGACCTGGTCGGCGAAGGCCTGATAGTCCAGCTGGGGATTGCCGGCCTCGTCGCAGGCCACCAGGGAAGCCAGGTTGATGGAGCCCAGGTTGCAGCTGCTGTAGTTGGGCAGCGGCTGCTCACCACAGGGATTGGTGGACTCGATGCGGTAGTCCGGCGACAGCTTTAGCAGGTTGTCGGCGTTGGCCCGATCGATGAAGAACACCCCTGGGTCTCCTCGCTTCCAGGCGTTGCGGCAGAGCTTTTCCCAGAGCTCGGCTGCCGGGAGCTGCCGCACCGCCTCGCCGGTGAGCCGGGAGATCAGCGAGAAGGGCCGGCCCTCCCGGGCCGCGGCGATGAGCTCGTCGGAGACGCAGACTGAGATGTTGAAATAAGACAGCTTGCCGTCTTCCACCTTGGCGTCCATGAACTGCTCGATGTCGGGGTGGTCGTCGGGCAGCATGCCCATCAGCGCCGCCCGGCGGCGGCCTCCCTGGACCACCACGCTGCCCATGGTGTTCCAGGTCTCCATGAAGGACACCGGGCCCGAGGCCTGGCCGCCGGTGCCGCCCTTGATGTCGGCGCCTCGCTCCCGCAGGTGGCCGAAGTTGCCCCCAACGCCGCCGCCGTACTTGCTGATAATGGCGGCGTCCCGGACGGCGTCGAAGATGCCCTCGATGCTATCGGGGATGTCGATGACGAAGCAGGCGAAAAGCTGCTGGTTCTCGGTCTTGGAGGCTAGGAGCCGGCGGTAGTCGCTCCACTTCATGTCCTGGGGGGACCGGTATATCAGGTCGGACAGCTCCGGCGACTTGGTGAGCCCCGCGCCGGCGGCGAAGAGGCAGGGGGAATTGAAGATGAACCGCCGTTCCACCAGGTCAGCGAAGAGGTTGGTCTCCAGGGTGCGGATCCACTGGACCCCGTCGGCGTCGCAGTAGAGGCTCTCGGCGCTGGCCACGATCCGGGAGAC
>CAZNRB010000123.1:0-4568 GCA_964575405.1 uncultured Synergistaceae bacterium | reverse complement strand
AGGGCCACCGTGGCCGTCAGGTCGTAGCCGTCCACGTCGAAGCGGCTGTCGGGCTGCAGCCGCACCACCACGTAGAGGTCTCCCTTGCCGCCGTAGCCGGGATTCCCCTGGCCTCGGAGCCGCAGCCGGGAGCCGTCGCGGATCCCCCGGGGCAGGTTGACCTCGATGGTCCTGGTGCCCGAGGAGTCCCGCAGGGTCATGGACCGCTTAGTAGGCGCCTCCACAACGTCGCGGAGGCTCAACTCCATTTCCACCTCCACGTCCTGACCAGGACTGCTACGGCGCCCCCCTTGGCGTCCGTCGAAAAAGCCCCCGTCGCCGCCGAAGTTCATACCCCGGCCCCCCATGGAGCCGAAAATGTTGCGGAAAAAGTCGCTGAAGTCGCCGGCCTCGCCGAAATCCATGTGAACCCGGCCGCCGCCGGGAAATCCCTGGGAGTAGCCGCCGCCAAAGTTCTGGCCGGCCTGCCAGTTGGGCCCCAGGTCGTCGTAGAGCTTTCGCTTTTCGGGGTCGCTCAGGACCTCGTAGGCCTCGTTGACGTCTTTGTACTTTTGCTCGGCTCCCGGGTCCTTGTTGATATCTGGGTGATACTGCTTAGCCAAATGCCGGTAGGCCTTCTTGATCTCCTGGTCCGTGGCTTTTCTGGCTAGGCCTAAAATCTTGTAGTAATCCTTGTAGGCTACGCTCATGGCCGCCGCTCCTTTGCAGCGCCGTCCTCCAGGCTTTAGGGCCCAAGGGGACGGCCTATTTTCTAACCAAATTTGACCATATTATACTGAAGGCCCAGGCCTTTGAAAATACCCTTTTTTTGCGGATTCTAGCGATCGCCGACAAAAGGGGAGATCTTGAAGGGCCTAGCTGCGGCGCAAAAAAATCCAGCGGTACCCCAGGGGTTGCCGCTGGATTTTTTTGATTTACTGGGATTGACCGAAGGCCCTAGAGCTGGGCGAAGCAGACGTAGACGGGATTTTCCACCGCCACGGCGCCGGCGTCGGCCAGAGACCCGTCGCCCTGGACCTTCAGGATCCTGATCTGATAGGCCGGGCGCTCGGCTACGTAGAGATATTGCCCGTCGGGCGTCAGCTCCAGCTGGCGGGTGGCGGTGCCGGGATCGACGGAACGGCCCAGCTGGAAGGCGAAGCGGCGCTCCAATTTGCCGTCGTCGCCGGCGGCCACCGAGATGACCGTGTCCTCGCCGCGGTTGTTGGCGTAGATCCATTTCCCGTCGCCGCTGACCCGCAAGGTGGCCGGTTCGTTGCGGCCCTGGAAGCCCTGGGCGATGGTGGAGATCCGGTCCAGCTCCCTAAGGGCTCCGGTCTGGTCGTCAAAATGGAAAGACGCCAGCTCGGAGCTGAACTCCAGGGTTACGTAGAGCCGCCCCTTTCTGGCGGGGTCAAAGGCGATGTGCCGGGCACCGCTGTACTGTCTGAACTGGCAGATCGACGCCACCGCCAGCTCGGAGCCCACGCGGTACACGTAGATCCGGTCCGAGCCCTTGTCGCCCACCAGCAGGAACTTGCCGCTGGGGTCCACCACGGTGCAGTGAGCGTGGCCGCTGGACTGGGCGTGACCGCCGTGCTGGGGCGAGGGGTTGGGATCCTGGCCGTGGTCCCGGTGCAGGGCCACGTCGATCACCTCGCCCAACGAGCCGTCGTCATTGAGCCCGTACTGGGCCGTGGCGGCGTCGTCGTACTCGTAGCACAGGCTCCACCGCCCCTCGGCGGTCTTGACTATCTTTTCGACGTGCTCAAAGCCGCCGTGGCTGGCGGTGTAGAGCACCTTCTTCTCGGCGATGGCCGTCAGGTCCGTGGGGTTAGGCCCCATAGAGGGGACGTGGTTCAGGTATTGAAGCGAGCCGTCCCGGGGATCCACCCGGTAGGCGTAGACCGCCGATCCGTCCTGCAGCTCCCCTCGCCCGCCGGTTTTCTTCTCGTCCACGGCGTAGAGGATCCCCGTGGATCGGGCGTAATAGAGGGCTCCGGCCTTGACGGGCTTGGGGGCCGAGCCTTTAAAGCTCAAGGTCCGGCCCTGGTCCTCCACTTCAAATATAGCGATGCCGCCGCCCCGGGGCTTTTCGGTCTGAGCCAGGCCTCCCTCGGTCTTGCTGCCCCCCACGGGGTTGAGGCCCACGTAGCACATCAATTTGCCCATAATGCTCTCCTTCTCTATCCAAAAGCTCTATCCAAAAGATCTGTCCAAAAGGCCCTTTACTGGCCCGGTTTGAGCTCCGGCAGTCTGGCGGGATTCACCGGGATGCCCGGCCGGCCGGGGTACTTTTTCATGATTTCCTGCAGCCTCGGGTCGTCCTGGCAGCAGAGCCAGCCCTCTTTGTACACGTAGCTGTCGCCCACCCGGAGGGTGCAGTTTCGCAGGTCCCCGGTGATGTGGGGATAGAAGTTATATCCGGTACGGCCTCCGGCGGAGCCGATGTGCCAGTGCACGTTGCGGCAATGGGAGTGTTCAATGGTGCGGCGGTAGATGTCGTTGGGGCACTGGTAGTATTCCACCTGGGCGTTGGGGTGCACGCCGAAATGGAAGGTGTCGAAAAGCCAGATCTTGTCGCCCACCTTGATCTCCATCTCCTTGAGGAAGCTGTAGAGCTTTCGGGCCTCGGCGCCGCCCTCGATCCCCACCATCCGGGAGTCCTTCACGGTGATCTTGATGGGATCCTCCCAATAGGGCGCTATGCCAATGTACTTGGACCACCAGGGCAGCATCTCGGTGAAGTACAGGACCCCCTCCACGGCGGTGCAGTTAATAGGCGGATGGACCCACTCGGGCAGCGGCAGATAGTGGGAGGCCTCTTTGCGCCAGGAGTCGTAAGGCATGCCAGGCACTCCTTCCCGCTTGGTGGGGTTGATGGTCTTGCCGGTGAGGCGCGTGCCGTTGGGGTCCGTCATCTCGAATTCGGTGGCCACCTGGAGATTCATAAAGGGCTCCGAGCTGATGTGGCGCAGCTGAGTCACCAACTCGTAGGGAGTCCTGGCCCAGGCGGTCATCATCAACGGCGCCGTGACGGGGAAGAGCCGCACCATCCAGGTGCCGCCGTCGCGGTCCTTCACGGGCGATTTGTCGGGCCGCAGCGGGAAATGGGGATTGTTCAGCCTCGAAGGGTCATCCCGGTGGGACACTTCCAGGTGATCTCTGAAGTCGGCGATCTCCTCGATGGGCATCTGCCAGGCCGTGTTGATCAATATATCGGCGCCCTCGATGGCCCCCTTGACCACCGGGGGATAGCGCCACTGGTGAACCGGCTGGGGCTCGTCGACCCAGAGTATCGAGGCGTGGTGACCCCGGGAAGCGAAGGCCGTGGAGACCCATGCGATAGCCTCCTGGTCGATCAGGTTGTCGCCGCCGTAGAGCCCGTCTTTGTGGGCCAAAATCAGCACTTCCTTGGTGGAATCGTTCATGTCCACGCAGTTGTCCACCATGTCCGTCAAAAACTCCCAGGCTTCCTGGGGAATGCCTAGCTGCATTGCCATTCTAATACCTCCAATCGTTATGGCGTCCTTGCCTGGAGGGATTGTAAAGCCTATTATAATAATAGAGTCAAGGGCCGTCGGGCCCCCAAAATCCCAAAAAGAAACTTCAAAAGAAACGTCAAAAGAAACGCGAAAGGAGTCCCCAGTGAAAAAGAACCTGCTCACCAGCGGGGAGTTCACCAGCCTGCGAGGGGTGAACCTGAACTCCCTGCGCTACTACGAGAAGATGGACCTGCTGAAACCGGCCTGGGTGGATCCCCAGACCCGGTACCGCTATTACCGGCTGGAGCAGCTCAGCGACCTGGACACGGTGCTCTTTTTCATCGAAGTGGGGCTGCCGCTGAAAACGCTGCACCGCTACCTGGACGGCCAGGGCTCTCTGGACCAGGGCCGGGTGCTGCGGGACGGGCGTCGGGCCATGAGGGAAAAAATCGCCCAGATGGAGGCCAAACTGGCGGTGACGGAGTTCGACCTCCGGAACCTGGAGGAAAACCGGTGGAGTAACCAGCAGGAGGGCCTTTTCTCCAAGGCCATAGCGGAGCGGACCTTTTTCGCCAGGCCCTTTGAGGGCGCCTGGGAGGACCCGGTGGCACGGGAGCGGGCCGCCATGGAGCTTTTCCGCCGGGCCCAGGAGGAGGCCCTGGTGCCGGTCTTTCCGGCGGGCATCTTGGCCCGGCCGGCCGGCGACTCCTGGGCCTATTGGTTTTTCGTCCAGGTGTTGAGGCCCCACCGGCGCAGCAAAGAGACCATCGTAGTCCCGGCGGGAACCTACCGGTGCCTTCAGGTCCAACTCCGCTGGGATCTGGACATACCGGGCCTCATAGAGGACCAGTTCCCCCACGCCGGTCCTGGGCCTGTCATCATGGTCTACATCCTCCGGGAAAGCCGCCAGTTCGCCAGCCGCTACGTGGAAATCCAGGCCCCCGAAAAGGTAGCTCCCTGAGAAAAGACAAGATCGCCGAAGTTTTATTTCCCGGCTTGCTAAAGGGCCGGAGCTGTGGTTTAATGCTTGTTAAATTTCATAGCCTTTGAAACCGTTGAAGCGGAGATAAAACCGGCGGCGCGCTCACAGAGAGTCGGGGACGA
>CAZNRB010000122.1:0-4575 GCA_964575405.1 uncultured Synergistaceae bacterium | reverse complement strand
TCCGCGAGGCCGCTCTGGCCGCCGAGAAACGGGCGATCCACGTGCCCAACAAGAAATGAGGTCATAGGATGCTCAACGCTGCGTTTATCTTCATAGCCGGCGGAGCCGATCCCGCCAAGGACCGCTCCACCGTCAAGACTCCCACCGTTTGGCTGACTTCCATCGGCGTGGCCACCTATCAACAGGCCGTGGACGCCGCCGTCGAAGCCGTGGAAGGCGGCTGCACCGCCATAGAGCTCTGCGGAGGCTTCGGCATCAGAGGCACCGCCATGGTACAGGAAGCCGTCCAGGGCAGGGCCCGAGTAGGCGTGGTTCGCTTCGACCTCCACCCCGGCCTGGACAACAAGAGCGGCGACGAGCTGTTCTAATCCCGCTGGCCAGGCCTTTGGCTGGTGAGTTTTCTACCACTTAATATTTAATGTTTTAGCCTCTGCTTAGGAGCGCGCCCCGTGGCGGCGCTCCTTTTCTGTTCTCTGATGTCGGCTCAGGAATAGGGCGGAATCTCCGAGCCCTGCTGACCGTCGGCGGCTCGGCCTCCTCTCCCAGCCCTATATAATAAACCGGCAGAGGATTGCTTGATTTTCGTCTTGGCTATGTTATACTAATTTATATGGTTTTTAAAAAATAATAGCTAGATGGTGCCTATTAAAATTTTTGGCGCAATTGAGACTATAGACTAAATAAAACCTTTTAGAAGGAGGGCGGGCTCCAGCTCGAACCCCCTCGGGGTTGAGTAGCGGTGTGTTAGGTTGTCAACTGTATGTAGGTTATGTAGGTTAGGTTGCCGCTGAACCTTTTTCCCCTGTCTTGGACGGTATAGCCGCAGGATCGGACTGAAACGAGATCTGTCTGCGAGATCGTACCCCCATCGGCAAATAGAGTGACTTTATGGACTGCGATCACGGCCCGTGATTTCAGTATAAAACCACCCTGTAGTTGTGGAGGAGGAAAGGCAATGAAGAGCCGAAAGTTTCGCACCTTAACCCTGGCATTAGCGGCAACTCTGGTCCTGGGGTGCTGTGCCAGCGCCGCCCAGTTCGAGAAGATGACCTGGAAATTCGCTTGCTCGGCCGCTGAGACGTCCACTTGGGTGGCCTGCGCCAGGAAATTCGCCGAGATCGTCGGCGAGAAGACCGGCGGCGCCGTCACTCTCCGGTACTATCCTCTTGACCAACTCACTGCCGGCAGCCAGCCCGACGGTATCCAGGCTCTGATGGATGGCACCACGGAATTGTCGTTGCACTCCAACCTGATATGGTCCGCTTTCGATCCCCGCTTCAACGTGGTTTCTCTGCCCTTCCTCTTTGACTCCACCGCCGATGCCGACGCGGTTTTGGACGGCGCAGGAGGAGAGGCATTGCGAAAGATCCTGGAGGAGAACTACAACGTTCATCTCCTGGGCTTTGCCGAGAACGGATTCCGACACATCACCAACAACCGGCGTCCCATCGAAAGAATGGCCGACATAAAGGACCTGAAGATCCGTGTAGGTGGTTCCCAGCTGTTGAACCGGTGCTATGAGCTTTGGGGCGCCGACTACACCAACGCTAATTGGGCCGAGGTGTTCACGGCTCTGCAGACCGGTGCCTATGATGGCCAGGAAAACCCCCTTACCGGTGCTGATCCGTCTTCTATTCAGGAAGTTCAGAAATATCTGACATGCTGGACAGGGCTCTATGACTGCCTGTTCTTCAGCATGAACAAGGGACTGTACGATTCACTGTCGCCGGAGCTCCAGGCCATCGTCGACGAGGCCGGTCGAGAGGCCGCGTTGTATCAGCGGGAGCTGAATCGTAGCGAGGACAGAGTTATCTTAGAGCGATGGGCCAATCAGTTCGGTATTCAGGTCACCTACCTGAGCGACGAAGCCGTTGAGGAGTTCAGGGCCGCTTCAGCCCCGGTGTACCAGGAGTTCGCCGATAGGCTGACTCCGGAGCTGATCGCCGCTTTCACTGGTGAATAGTATTCTATTTCGAAACTTGAATTAAATTACTAAAAAAGAGCGTCTCTGCATTGTAGCGGCGCTCTTTTTTGTGTTTTGACGCAGCTGCCCTGGAATCTCCGGGATATGGCGCTCTGAGCCTTGATGTGGCCGCATGACAATCTCTTTTCAACCTTATACAAAACTAGCGGAGGCGGCTTGATTTTCGTGTTGGCCATGTTATACTAACTTATATGGTTTTGAAAAAATAATAACTCAATAGCGTCTATTAAAATTTTTGGTACTATTAAAAACTATATAATATATACTGACAAAAGCCTGAAGAGATGGCATCGCACAGTTCGGAGCCTTTTGAAGTGGGGAGGCCATGGTTTTAACTGTCGACTGAATGGAGATGAAAGTCGCTGGTTTGCAAGCCGGCCCTTCATATCTTCGACGGGAGAGCGACAAGATCGGACTGAAAGGCGAACTTACGGTATTGTGCTCCATCGGCAAATAGAGTGATTTTATGGGCTGCGGTCACGTCTGTGATTACAGTATAAAAGCATCTTGTATTTTCTGAAGGAGGAAGGGTAATGAAGAGCAGAAAGTTTCGTACCGTAACTCTGGCGTTAGGGGCAATCCTGGTCCTGGGGTGCTGTGCCAGCGCCGCCCAGTTCGAGAAGATGACCTGGAAACTGGCCACCACTGCCAATGAGACATCCACTTGGATGGCCGGCGCCAGGAAGTTCGGGCAGATAGTGGAGGAGAAGACCGGCGGCGCCGTCACCCTGCGGTACTATCCTTCGGACCAGCTCACGGCTGGCGGCATGGTCGATGGAATCCAGGCCCTGATGGACGGCACCTCGGAGCTTTCTATGCACTCCAATCTAATCTGGTCCTCTTTTGATCCTCGCTTCAGTGTGCTCTCGTTGCCCTTTCTCTTCAGCAGTACAGATGAAGCCGACGCCGTGCTGGACGGGGCCGGCGGCGAAGCCTTGGGCAAGATCCTGGAGGAGAATTACAACGTCCATCTGTTGGGTATCGCCGAGAACGGCTTCCGTCACATCACCAACAACCGGCGTCCCATCGAAAAGATGGCCGACATGAAGGACCTGAAGATCCGCGTAGGCGGCTCTCAGATGATGAACCGTTGCTATCAGCTTTGGGGAGCCGACTACACCAACGCCAACTATTCCGAAGTGTTCACCGCTCTCCAGACCGGCACCTTTGACGGCCAGGAAAACCCTCTGCCTACCGCTGATGCGGCTTCCATTCAAGAGGTTCAGAACTATCTGACCTACTGGACCGGCGCCTACGACTGCGTGTTTTTGTGCATGAACAAGGGGCTTTATGACTCTTTGTCGCCAGAACTCCAGGCTATCGTAGATGAAGCAGGACGGGAGGCTGCGTTGTACCAGCGGGAGCTGAACCGGCAGGAGGATCGGGATATCATAGAGCGGTGGACTGAGAAGGGCATTCAGATCACCTATTTAAACGAAGAGGCCGCTCAGGAATTCAGGGACGTCTCTGCCCCGGTATATCAGGAATTCGCGGGCGCCATAACACCAGAGCTGATAGCCATCTTTACCGGCCAGTAGAGGTTCCTGGCACAGAGCTTCGTGCCGAGCCGCTGGGGTGCTGGAGCATAAGGCTACAGCGCCCCTTTTTGTTTTTTCCTCAGATGAGCCCCCAGCCTTGAAGGGGCCCGTGGTTGGGCTCTAGGTTCCAAAATATCAGATCGCTTTTATCGATCGGTCAGATGCTGTTTTGATGAAAGGACTGGAAAGAATGGGCAAAATAGGATTTGTGGGCCTGGGCAACATGGGCCTGGGCATGGCCACCAACCTGGTCAAGAAGAGCGGACAGGAGATCATGGGTTACGACGTGATGGAGCACCTACGGAACCGCTTCGCCGAGGCCGGCGGAGTGGTGGCTCCCGATAGCACGACTATCTATCGTAATTGTGACATCATTGGCCTGTGTCTTCCCACCAGCGAAATCGTCAGCTCCGAGATCATGAAGATTCTCGAGGTGGCCAAGGAAGGGACCATCGTGGCCGATTTCAGCTCCACCGCGCCGGACATCATCCAGGATCTCCACGGCAAGGCCCTGGAAAAGGGGATTTTCCTGCTGGATGCTCCTATCAGCGGCGGCCAGCTGAGGGCCAACGAGGGCACCTTGGTCATCATGGTGGGCGGCGAGAAAGAGATTTTCGACAAAATGCTGCCCTACATGGAGATGACGGCCAAGGCCGTCACATACATGGGGCCTTCGGGCTGCGGCGACCTGGCCAAGCTGGCCAACAACATCATGGGAGGCATTCACCTGTCGTCGATGGCTGAGGCCTTCGCCTTTGCCGTCAAGTTGGGCCTCGATCCCCAGGTGTTGTTCCAGGCCATCCGGGGAGGTTTTGCCCAGAGCGCCATCATGGAGGACAAGGTCCCCAAGGTCCTGAATCGGGACTTTGAGCCCGGCGCCAGGATAGCGGTGCACCTAAAGGACATCAACAACGCCCTGGACCTGGCTGAACGCATGAACCTGGACCTGCCGATGACCAAGCTGGTGCAGCAGCAGATGACATGGCTCAAGTCCCGGGGAATGGTCGACGAGGATCAGGCGGCCATGGTCAAGTACTACGAGGACGCCATGGC
>CAZNRB010000121.1:0-4585 GCA_964575405.1 uncultured Synergistaceae bacterium | reverse complement strand
GGGATCCCCATGGAAAAGGGCACGTTGCAGTCGGTGGAGCCGGCCTTGAGCTTGGGGTCGGTGCCGGCGTAGGTCCGCACCAGGTCCAGGGCCTTTTCCTCCAGGGCCTTCTGACACTGGGGGTCCACGTCGCCCATGCAGGGCCGACGGCCCAGGACTTGGCAGTCCACCTGGACTCCCGAGAGCCGGAAGGTCTCCAGGGCGTTGTCGAAGAACTGTTCCATCGCCGCCAGGTTGGCGCGGTCGCTGGAGCGGTATTCCCAGAGCATCTGGGCTTCCTGGGCGATGGTGTTCACCGAGGTGCCGCCGGAGATGGTCCCCACGTTGTAGGTGGTGCCCGAGGGAGCCTTTACCGAATAGAGCAGGCCGATGAGCTCGGCCAGGACGGCGATGGCGTTGCGGTTGCCGAAGCTGGCGTAGGAGTGGCCGCCTTCGGTGCGTACCGTCACCTGGTAGCGGGTGGAGCCCACGGCGTCGTTGCAGATGTGGGATGTGGTGCCGTCGAAGGACCAGACTTCTTTGATTCGGCCCTGGTAGTCCTCCATGAGCTGGCGGCAGCCCTTGAGGTTGCCCAGGCCTTCCTCGCAGGAGTTGAGCACCACCAGCCAGCCTCCCTGGGGCTTGAGGCCCTGCTGGATGGCGAACTTGGCGGCCATCATCACCATGGCCACGTTGGCGGTGTCGTCGCCCACGCCGGGGCAGAAGATCTTGCCGTCGGAGCGGTGGAGCGCCATGGGCTCCCGGTCGGGAAAGACGGTGTCGGTATGGGCCATAAAGACGGTGATCTGGTCGGAGCCCTGGCAGTTGATGGGACAGACCACGTTCAGGGCCTTGTCGATGGTCACTTCCTGGGCGCCGGCGTCCAGCAGCCACTGCCTGCAGAACTGGGCCCGCTGTTCCTCGTGATGGGAAGGGGCGGGAATGGCACAAAGCGCTTCCAACAGCGCCGTCAGCTCGGGCCCACTGGTTTCGACGTAGGCCTTGGCCTGGGAAGAAAGTTGATACGCCATGGTGAAGATACCTCCTCGAGTAGACGGAAATAAAAGCTATAAAAGCCTGGTATTCTTACTGTACCTCTTTTTGTCCCTTTCGGCTAGCTCGGAAGTTTTCCCCCTGGCTTGAAAAGGCTCCGAGGTGGGACTACAATTGAAAACGGGCCTGGAGCCGCTGGGGCGGGTGGCCCGGTTTTTCGCTTTTGCCGCTGGAGATATCGAGAAGGGTATTCTGAAGGAGGAAGGGCTATGAAGTTAACCGTCTACGGCAGTTCCCAATGTCCCCACTGCGTCGAGGCCTTGAAGTCCTGGAAAGAAAGGGCCATCGACGTGGACTTTCGGGACATCACCGGCGATATGGACGATCTGAGGGCCTTTCTGAATATCCGCGACAGCCACGACGAGCTCTTCGCCGAGGCCAAGGCGGAGGGCCGCATTGGCATCCCCTGCGTCGTCCTGGAGGACGGGACGGTGAGGATGGGTTACCAAGAGTTCTGATCTGCCGGGCCCAAGCCGGCGGCTCTTTGGTTTAGGCCCTTTTCAGACAAAGCCAGTCCCCAAAGGTCCCGACCAAGGGCGGAGGGACCTTCGGTTTCTGTAGGTTTCGGGCTTTTCCCGGCCTGGAGGTATCATAATTTCACTGCGAGGTGAACCCCTGTGAAGCACAGAACTTTGTCGTTGCTATGCCTGCTGGGAGTTCTTCTGTCCGGCACCGGCTGGGCTAAGGACTTCGAGGCTCTGACCATGGCCGTTCAGAGCGATGCCAGGAGCCTGGATCCCCAGCAGTCCGTGGACACTCTGTCGTTCTCGGTGACCAAGCACATCTACGAGCCTCTGGTCACCGTGGACGGGCGTACTCGCCAGCTGGTGCCGGTGCTGGCCGAGAGCTGGGAGCAGCTGGATCCCGAGACCTACCGGTTCCATCTGCGCCAGGGCGTCAAGTTCCACAACGGCGAAGAGCTGACGGCCGAGGACGTGGTGTTCTCGCTGCTGCGCAATACCACCCCCGATTCGGTCTACTCCGGTTCCCGGGGCCAGTACCTGGACCCCGAGGGATTTAAAGTCGAGGACAAGTACACTGTGATAGTCAAGACCAAGGGGCCCGTGGGCGGCTTCTTGGAGTCGATGAAGCACCCCTACGCCAGCATTTTCAACAAAAAGGCCGTGTTGGCCAACGGCCAGGAAAATTTCCGCAATCCCGTGGGCACGGGTCCCTTCCGGCTCGATTCCTGGATTAAGGGCGACCGCATCGTCCTCAAGGCCTTCGACGACTACTGGGGCGAGAAGCCCAATTTCCAGACCCTTAACGTGCTGGTGATCCCCGACGACAGCAGCCGCATCATCGCCCTGGAGACCGGCCGGGTCGACCTGGTCTACGGCGTGCCCTTCAACGACTACGAGCGCCTGAACGCCCCGGGATCCAACGTCAAGGCCGTCCGCGGCACCGGCCTGGCGCTGGTCTACCTGGGAGCTAATATGCAGAAGGAAAAGCTCTCGGATCCTCGGGTCCGGCTGGCCCTGGACTACGCCATCAACAAGGAAGCCCTCAACATGGTGGTCTACCTGGGCAACTCTGAAACGCCCGCCGGGCCCCTTCTGCCGGCCAGCACCTTCTACCCCCAGGGCGTCGAGCCGGTGCCCTACGATCCCGCCAAGGCCAAGGAACTGCTGACCGAGGCTGGTTACGGCGATGGTATGCACCTTAGCCTGTGGATCTCCGATTCTCAGGAGCGGGTCAACGCGGCGACGGTGGTCCAGTCCATGCTGGCCCAGGTGGGAATCACCGTGGACGTGCAGGTCTTCGAGAGCGGCGTCTTTGACGACAGGATGAGGGACGGCGAGCACGACCTGATCATCAGCCAGTGGGGTATGCAGACCAACCGCAACGCTGTCCAATTCTGGCTGCCTCTCTTCGCCTCCGAGGCCATCGGTTCCACCAACTGGACCGGCGTTAAGGACCCCAAGGTGGACCAGGCCATCCAAACCCTCTTGGCCACCACCGACGCCGCCGAAGCGGAGGTTCTCTACATGGAGCTTTGGGATTACTTGGTGGAGCTTCACAGCATGACGCCTCTGGCCATTCCCAGCGAGCTCTACGGAGGCCGCAAGGACCTTATGGGGCTAGAGGACCTCTGCGACGGCAAAATCAACTATCTGGGAAATCTCTATTTGAGCGATTAATCTCCCGCTGCAAAAGGCCCCGAGGCGACGGCCCTTGGGGCTTTTTTGATGCCCTTGATTTTGGACACCCTGAGTCTTTCCAGCCATAGGCAAGTGGATGTACCATCTTTATTTTCTATTTTCATCACGATTGGGGTTGTGACTATGAACGGACAATTTTCTCCCGAAGGATTCCCCGGGCTGTCCCTGATGGGAACTCAGACCGCCCACGACAGCATCGAACTGAAGGGGGCGCCGCTGAACTACACCATCCATGCCGAATACGTGCCCCTCTACGGCGACAACGACGAGGTAAAAGCTACCTGTTACTGCACCAGCTACGTTGCCGAGAGCCTAGGCGAAAACCGCCCCGTCACTTTTGCCTTCAACGGCAAGCCCGGCTCGGCGTCGCTGCTGCTCCACATGGGCGCCTTGGCTCCGAAGACGCTGAAACTGCCGGGGACCGGCGCCGATCTGCCCCGTCCTCCCTTTGAGGTAAACCCCAACGACGACACTATTTTAGATCTCACCGATATCGTCTGTCTGGACCCCGTGGGGACCGGCTACAGCCGAGGCCAGGACTGGGACCAGGCCCGACAGTTCTGGGGTGTCCGGCAGGACGTGGAATCGGTGGCCGAATGCATCCGCATTTGGCTGACCCGTCACCGCCGCTGGAAATCGCCTCTCTTCGTCCTGGGCGAAAGCTACGGCGCTATCCGGGGTAGCGGCCTGGTGAAGGCCCTGCAGGACCGCGGCCTGATTCCTATGGGATTTATCGCCGTCTCGCCGGCCTTCTCCTACGGCGAGCTGAATACCACCATGCTGCTGGAACGCCACCTGGTCCATACCCTGCCGGCCATGGCCATCGCCGCTTGGTACCATAAGCGTTTGGAGCCGGATATGCAGTCGATGACGGCCCAGGAAGTGGGCAAGATGGTCCACCAATGGGCCACCGACGACTATCTGCGGTTCCTCTGGAAGGGTTGTGAAGCCACCGAAGAAGAACGGCAAAATTGCGTCCATCAGCTTCACCGTTTTACCGGCCTGGATAAGTCCCAGATCGAGGCCATGGACTGCCGGATTTTCCACAAGCGGTTCGCTTCTATGTTGCTGAAAGACCAGGTGCTGAGCGTCTTCGACTCCCGCCTTACCGTGCCAGGCTGGGAGTACGACGGCGCCAGCGACGCCCATATGCAGCTGGGCTCCTACTGCCAGATAGCCTTTTTCGATTATTTCCAGAGGCTGTTCCAGCTGCCGGAACAGCGGGAGTACTTCGCCTCGAACCAGCGCTACGTC
This sequence comes from uncultured Synergistaceae bacterium, assembly GCA_964575405.1. GTDB lineage: Bacteria > Synergistota > Synergistia > Synergistales > Dethiosulfovibrionaceae > CAZCKP01. The sequence goes on along the minus strand of CAZNRB010000121.1, from coordinate 137 downwards.
GGAGCCAACTGGGATTTCACCAGCGGTTACGAGCCCACCACCGCAAAGACTCCCACCCGCGCCGGAGGCTACATCAGCCTTCTGGAGGATCTGAAGACCGCCATGGAGCGTTACAAAGCCATGAAACTCTTCGTCGG
>CAZNRB010000120.1:0-4605 GCA_964575405.1 uncultured Synergistaceae bacterium | reverse complement strand
CCATAAGGCCCTCCGGCTGGGCACCTTCCTGACCGGCGCTATCGTCATCGTCGGATCCTTCTTCCTGACCATGTACATGCTGGACGACATCAACATCTTCTGGGCCGTGGTTTCGGGGGTGTTGGTGGGCGTCCTGATCGGCTGGGTCACCGAGATCTACACCTCCGCCGACTACAAGTTCGTCAAGGATGTGGCCAAGTCCACCGAGACCGGTAGCGCCACCACCATCCTGGCCGGCATCGCCCTGGGCATGAACTCCATGGTGATCCCGGTGATCATGATCTGCGCTGCCACCCTGGTGAGCTACTACTTCGGCGGCCTCTACGGCATCGCCTGCTCCGCCGTGGGCATGCTGTCCATCACCGGCATGACCCTCAGCGTCGACGCCTACGGTCCCATCTCGGACAACGCCGGCGGCATCGCCGAGATGGCTGGGCTCCCCGAGGAAGTCCGGGAGATCACCGATAACCTGGACTCGGTGGGCAACACCACCGCCGCCATGGGCAAGGGCCTGGCCATCGGCTCGGCTGCTCTGACGGCGCTGTCGCTCTTCGCTGCCTACGCTGCTTCGGTGAACCTCAGCGCCATCGACCTGGCCGATCCCAAGGTCATGGTGGGGCTCTTCATCGGAGGCATGCTTCCCTTTCTGTTCAGCGCCCAGACCATTCAGGCCGTGAGCCGAGCCGCCGAGGCCATGATCGAAGAGGTGCGCCGCCAGTTCCGGGAGATTCCCGGCATCATGGAAGGCAAGGCCCGGCCCCAGTACGAGCGCTGTGTTGAGATCTCCACCGACGCGGCTTTGCACGAGATGATCCTGCCTGGCGTGCTGGCCATCGTGGTGCCCGTGGCAGTGGGCCTTCTGCTCGGCGCTGCCGCTCTGGGCGGTCTGTTGGGCGGCTCTATAGTCTCCGGCGTGATGCTGGCCATCTTCATGTCCAACGCCGGCGGCGCCTGGGATAACGCCAAGAAGTTCATCGAGACCGGCGCTCACGGCGGCAAGGGCTCTGCCCAGCACGCTGCGGCGGTTGTGGGCGACACCGTCGGCGACCCCTTCAAAGACACCTCTGGCCCCAGCTTGAACATCTTGATCAAGCTCATGTCGGTGGTGGCCCTGGTGCTGGCTCCTCTGTTCGTATAATCTGGACAGAGCCAGCAGGAGCTATTAAAATCAGCGGGTGAGAGTCCTGAGCTCTTGCCCGCTTTTTTCGTGCGAATTGGCGGCCTAACAACCCTTGATGAGGAGGTCCCCATGGCCGACGAGATAGTGGAGCAGGTGAAAAACAGCCTTGATATCGTCGAAGTGATCGGCGATTCGGTGGGACTGACGAGGAAAGGACGGAGCTATTGGGGCCTTTGCCCCTTTCACCAGGAGAAGACGCCTTCCTTTTCAGTCTCTCGGGAGCGCCAGAACTGGCACTGTTTCGGCTGCGGCAAAGGCGGCGACGTGTTCAGTTTTGTGATGCTCCGAGAGGGCCTCTCCTTCGGCGAGGCTTTGGAACAGCTGGCCCGGCGAGCCGGAATAGCCCTTCCGGCCAGGCGCCGGGGAGGCCCTTCGCCAGACCTTTACGGGCTGATGGAGCGGGCCCTGGAGCTCTACCGTCAGGAGCTGGCCTCGGCTGGAGGCGCGGCGGCTCAAGGCTATCTGAAACGGCGGAATATCTCACCTGCCGACGCCGCCAAGTTCGAGCTCGGCTGGGCGCCGCCTTCCTGGGATTTTTTGATCAGACGGATGGACAAGGAAGGCTTCTCCTTGGAGATGCTCCGCAAAGCCGGCCTGGTGGTGGATGGCGATCGGGGCTGCTACGACCGCTTTAGGGGCAGGGTTATTTTCCCGATCCGCAACGTGTCCAGCCGGGCCATCGCCTTTGGCGGGCGGCTCATCGACGGCGAAGGCGCCAAGTACCTCAACAGCCCCGAAGGGCCGCTGTACAACAAGAAAAATCACCTCTATCTGTTGGACCGTGCCAAGGCGGCTATTCGCGAAAAAGACCGGTCCATCCTGGTAGAGGGATACATGGATGCCCTGCGTCTCCATCTCTGGGGCTACAACGAGGCCGTGGCCTCCCTGGGCACGGCGCTGACGGAGGAGCAGGCAGCGCTGCTGCGGCGCTTTTCGGCGCGTTGTTATATCTGCTACGACAGCGATCTGGCTGGCCAGGCCGCTGCGCTGCGGGGCATGTATCTGCTTCAGCGGGCCGGCCTGTCGGTTTTTGTAGTGACCCTGCCCGAGGGAAAGGACCCCGACGAACTGCTGCAACTGGAGGGCGGCCCGTCGCTCTTCGAAAGGGCCATCGAGGAGGCCCTCCCGCTGGTGCGGCACCACATAGGCCTCTATCGTCAAGGCTCGGGCCAAGAGGGCAGTGCCAGGGCTGCCGATGATCTGCTTCATGGACTGGCTCAGCTCAGCGCGGTGGAGTTGGCGCCCTACCTCCAGGAGTTGGCCCAGGCCTTGGCGCTTCCCGATTACCAGCTGGTGGAGGAGCTGAACCGCCGCCGCAATTCCGTCCATCCCCGCCCCGAAAGATCTGCCGAGGGGATCCAAGCTCCGGCGGAAAGGGGCCCTTACGTGGACCAACAAGAAGCGGCCCTGATCTATCTCCTCTGGACTTCCCGCCGGCTTCGCCTTAGGAGCTCCGTGCCGGCAGTGGTGTCCCTTTTCAGCTCTGAGGACATGAGGACCTTGGCCGCCGCCGTGGTGAGCGGCGAGGCACTGTCGGAGCTGGAGCGCCGCTGGTTGGAAATGGGCGACCAAAGGCCTATGGCCGTAATCGCTGCCGGCGGAGTCTATTGCGAAACCCTTCCCGGCGACGGCGAGGAAAAATGGGCGATCCTATGCAAAACTTTGGAAAAAAAACGGCGCCGGGTGCGTTATAATGAACTTCGTCTGAAAATGCTTCGCGGCGAAGCCACGGCAGAAGAACTGCAGGACTACCTGCGTCTCGCCCAGGAACTCAAAGGGGGTGCCGAAGAGTGAACGAAGAGATGAAGGCCAAATTGCTGCAAGAGGAGCCTCTGACCGAAGGAGATTGGGAAAATCGCCAGGACCAGTCTGATCTGGACTTTTCCTCCGAAGAAGAGAACGGCCAGCCCCAGGAGATCGGAAAGTTTATTACCCGCCAGGAGCTTCGCAGCGGAATTGAGCCGGAGTCCCTCAACGAGACCCTTTTAGACGGGATCTACGCAGATCTCAACGTCATCGGTGTCCAGCTTGGCCCGGACTACGGGGAGAAAGAGGTCCCAGAGCAGGACCAGGAGTCTCCCAGTTCCTCCGCCGCCCCGTCGTCCCAATGGTCCGATGACAATGACCTGGCCGATCTGAAAGAGCCGGGCATAAATATCGATCCGGTGCGGATGTACCTTTGTGAGATAGGAAAAATCCCGCTGCTCAGCGGCGCCGAAGAGGTGGCCCTGGCCCAGCGCATGGAAGCCGGCGACGGCGAGGCTAAGTCCCGTCTCATCGAGTGCAATCTGCGGCTGGTGGTGAGCATCGCTAAAAAGTACATAGGTCGGGGTATGCTCTTTTTGGACCTGATCCAGGAGGGCAATTTGGGCCTCATCAGGGCGGTGAACAAGTTCGACTACCACCGAGGTTTTAAATTCAGCACCTACGCCACCTGGTGGATACGCCAGGCCATCACGCGGGCTATCGCCGATCAGGCCAGGACGATCCGCATCCCTGTTCACATGGTGGAGACCATAAACAAAATGCTTCGGGTAACCCGGGATCTGGCCCAGTCGCTGGGCCGGGAGCCCACTGTAGAGGAAATGGCCCGGGCTATGGACATGGACCCCGCCCGAGTCGAACAGATCCGCCAGGCCTCCCAGGACCCCATCTCACTGGAATCGCCGGTGGGAGAGGAAGAGGACAGCCAGTTAGGCGACTTTTTGGAGGACCAAGGCGTCATGTCTCCCGAAGAAGGAGCTTCGCTGGAGATGCTACGGGGCCAGATCGAAACGGTCCTGCTGGCTCTGACGCCTCGGGAGCGCAGCGTGCTGCGGCTACGCTTCGGTTTCGTGGACGGCCAGACCTACACCTTAGAAGAAGTGGGCCAGCGCTTTGGCGTCACCCGGGAGCGAATCCGGCAAATTGAGGGCAAGGCCCTGAGAAAGCTGCGCCATCCCAGCCGAATAGTGCGGCTTAGGGACTACATTTACTAGCCCGCCGGTCCGGGGTCCAAAGTTTGTCCCTAAAAGTGCTTATGCTGTATAATAATTTTGACTTCGATTCTCAGGAAACTGAAGCAGGTGAGGCCCTTGATTCGTCTCGATAAATATCTGAAGCTGACTCAGCTGGTGAAGCGCCGTACCGTGGCCCAGGAGATGACAGACATCGGGGCGGTTCGCCTGAACGGGCGCAAGGTGAAGCCTTCTGCTGAGGTGAAAGCGGGGGACCGAGTGGAGATCGCCTTCCCCCGGAGGCTGATCGCCGTGGAAGTGCTGATCGACGATGAGGCCGCTCTGAAGCGCCGTCCCTCAGAGCCCTGCCGGATTCTGGAAGAGCGGAGGGTGGAGCCCGATCAGGATCCCTGGTCATCTCAGGACATCTAAACGCAGCGGCAGCGTATTTCACCGAGAGCTTTAGAGCGTTTTGTAGGAGCGCTTTTT
>CAZNRB010000119.1:0-4880 GCA_964575405.1 uncultured Synergistaceae bacterium | reverse complement strand
CGGCTTCCCAGGGTCAAGGCCATGGTGATATTGTGGGTCACCATCAGGCAGGTCAGTTTTTCCTGGGCCACGATAGAGGCCGTCAGGGCCATGACCTTCTCGGCCGTGGCAGGATCCAATGCGGCGGTGTGCTCGTCCAGCAGCAGCAGCTTGGGCGTCACCAGCGTGGCCATCAGCAGCGCCAGGGCCTGGCGCTGGCCTCCAGACAAAAGCCCCACGGCGGTGTCCAGCCGGTCCTGAAGGCCCAGGTCCAGCGTCGCCAGGCGGTCGCGGATATAGCGCCGGTCCCGGCTGGTCAGTCCCAGGGGCGAAGCCTTTTTGGCGTTGCGCAGATAGGCCAGCGAGAGGTTCTCGGCGATGGTCATGTGGGGCGCCGTGCCCTGCATGGGGTCCTGGAAGAGCCGGCCGATGTGGTGGGCCCGCTTGTAGTCCTTCATAAAGGTGATGTCCTGGCCGTCCAGCAGGATCCGGCCGGAATCGATCAAAAAGCTCCCGCTGATGGCGTTGAGCACCGTGGACTTGCCGGCGCCGTTGGATCCGATAACCGTGACGAACTCGCCCTTGTCCAGGTGGAGGTCGAAGCGGTCCAGCACCCGGTTTTCGTTGGCCGTGCCGGGGTCAAAGGTCTTGGAGATGGCTTTAAGCGTCAGCATCCTGGCGGGCCTTCTTTCTGAGTTTAAAGAGCTCGATCCGCTCGGAGATCACCGGCCAGGAGATGGCCGCTGCCACGATGACCGCCGAGACCAGCTTGAGGTCGTTGGCCGATACCGACGAGGATATAGCCGTAGCGATGATGATCCAGTAGATCACTCCGCCCACGGCGGCAGCGGCGATGCCCCGGCGCACCGAGGGCCGGCGGAAGGCCCCGCAGATCACCTCGCCGATGATCAGCGACGCCAGGCCGATGACCACCATGCCGGTGCCCATGGTGATGTCGCAGAACAGCTGGTATTGGGCGATGAAGGCTCCCGACAGCGCCGTCAGGCCGTTGGAGATGCACAGCCCCACGGTGATGGTAAAGGCCGGATTGATCGACGAGGCCCGCACCATGGCGGGGTTGTCGCCGGTGGCCCGGATAGACAGCCCCAGCCGAGTCCGCAGGAACACCGCCATGGCCAGGCACAGGCAGAGGATCACCGCCAGGCCGATCATCAACCGGCCATAGGGACGCAACGCCAGGGGCAGGGCGCTGTTCCACAGGGAAAAGACGGTGTCCCTGCGGAGCAGCGGCAAATTGGCCCGGTTGCCCATGACCCGCAGGTTGATGGAATAGAGAGCCGTCATGGTGATGATGCCCGCCAGGATGGACTGGACCTTCAAGCGAGTCTGGAGCACCGCTGTGACGAAGCCGGCGCAGGCCCCAGCCGCTGCGGCCACCGCCAGGCCCATCAGGGGACGGCCCGCCACCGTCATCGTCGCTGCTGTGGCCGCTCCAAGGGTAAAGCTGCCGTCTACCGTCAAGTCGGCGACGTTGAGGGTGCGAAAGGACAGATAGAGTCCCAGGGCCACCAATCCGTAGATCAGTCCCTGCTCCAGGGCTCCCCGCAGCAGAATCAAGCTCATAAACTCAAGACCTCCTTAAGACAAGGTTCTCCGTCGCTGCTAGGGCAGATAGGCCGATACGTCCACCCCTAAAGCCGCCGCAGTCTCGGCGTTGACGGCCACGACGCCGCCGCTGATGATCTCCACCGGCGTGTCGGCGATGGCTGCGCCCTCCAGGATTCGCACAGCCATCCTGGCGGCCCGGTGCCCCAGGTCGGTGTAGCTGATGCCGGTGGTGGCCAGGCCGCCGTCGGCCACCAGGGAGTCCACGGCCACGTAGACCGGCAGCTTGGCCTCGATGGCGATCTGGGACAGCAACGTCATGGCCACGGCAACGGTGTTGTCGTTGGAGATAAAGAAGGCGTCAACCCGGTCCAGCAGCGACGTCACGGCGGTGGATACCTCGTGACTGCCGGTGATCACCGCCTCCTGCCACTTCAGGCCCCGGCGCTCCATGGCAGCCTTGGCCTTGTTCACCGTGGAGACCGAGTTGACCTCGCTGGTGTTGTAAACCAGGCCGTAGGTCTCGATGCCCGGCGTCAGCTCCTGGGCCAGTTCCAGCACGCCCTCGGGGTCGATGGCGTTGGATATGCCGGTGACGTTTCGGTCAGGATGGTCAGGATCGACGACCATCCCCGCTGCGATGGGATCCGACACGGCAGCGAAGACGATGGGGATCTCCTGGGTGGCCGCAGCCGCTCCCTGGGCCGCCGAGGTGGCGATGGGCAGGATCAGGTCCACGCCGTCGCCCAGGAACTTTTGGCAGATGGTGTTGATAATGGCCGGGTTGTTCTGGCCGTTCTGATAGTCGATGGCCACCTTATCGGGGCCGTAGCCCAGGTTTTCCAGTTCTTCCAGGATGGCCGTCCGAATCTCGTCCAGCGACGGGTGCTCCACCTGCTGGATCAGGCCGACGCGGTACACCGGCTCGGAATGAGCCGGTGTACCGATCAAAAGGGCCGCCAAGACCGCGACGGCGCTGCCGCGAAGGTTCATGTCCTCTTTTCCTCCTCTAGAGAAGCTCGAAGGAGGAGACCTCGAAAGATCTCCCTTCGGGCTGGTTTTTTGGGTTAGGGCAGATAGGCCGAGACGTCGATGCCCAAAGCCGCAGCTGTCTCGGCGTTGACGGCCACGTCAAAGCGCTCCTGCAGCTCCACGGGGATCTCCGATACCGGGGTGCCGTCCAGGATCGCCATGGCCATGCGGGCCGACTGGCGTCCCAACTGGGGGTAGCTCACTCCCACCGAGGCCAGGGCGCCGTCGGTCACCATAGTGACGGCTCCCACGTAGGTGGGCAATCCCGCGTCGATGGCCACCTGGGCCAGGTTGGCCATGGCGCTGGAGACGGTGTTGTCGGTGGGCGAGAAGATGGCGTCTACCCGTCCGACCATGGACTGGGCCGCCGTGGTGACCTCGCCGATGTTGGTCACCGCCACCTCGACGTAGTTCAACCCCCGGGCGTCCAGGATCTCCTTGGCCTCCTCGATGGCGATCACCGAGTTGATCTCGCTGGCGTTGTAGAGAAGGCCGTAGGTCTTGATGTCGGGAGTGATCTGGTAGGCCAGGTCGAAAATTCCCTCCACCGGGACGGCGTCGGAGGTGCCAGTCAGGTTGGCGTCGGGCCGCTCCAGGTTCGACACCAAGCCGGCCGCCACGGGATCGGTCACCGCAGAGAAAACGATGGGGATGTCCTGGGTAGCCGCAGCGGCGCCCTGGGCCGCTGGGGTGGCAATGGCCAGGATCAGATCCACGCCGTCGCCCACGAACTTCTGACAGATGGCGTTGATCGTCGAGGGGTTGTTCTGGCCGTTCTGGTAGTCGATCTCCACGTCGGGGCGAGCTTCCAGCAGCGTCTCGGTAAAGGCCTCCCGGACCTGGTCCAGAGCCAGATGTTCCACCAGCTGCACTATGCCAACCCGGGGAGCTGCCTGGGAGACGCCCGACCAGGCCATCGCCAAAGCGGCGACCAAAGCTACCTTACGAAGGGTCCGAAATGTCATCTTCCTTTACCTCCTAAATTAAAATTGGTCGGACTATCATAGCATATTTGGCCAAAAAACAGGGATTTTCTGCGCTACGGCAAATAGGCCGACACGTCCACTCCCAGGGCTTCCGCCGTCTCGGCGTTGACGGCCACGGTATAGCGGTCCAGCACTTCTACGGGAATCTCGGCTACCGGCGTCCCCTCCAGGATCTTCAGGGCCATTCGGGCGGTCTGGCGTCCCAGCTGGACGTAGTTGACCCCCACCGTGGCCAGACCGCCGTCGGCCACCATGGAGTCGGCGGAGACGTAGGCCGGTAGCCCAGCTTCTATGGCGATTCGGGCCAGGTTGGCCATGGCGCTGGCCACGGTGTTATCGATGGGCGAGTAGATGGCGTCGACCCGGCCGATCAGGGACTGGGCCGCGGTAGTGACCTCGCCGGTGTTGGTCACCACCGCCTCGATGTAATTCAGCCCCCGGCTCTCCAGGACCTGTTTGGCCTCGGCGATGACCGATACCGAGTTGACCTCGCCGGCGTTGTAGAGAAAACCGAAGGTCTTGGCATCGGGGGTGAGCTCGGCGGCCAGGTCGAAAATCCGGCCCACCGGGATGGCGTCGGAGGTGCCAGTCAGGTTCCTGTCGGGCCGTTGCAGGTCCGACACCAACCCCGCCGCTACTGGGTCGGTCACCGCCGAGAAGACGATGGGGACCTCCTGGGTGGCCGCTGCCGCTCCCTGGGCCGCCGGTGTGGCGATGGCCACGATCAGGTCCACACCGTCGCCCAGGAACTTCTGGCAGATGGCGTTGATCGTCGAGGGGCTGTTCTGGCCGTTCTGGTAGTCTATCTCCACGTCGGAGCGCCCCTCCAACAGGGCCTCGGTGAAGGCCTCCCGGATCTGGTCCAGCGAGGGATGCTCCACCAGCTGCACCAACCCCACCCGAGCGCCCCAAGCTGCCTGGGCCGCCAGGAGGATCCACAACGCCGCCACAAAGGCCTTTACTCCGGTGCTAAAATTCCTAGTGCTAAAATTCCCGGTGCTCGAATTCACAGCGCTAAGCCTCCTCACTACCACAAATCTCACTACCACAAAAATAAAAGGGCCCGTCCATGGATCGCTCCAAGGACAGGCCCTAAGCCTGCGGTGCCACCTTGATTGCCGCCCTAGGGCGGCCTCTCTTCGGGGCGCCAACACGCCCCTGCTCTGTCACGGGAGCTCCCGTCGGACCCTACTGAGATCGTCTCCGTTCAGGCCCGCCCTCGGCGGTCCATTGTGCCGGTTCGCATTTCTGCCGGGATCTCATCGTCCCCGACTCTCTGTGAGCGCGCCGCCGGTTTTATCTCCGCTTCAACGGTTT
>CAZNRB010000118.1:0-4892 GCA_964575405.1 uncultured Synergistaceae bacterium | reverse complement strand
ACATGGTGGGCCATAAACTGGGCGAGTTCGCTCCGACGCGCCGCTTCGGCGGCCACGCCGGTCAGGAACGCAAGGCCGGAAGGTAAAGGGGGATTTAGACGTGCAGGCTAAAGCTATTGCCAGAACGGTGCGGATCTCTCCCTACAAGGTCCGCCAGGTGCTCCCCCTGATTCGCGGGAAAAAGGTCGGCGACGCCATGATGATCCTTCGCTATTCGCCCAAGAAGGCCGCCAGGATCGTCGAGAAGGTGCTCAAAAGCGCCGCAGCCAACGCCGAGTTCAACTACGGCATGGACGTGGAGAAACTGAAGGTCGTCCAGGCCGTGGCCGATCACGGACCCCGGATGAAGAGGTTCCGCCCCGTATCCATGGGCCGCGCTCATCCCTATGTCCACAGGACCAGTCACATCACCGTGACGGTTGCCGAATAGGAGGAATGACTGATGGGTCAAAAGGTTAATCCGATCGGCTATCGTATCGGTACCATCCGCGACTGGGAATCTAAGTGGTACGCCAACGGAAAGAGCTTCGTGAAGAGCCTTCACGAGGACATTAAGCTCCGCAGCTGGATCAAAAAGCGCTGGGAGAACGCCGGCATCTCCAAGGTGGAGATCGAGCGGGTAGGTAAAGTGATCCGCTTCACCCTTTGGACCGCCCGGCCTGGTGTAGTTATCGGCAAGCAGGGCTCCGAGATCGCTAAGATCCGCGACGAGCTGCAGGCCCTTACTAGCTCGCGGGTTATGCTGAACGTCCAGGAGATCAAGAACCCCGACGTGGACGCCCAGCTGGTGGCCGAAGGTATCGCTGCCTCTCTGGAGCGGCGGGTCAGCTTCCGCCGGGCCATGAAGCAGTCCATGTTCCGGACCATGAAGTCCGGCGGCCTGGGGATCAAGGTCCAGTGCTCCGGACGGCTGGGCGGCGCCGAGATCGCCCGCACCGAATGGTACAACGAGGGCCGTCTCCCCCTGTCCACCCTCAGGGCCGACGTGGACTACGGCTTTGCCACGGCGGTGACCATGTACGGATCCATCGGCGTCAAGGTCTGGATCTACAGGGACGAGAAAGCCATCAACATGGTGGCCCAGCGCCCCGCCCGGAAGGGCAAGAGGGAAGGAGGACGGGCATAAATGTTAATGCCTAAAAGGACAAAGTTCCGTAAGCCCCATCGTGACTGCCTGAAGGGCACCACTAAGGGCGGAGCTTATGTTGCCTTCGGTGATTTTGGCCTCCAGGCTATGGAGTGCGCCTACATCACCGCTCGGCAGATAGAAGCCACCCGCGTCGCCATTAACCGCAAAATGCGCAAAGGCGGCAAGATGTGGATCCGTATCTTCCCCGACGTGCCCTACACCAAGAAACCCCTGGAAACCCGAATGGGCAAGGGAAAGGGCGCGCCTGACCACTGGGTGTCGGCTGTCCGGAAAGGACGGATCATGTTCGAGATCGGCGGGGTGTCCCGCGATGTGGCCGAAAGGGCTTTCCGCACGGCTGCCTACAAGCTGCCAATCAAGGTAAGGCTTGTTGCCCGGGATAGTTTGGGTGGTGAGGAATAGCAATGGATGCCAAAAGTCTGCGTGATTTGACGATCGAAGAGCTCATGGAGAAGCATCGCCAGTTCAAAGAGGAGCTCTTCAACCTGCGCTTCCAGAATGCTGTTGGGCAGCTGAAGAACACCAGCAGAATCGGAGAGGTCAAGAAAACCATCGCGAGAGTCCTTACTATCGTTCACGAAAAGGAACAGGGACTTGTCGTGAACGCCGGAAGGAGGTAAGGAAACGATGGAAGCCAACACGCCCCATCGTAAGACCAGGGTCGGAGTGGTGGTCAGCGACAAAATGGACAAATCCATCTCCGTCCGGGTCACTCGCCATGCCATGCACCCCGTCTATGGCAAGCGCATTATAAAGTCCAAGAAATTTATTGCCCACGACGAGGAAAACAGCTGTCGCGTAGGCGATCGGGTCCTGATCGCCGAGACCATACCGATGAGCAAGACCAAGCGTTGGGCCCTTGTTAAGATCATCGAAAGGGCGCCGATCCTGGGCGGCCCCGCTGAGGAGGCTCAGGCATGATCCAGCTGAATACGGTTTTGAACGTGGCTGACAACACTGGAGCCAAGCGCGTCAAATGCATCCAGGTCCTGGGCGGCAGCCGCCGCCGTTGGGGCAACGTGGGCGACGTGATCGTCTGCGCTGTTAAAGAGGCCATCCCCAACAGCAACATCGCCAAGGGCAAGGTGGTCAAGGCCGTCATCGTGCGCACCAAGAAGGAGACTCCTAGGGCCGATGGTTCCTACGTGCGCTTCGACGACAACGCCGCGGTGATCATCGACGCCAACGGCGACCCCCGTGGGACCCGTATCTTTGGCCCCGTGGCCCGGGAACTTCGCGCCAAACGTTACATGCGGATCCTTTCCCTGGCGCCTGAAGTGGTCTAGGAGGGCTGAAGGAACATGAGCAAAATGCGTTTGAAAAAGGGCGACCGCGTCAAGGTCATCTCCGGTCGCGACAAGGGCAAGGAAGGCAAGATCCTCGTCTGTTTCCCCAAGGAAAACAAGGTGATCGTCGAGGGCGTCAGCGTGGCCTCTCGCCACTCCAAGCCCACTCAGGCCAATCCCCAGGGCGGCATCATCAAGAAGGAAACGCCTATCAATGCTTCTAAGGTCATGCTGATCTGCCCCAACACCGGCAAGCCCACCCGCGTCGGTCATGCTTTCCTGGAGGACGGCCGCAAGGTTCGAGTGGCCAAGGTCTCCGGCGAGATCATCGACCAGCTGTAGTTTAGGAGGCACAACATGACCCCACGGATGCTGGAAAAGTACAAGAGCGAGGCCGTCCCCGGTCTCGTCAAGGAGTTCGGCTATAAAAACCCCACCCGGATCCCCAAGATCGTCAAGGTGGTGGTGAATGTCGGCGTCGGCGATGCCAAAAACGACGCCAAATTCATCGACGCTGCCGTCAACGAGCTGGGCGTCATCACCGGCCAGAAACCTATGATCAAAAAGGCCAAGGCCTCGGTGGCCAACTTCAAGCTCCGGGCCGGCGCCCCTGTGGGTTGCTGCGTCACCCTTCGGGGTGCCCGGATGTGGGAGTTCCTGGACCGTTTGATCAGCCTGACCTTGCCCCGCATCAAGGACTTCCAGGGCGTTTCCAAGACGGCTTTCGACGGACGGGGAAACTACAATCTTGGCCTGAGGGAGCAGCTGATCTTCCCTGAGATCAATTACGACAAGGTGGTGGCTGTGCGGGGCATGAACGTGTCCGTCGTGACCACCGCAGAGACCGACGAAGAGGCCTATTCCCTGCTGGCTAAGCTCGGGATGCCCTTCGCTCGATAGGAAAGGGGTACCTAAATGGCCAGAAAAGCTCTGAAGTTCAAGGCAGCGCTGCCCCCCAAGTTTTCCTCTCGCCGCTACAATCGTTGCCCCCTTTGCGGCCGCGTCCACGGTTACATGAGGGACTTCGAGATGTGCCGCTGCTGCTTCCGCTCCTTGGCTCGGGAAGGCAAGATTCCCGGCATAGTCAAGTCGAGCTGGTAGACCCCCACAGAAGAAAGGGGACCTATTATCTATGTATGTTAATGATCCAATTGCGGATATGCTCACGAGGATTCGCAACGCCAACATGGCTTACCATGAGAGCGTGGACATCCCTATCAGCAAGATGAAGCTGGGCATCGCCAAGATCCTCAAAAGTGAAGGTTACATCCGCAACTACAAAGTCCTAAACGATCCCAAAAAGCCCTGCGGAACCCTGAAGGTCTTCATGAGCTACGGCCCCCATCGGGAGCGGGTGACCCAGGGGCTCCGCCGCATCAGCAAGCCAGGCCGCCGCGTCTACGTCGGCAAGGACAAGCTTCCCAAGGTCATGGGAGGCCTGGGCATCGCCATCATCTCTACTTCTCAGGGTCTTAAGACCGACGCCGAAGCCCGGCTCTTGGGCCTTGGCGGGGAAGTTATCTGCTACGTTTGGTAGGTGGGAATCATGTCGAGAATCGGACGTAAACCCATCGCGCTTCCCCAGGGCGTCACCGTGGAGATCAAAGAGGGCCTGATCGTCGTCAAAGGGGCTAAGGAGCAGCTGTCCACGCCCATGATGAACCACATTTCCGTGAAGGTGCAGGACGGCCAGGTCCAGGTGAGCCGTGACAACGACGAAAAGGCCACCAGGGCCGCTCACGGCATGATCCGTGCCATGATCAACAACATGGTCACCGGCGTCACCACCGGCTACACCCGGGAGCTGGAGATCATCGGTGTGGGGTACCGCGCCCAGATGCAGGGTTCCAAACTGGTTTTGAACCTGGGCTACTCCCATCCCATCGAGGTGGATCCTCCCAAGGGTATCAGCTTCGCCTGCGACGGTCCTAACAACATCGCCGTGAAGGGTGCCGATAAGCAGGCCGTGGGCCAGTGCGCCGCTATCATTCGCGGATACCGCCCGCCGGAACCCTACAAGGGCAAGGGGATCCGCTACAAGGGCGAGCACATTATCCGCAAGGCCGGTAAGTCCGGAACCAAGTAAGACGAGGTGAGCCGAAATGATCAAGACCAAAAGCAGAAACGAAATGCGTCTCCTCCGGCACAGCCGTCTTCGCCGCAAGCTTTCCGGCACCCCTGAGAGACCCCGGCTGGCAGTGTTCCGCAGCCTCAAGGAGATCTACGTTCAGGTGATCGATGACACCGTGGGCCACACCCTGGTGTCGGCCTCCACCCTCGACAAGTCCCTGGCCGAAGCGCTGCCCAGCAGCCACTGCACCGTCGAGGCCGCCCGGGTGATAGGCAAGGTTATCGCTCAGCGCGCCCAGGAGAAGGGGATCACCGAGGTCCTGTTCGACCGGGGAGGTCACGTCTATCACGGTCGCGTCGCGGCGCTTGCCGAAGCTGCCCGCGAA
>CAZNRB010000117.1:0-4934 GCA_964575405.1 uncultured Synergistaceae bacterium | reverse complement strand
TTCCGGTTCATCGTCTACCACCACGAACTTTTTCACGGAACGGCCAAAGCCCAGTATGGCCACCTGGGGAGGATTGATAATCGGCGTAGACCAATCGATGGGGAACATGCCCACGTTGGACACCGTAAAGGTCCCGCCGCTCTGATCCCCATCGCCAAGCTGCCGGCTCCTGGCCCGGCCGGCCAGGTCCTTCATGGCTTTGTGGAGCTCCACCAGGCTCATGCGATCAGCAAACTTGACCACAGGGACCATCAGCCCGTCCTCGGCGGCCACGGCCACCGAGAGATGGACGGCGGAATGGGAGAAAAGGGTCTTGCCGTCGAAGGTGGCGTTGGCCAGGGGATGCTTTTTCAGCATTTTCACCGTGGCCAGGGCCAACAGGTCGTTCACGGTGACCTTGCAGCCCAGAAAATCCTGGGAGTCCACCAATTTCTGGCGATAGGCCAGCAGGTCCGTCACGTCCACCTCTACGGCGGCAGTGCACTGGGCCATCTGCTGGAGGCTGTTGTACATGTTTTTGGCGATGGCCCGGCGAAGGCCCGTCAGGGCGATAGGCTTTACTTCGTCCTGGACTCCGGCAAGAGGGGCCTTGGCGGCCGAGGCCAGGTAGTCCTTCACGTCGGCGGCGATAATCCGCCCCTTGGGGCCCGTGCCTCTCAGGGCCGCCAGAGGCACCTGGTGCTGTTTGGCCATCTTCCGTGCCAAACCGGTGGCTCGCACTCTGGCGGTCCCCTGGCTCGGCTCAGCTGCGGCGGGAGCGCTTGGCTCCGGCTCCTGCTGAGGCTGAGGAGCCACAGGGGCCGGAGCGCCCTGGGAAGGCTGCCTGCTGCCGAGGCTCTGGTACTCTTCCATGGTCTGGGCCACCAGACCGATAGGGGCGCCTACGGCGACGACGTCGCCCACCTGGGCGGTTATATGCAGGTAGCCGTCGTGGGTACAGGTGAATTCGATGGTGTTTTTCTCGTTTTCAAACTCCATGATGACGTCGCCCTTTTTGACGGCGGCGCCTTCGGGGACCTTCCATTCGCCGATGGTCCCCTCCACCATGGTCAAGCCCGCCCGGGGCATTACCAATTCAAAACTCATAAGAAGCGGCACCTCCTTCTTGACGGTCTGGCCTCAGATGTTCCGAGCCAGCTGGGCCCGAACCGCCTCGGCGATCTGTCCCGCGTCAGGTACCACGTACTTTTCCAGGGCGATGTTGTAAGGTATGGGCACATCCAAAGCCGCCACCCGTCCCACAGGGCCATCCAGCTCGTCGTAGAGCTCTTCCTGGAATAGGGCGGCCAGCTCGGCACCGATGCCGGCGGTCTTGTTGCTCTCCTCGGCCACTACTACGTGATGGGTCTTTGCGATGGACTTAAAGAGGGTTTCCTTGTCCAACGGGGCCAGGGTGCGGGGATCGATGACTTCCACGCTGATGCCCTCTTTCTCCAAAAGCTCCGCTGCTTCCAGAGCCCGTCGCACCATCAGGCCCACGGCCACCACAGTAACGTCGCTGCCGGGGCGCTTCACATCGGCCACGCCGATGGGGATCGTGTAGTCGCCCTCGGGGACCTCTCCCTTGGTCTGGTAGAACTGCTTGTGCTCGCAGAACAGCACCGGATTGTCGGAGCGAATGGCACTCTTCAGCAGCCCCTTGGCGTCGTAGGGCGTGGTAGGCGTTATGATGGTCATGCCGGGAGCGTGCATGAACAGGCTTTCCACGCAGTTGGAGTGCTCCGACCCGGCGCCGAAGGAAGAACCCATGGCGCAGCGGATCACCAGAGGCGCCTTGTACTCGCTGCCGTTCATAAAACGCCACTTGGCAACGCAGTGGTAGATCTCGGTAAAGGCCGCCAGGGTAAAGTCGGCGTACATCAGCTCCGCCACAGGGCGCAGGCCCGTAACGGCGGCACCCAGGGCGGCGCCGACGATGGCCGTCTCGGAGATGGAGGTGTTGCGGACCCGCATGGGGCCGAACTCCTCCAGCATTCCCCGGGTAACGCCGAAGATGTTGCCAAATTCAGCCACGTCTTCACCGAAAATCAATACTTTCTCGTCCCGCCGCATTTCTTCTTTCAGAGCGGCACCCACAGCCTGAAGAAAAGTCATCTCCATGGTCGACACCTCGTTTTCTGCTAATCCGCGTACAGGTTGCGCCACAGATCGTCGGGCGTGGGCTCAGGCAGGGCCTCTGCATAGGCCACGGCCTGGTCCATTTGGGCGCTGATTTGGTCCCGCAGAGCTTGAATTTCCTGGGCCGTCATGGCACCCTGGTCCTTCAGGACCTGCTCCATTTGGGCGACGCAGTCCTTTTTGCTCCATTCCTCGGCCACGGCGGGATCCCTGTACTTGGCCAGATCTCCCTCGAAGTGGCCTCTCCTGCGATAGCCGAGGCAGTCCAATATGGCGGGACCGCCGCCGGCGCGGATGCCATCCACCAGCTCTTTGGCGGCTTCGTAGACCGCCACCACGTCGGTGGCGTCCACGGCCTTGGCCGGCATCCCATAGGCCGAAGCCCTGTCGGCTCCAGGATGGGTGACCGGCACACCGAAGGAGACCGGCGTGGAGATGGCGAACTGGTTATTGGTGCATACAAAGAGCACCGGCAGCTTCCAGATGGCCGCCAAGTTCATGGCCTCGTGGACAGGGCCGCGGCTGGAAGTTCCGTCGCCGTAGAACACGTAGGACACGTTATCGGTGCCGGCCATCTGGATGGACAGGGCGGCGCCGTCGGACACGGCCACGTCGCTCCCCAGGGTCCCGGAAAAGCCCACGATACCGTGCTCCAGCGAACACATATGGAGCACTCCGCCAAGGCCCAGGGCGTTGCCTCCGACCTTGCCCATCAGCTCGGCGAACATGGTGTTCAGGTCCATGCCTGCCGCTAGGGCGGCGCCTACGGGACGGTGGGTGATCTTGACGTAGTCGCCCTTTTTGCGGGTGGCCAGCACACCGCAGCAGCAGCCTTCCTCACCGATGCCGCTGTGAATGTGCCCTGGTACCTTGCCCAGGGCGTAAATCTCCACTTGTTTCTCCTCGAAAAGCCGGACGGAGAGCATCGTCCGGTAGAGGTCCTTCAGAAATTCCGCTGTGTGCTGCATCACTCTGACCTCCTAATGAATCGCTGGAACAAAATAAGCTATTCCTCGCGGACAAACAAAGCCATAAGTTCCGGTGTAATCCTATCGGCGAATTCCTCGTAAACCGGCGCAGACGCGGCCTTGAACTCCTCCACGGCCTCGTCGCTCAGGTAGGAAATCTGGATGCCGTTCTCGCTCTGCCACCGCTCCATGATCTCCTGGTCCATGTCGCGGCTGAGATTACGTTGGTAGAGCACGGCTTCCCGCCCTGTCTCGTCGACGATAGCCTGGAGCTCCGGCGACAGAGATTCGTAGAGGTGAATAAGCCTCCTTGGTGAATAAGATCTATAGCACAATCATTATAACACCAATTAGGTCACGTCAATATGTGCTCGCAGAAAGTAGGTTCTACTCCCAAAATAGTGGATTAGGTGGTTTTATGGTACAGCGCTGCCAAAGGAGATGACACGGACGATAGACAACTTCAAAGGCATGATCGCTGGCTCCCTGAACCTGAAGAAACCCTGAAATGTCGAAGGAGTCGAATTCTCCCCCGAGAAGGCTGTATCATCCTTGATCATAAAGACAAGCGGGTCTAGGAGATGCCTCCTAAACCCGCTTGTCTGCGGTCCAATTGGGAGACGAACCCAAATAAGCTATTCCTCGCGGACAAACAAAGCCATAAGTTCCGGTGTAATCCTATCGGCGAATTCCTCGTAAACCGGCGCAGACGCGGCCTTGAACTCCTCCACGGCCTCGTCGCTCAGGTAGGAAATCTGGATGCCGTTCTCGCTCTGCCACCGCTCCATGATCTCCTGGTCCATGTCGCGGCTGAGATTTCGTTGGTAGAGCACGGCTTCCCGCCCTGCCTCGTCGACGATAGCCTGGAGCTCCGGCGACAGAGATTCGTAGAGCTGTTTGTTGATGTTGAAGAACTGGCAGTCAAAATAGGCGTTCCAATAGGTCATGTACTTCTGCACTTCCTGGATGGAAGAGGAGTCGGCTACGGGCAGGGGGTTTTCCTGGCCGTCGAAGGTGCCGGTCTGGAGAGCCGTGAAGACTTCGGACCAGCTGGCGTTGGTGTAGTCAGCGCCCCAAAGCTGATAGCAGCGGTTCAGTAACTGCGAGCCGCCCACACGGATTTTAAGGTTTTTCATATCCGCCAGGGATTCAATAGGGTGCCTGTTGTTGGTGACACGGCGGAAGCCGCTCTCGGCGATGCCCAACAGGTGGACGTTGTAGTTTTCTTCCAGGATCTTCCGCAGCGCTTCACCGCCTGCGCCGTCCAGCACCTCATAGGCCTCATCCCTATCCTTGAAGAGGAAAGGCAGCGACACCACGCTGAAGCGCTGGTCAAAGGCCGACCAAATCATATTGGAGTGCATGGTCAACTCTATACTTCCATCCATCAGAGCATGTACGCCCTCGGGCTGGTTGCCGGAAGTCAATTGATCAGAAGCATAAAGCCTGACAGTGACCGCTCCACCGGTCTTTTCCGCCATGATCTCAGCGAACTTTCTCCCGCAGTCCATCCAGGTGGAAAATTCCGCCGAGGAACAGGTGAATTTCCAGGTCATCTTCTCGAACTCGGCAGCGCCGGTCCAGGTGCTCAGAGCCAACAACGCCGCCACTGCCAGGGTCAGAACGCTAAACTTTTTGCTCTTCAATTGTTTTTCCTCCTCTGTTATGGATCTCTGTTATGGATAGAGATAGATAGGATCTATAGCGCAATCACAAAGGGCGGTGACTACAGCCCAGGGATACCAAGCAGTTTTAAAAAGATTCCCTAGTCTTGGAGGGACTTTACTTCCACAGCCATGGCGTCCTCGTAGTACTTGACCATGGCCGCCTGATCCTCGTCGACCATTC
>CAZNRB010000116.1:0-4939 GCA_964575405.1 uncultured Synergistaceae bacterium | reverse complement strand
CCTCTCGTCGCCAGGTAGTTTTACCAGTACCACCATGGCTATAGGAGCTCTGCTGCCGGGGCCAAAGGTCTGACCGCCTTCTCTTAATGCTTGCTCGCCCAATGTCCTGGTGTTGCCCTTGAGGTGGTAGACGTAGATGTGGTCGAATTCCTGAACCATGCACTTCCTCATGCCGTCGGCGCTGGATGACTCCAGCCAGCCGGCGTTGGACACCATGGCTATGACACCGCCGCCGGAGCGCTCCAGCCGGTCCGAGGCCCAGCGATAGGCCTTGATGTAGGAGTCGTGGAGGGAGTTCTTGTTGACGGCGGTGCTGGCGGCCCCGTAGGTGCTGCTGACGCGAGATTCCAGCTCGGGGTAGGAGTCGTTTTGGTTGTCATCGTTGCCCGAGGCCTGGCCCACCGAATAGGGAGGGTTGGCCACAATCACCTGGAGGGGCAGATCTTCCACCTCCTTCCGCCGCCGCTCGTTGTTTTTCAGGTCCGTCTTAAAGGGCAGGCTGTCCTGGGAGTAGTCCCGGAAGGTGTCGGTCCAGACCATGGCGCAGTTGGCTTGGTAGTCATCTTCGGGGAACCGGTCGTGATAGGCCAGTTCCAAATTGGCCGAGGCCAGCAGATAGGCCAAGGGCACGATCTCGTTGCCGTGGAGCTCCTGGGCATATTTGCGCTTCAACGCCTCCGGGCCAATAAGGCCGTTTTGGACCAGTCGGACCAAAAAGGTGCCGGTGCCAGCGAAGGGGTCTATCAGATGGACGTTCTGGTCTTCCAGGGATTTGCCCAGATGCTCCTTCAGGGCCCAGGCCGCCGAGGCGTTGAGGAAGTCCACGATCTCCAGGGGAGTGTAGACTATGCCCAGCTTGTCCTGCATCTTGGGAAAGGCCTTCTTGAAGAACTTCTCGAAGAGCTCCAGCATCACCACCTGGCGATCCTCGGGCCTCTGAATCCGGGCCATGCGCTCCTGCACGGAGCGGTAGAAGCCCTCCATTAGGCTCTCGGTGGTGCCAACGGCCCGGCGGTCCAGCACTTTCATCATGGCCGACAGAGCTCGGGCCACGGGGTTGTGGTCGCTGAAGCAGTACTCTGCGCTGTCGAAAAGGGCGTCCACCACCGGCTTGATCACCACATGTTGGGCCAGCATTTCTATGACCTCGTCGCGGCTCAGAGAGTCGCTCAGGGCAGCCCGCAATTCCTTTTCGTAGCCTTCTAGGGCCCTTTCTACCTGGCCGGTTTCGTCCTCTTCCAAGGCCCGGCGGAGGTGCTTGGCCTGCTGGACGCAGAGGCTTCCCACGTTTTCAGCCCAGTCGGCCCAGCTCCGGCGGTTGCCCACATTTCTGACGATTTTGGACTTTATGGCCTCTTCCATCAGGGGGTCCCGAGCGCCGAAGCGGAGCCGCAGCTGTTCGGCTTCCATTTCGTGGTCCCCTTTGGTCTTGTCCTTATTTTTCCCCTGGCCGTAGCCATCGCCCGAGCCCTGAGAGGCGGAGCGAATTTCCTGGTCCGTCACCGAGATCACTGCGATAGCCTGGTCGTTGATCTTCTTGAGCTGGCCGTCCACCCAGGCTTCATCGTCAAACCGGGAGTCGTGGGCCCGCAAGGCCCGGAGGATCTGCCAGACCACTTCAAACTCTTTGTTCTGATCCAGCACCAAATCGGGATCAACCCCGGCGGGGACCACCACGGGGATGATCACGTAGCCCCGTTCTTTGCCTTGATCCTTGGCGGTGCGCATCACCCGGCCCACGGTCTGGACCACTTCCACCTGGGACCGCCGGGGCGTCAAGAACACCACGGCATCCAGCGACGGCACGTCCACGCCCTCGGAGAGGCACCGCACGTTGAACAGGATCTTGCAGTGCCCGGGTGCGGGCTCTTCCTTGAGCCAATGGAGCTTTGCGCTCTTTTCCAAGGCGTCCATGGAGCCGTCGATGTGGTCGCAGTCGCAAAGGAGGACCTTTTCTTGGCCCTTGGAGGGCAATCCTGGGGATTGGAGGCGCAGCTCCTGCTGGTGTTGAAAGTTGTCGATCACCTTGGGAAAGGCTCGGGCGTAGGCCTTCGATGACACCCGGCCTTCTTTGGGATCGATGACCTGGGCAAAGGCCACGGCCCGCTTCATCGGCGCTTCGTCGTCGCCCAGGCCGAACTTGGACAGGGCTCGCCAGGTACCGACGATCTTGGCCCCGTCGCCTACGTCCACACCCTGTACATTGTCCAGCACGTTGAAGTCGTCGGCTATCAGCGAGTCCTCTACGGTGAAGACGATCACCGTATAGTCCACCAGACAACCCAGCTTCACGGCCTCGGCGAAGGAGAGCTGGAAGAACAGGGGGCCGTAGAGCTTTTCGTCGTCCATGGAGTAGAGCACCGCCTCGCCCTGGGCTTCCTGAGCCTTGGGTGCGGCGCCGTAGATTTTGGGCGTGGCGGTCATGTAGAGCCGTCTTTGGCCCTTGACGAAGCTCTGCTTGTGGATTTTGGTGAACACCGCAGGGTCTTCGCCTTTGAGGTGGCCTCCGGCGGTGCGGTGGGCTTCGTCACAGACGATCAGGGAAAATTCCGGCAGTCCTTCTCTCTGGGCCTGGTGGATCACTTCCAGGGACTGGTAGGTGGAGAAGATCACCGTCATTTCGTTGCCGGAACCCTGGTTTTCCCGGACTGCCCGGACCAAGGCGGTGGCGTCGGTGGTGGCTGGGTACTGGAGCTCGTGGGGCGCCGTGATAGCGTCCCGTTCCTCGTCGCTCTTGCGGCCGGGGCGGCCAATTTTCTGGTCCGAACAGACCGCGAAGGCCCTGATCTTGTGCTGGCACTGCTGTTTCCAATCCGTCAGTGTCTGGGACAGCAGCGACAACGAAGGAACCAGAAAAAGGGTCAGCGACTGAGGTCCAGTGCCTGAAATTTCTTCGGCGATTTTCAGGGCCGTGAAGGTCTTGCCGGTACCACAGGCCATGATGAGCTTGCCACGATCGTGGTTCTGGAAGCCCTGGACCACGTCGTCGATGGCCTGGCGCTGGTAGGGCCTGAGTTTCCGGCGGGAGATCAGCCTGGCCTGGCCGGGAAGGTAGCTTTTCCAGTCGATGAGGGAGTTGGCCAGATCTTCGGGAGTCAGCAGCTGCACTGGAACCTTCAAGCTCTGGAGCTCGCTCCTGACGTTGACACCCCACTTCTCGTTGGTGGCCACCAGCAGACGAGCTGTGAAGCAGTCCCGATCCGAATTGGCGATAAAAGAATCGATGTCGCCTTTGCTCACCACGGCCCCGGCGCTGTAGAGCTTGCACTGCACCGCCGTGAAGCCCCGGCCGTCGGAGTTGGTGGCTACCAGATCGATGCCAGTGTCCTTTTGGTTGGGCGCCAAGTCGGGATGCTGGCCAGCCCATTCTCCGTAGGTCTGGACCTGGGAATAGAGGTCTCGCCGAGCCGGTTCCTTGGTCAGGTAGTCTCTGACGAGGTTCTCGAAGCGCGTCCCGGCGTCCCGGTTCGTCAGGGCAGCGCCGCGGATCCGTTCCAACAGGTCGTAAAAGGCCTGGCTGTTGCGGGCGCCTTCCCGGCGCTGGTGCTCTTCATATAAGGGGTCCTGGTGTCCTGTCCTGTCCATGGCTGTCCCTCCTGTTCTAGCTTTGGCGCCCCTTCCTAAAGGGCTTTCATAAAGGTCCCATGGCCGGCTCTATCTAAGGGCTCCGATAGGTGCCTAAATAGTCTGAGGTCTTGGGTTGGCTTAGTTGGACCAAGTGATCTCCGGCGAATAGGCCCTGGCGATCCATAGTGCCCGGTCCAGAAACCAGGCGGCTATAGGGTCCAGGCCGCCCTGTTCGTAGAACTCCAACAGCGCCTCTTGAAAGGACTCTCTGGTCTGTTGGTCCGCCCCTTGGCTCCGCTCGCCCAAGAAAGACAGGGGGCACAGGTCCCGGGGCAACAGCAGCCAGTTGGCCGCCAAGGTGGCTGTCCGCTTATTGCAGTCCTCGAAGAACTGATTTCTTGCGATGAACCCCCACAGGACCAGGGTTCTTTCAACCGCTCCCATGGAGGCCAGGGCCTTAAAGCCCTCTTCCCACAGGAGAGGCAGTTTTTCAGGGGCCGGCGGCTTTCAGACAGAGCCTGCGATCAGCTCCGGCACCTTGCGAAAGGCCTCTCCGGCGATAGAAGAGCCCATGGCGATCAGGCGGTGAAGAGTCAAGATCCGCTCCAGCGTGAGCTCCTGCCGGGCGGTGCAGGACCACTTGGTGAGGTATTCCGCGGCGGTGCCGAAGCTTCGGATTTTTTATCTATTTGCTCTAGCGTTAACCCACCGACGCCCTCCCGGTCCACCACGATGACTGTGGCTTGGACGTCGGTCACGGGGATGTTCTCCAGGGTCCGCAGGGCCGGCGACACGGCTTCCGGAAGATTGCGGTCCAAGAAAAGCCGCGCCGAAGGGATCTGGTGCCACTGTCTCACAGGATCCCAGCGAAAGCCGAGAGCTGCTTCTTGTCAAAATCGCTCAACGTCATGATTCAGCCCTCCTTAGCGTGGTTAGTCTGCGCTAGTAAAGTACGCGGGGCCCGGGGAAAACTGTCATAGGTTTTGGCCGCGCAGGAGACGTTCTAGCAACGGAACGCCCTCACGCCCTCAATAGCTGAAAAGATCTTATCATAATTCTAGGGACTCCAATTCTAGGGACTCCTATTAAAACGGTTGCGGCAAGATAGCGAAACCCTAAAAAGGCCGCGCAGAACTTGCTTGACGGACCCCTCGCAGGGCCTCGAATAGGGGCAAGCCATGATAAAATGAACCTGTTGAATTATTGAAATCGTAGGCAAGGAGCTTTTCCCGCCGGGAGCTCTTTTCGGGCCGGCGGAATATGGAGGTTCAGCGATGGAAGAACAGCAGAACACGGGAAGGGTGCTGCCCCACCCCTTGGTGGAGGAGATCAAGCACAGCTATCTCGATTACGCCATGAGCGTCATCGTGGG
>CAZNRB010000115.1:0-4970 GCA_964575405.1 uncultured Synergistaceae bacterium | reverse complement strand
GCCAAGGACTTGGAGGCAGCCAACTGCCTGCGGGCCCTGCTGGGCCAGTCATAAAGACCGGCGTTTAGGGAATTTTCTACTATGAAAAAAACTTTCCCGAAAAGAGCTCCTTGGGCCCTGGCGGCTCTGGTCCTGTGGGCCCTTCTAGGGGGCTCCGCCTGGGCCGGCTCCCGGGTGGTCTACTCATGGCCCTCCAACGTGGGGCCCCTGAACGCCCACGACTACGGCGCTAACCAGATGTTCGCCCAGGCCATGGTCTTTCAGGGCCTGGTGAAGTGGGACCAGGAGGGGGTAGAGCCTGAGCTGGCCGAAAGCTGGGAGATCTCCCCCGACGGACGGGTCTACACCTTTCGGCTGCGGCCCGGCGTGAGATTCTCCAACGGCCAGGGCTTCGACGCCTCGGTGGCGGTGGCGAACTTCGACGCCATTATGGCGAGACCCTGGCTCCACAGCTGGCTGGGACTGCCTTCCCAGCTGGAAAGCTGGGAGGCCCTGGAGGAGCTGACCTTTCAGATCCGGCTGAAAGACCCCTACTATCCCACGCTGATGGAACTGGCCCTGATCAGGCCCTTTCGCTTTATGGCCCCGGCGTCGATCTCCACCGATGGAGGCCTGGCCACCCAGTGGGGCATCGGCACCGGGCCTTGGCAGCTGAGCCAGGTCCTCCGGGGCCAGCAGGACCTTTTCATCGCCAATCCCCACTATTGGGGACCCAAACCGGCCCTGGATGAGGTGATGGTGCGGGTCATCCCCGACGCCTTGGCCCGGGCCATGGCCCTGGAGACCGGCGAAATCGACCTGATCCTCGGCGCCAGCAACGGCCAGATCGACATGGACAGCTTCCAGCGGTTCCAGAGCCGGGAGGACCTGGTGACCCACCTTTCCGAACCCCTGGCTACCAGGTTAATAGCCATGAACAGCGGCCGCTTTCCCACCGACGACCTGGCGGTGCGCCGGGCCATCCTTCAGGGCGTGGACAAGGAGGCCCTGGTGGAGAGGGTCTTTTTAGGGATAGAGCGCCGGGCCGATAGCCTTTTTCCTCCTTCGGCTCCCTACTGCGATCTGACTCTGGAACCCTACCGTTACGATCCCCAAGGGGCCGCCGAGGCGCTGGACGGGGCGGGATGGGTCCTGCTTCCCGGCGAGAGCGTCCGACAAAAAGAGGGCCGGCCTCTGGCGCTGGAGCTCTGCTTCATCGCCTCCGACGCCCTGCAAAAGGCCGCTGCCGAGGTTATCCAGGGAGATCTGCGCAGGCTGGGCATCGACGTGGTCCTGATCGGGGAAGAAGCCGATTCCTTTTACCGCCGCCAGAGGACCGGGGAGTTCGCCATGATCTTTTCCAGCACCTGGGGAGCTCCCTACGACCCGCCGCTGTTTTGCAGCTCCATGCGGTTGCCCACCCATGCCGACTACCAGGCCCAGCTGGGCCTGGACTCCAAGGCCGAACTGGACAGCAAGATCTCCCAGGCCCTGGCCACTACCGGCGAGGGCCAGCGCCAGGAGCTGTTTCGCTGGATCTTGACGGAGCTCCACCGCCAGGCGGTCTACCTGCCCTTGACCTACAGCGCCGCCGTGGCGGTGCACCGCCAGGACTTGGGGGGCCTGCGCTTCGGCCATCTGATGGATCAGATTCCCTTCGAGGAGCTCTATCGCCAGGAAGGGCGGCCCTGAGGACCGGGCCTTGCCCCAAGCCCTCGGCGCAAAACCAGGCGCAATATCGTTTGTCTAAGGAAGTGACGCCATGCTCCGTTATGCCCTGGGGCGGCTGGCCCAGATGATTCCGCTGCTTTTTTTGGCCTCTTTGGCCACCTTTCTGCTGCTGCGGCTGGGCCAGGGCGACCCAGCCATGGCCTACCTGAGGCTGTCGTCGATTCCTCCCAGTGACCAGGCCCTGGCGGCGGTGCGGTCTGAGCTGGGCCTGGACCGGCCCCTGGCGGCCCAGTACCTGAGCTGGCTCTGGCGGGCCCTTCATCTGGATTTCGGCCGCTCCTACGTCACTGGGCTGCCGGTGCTGGAGGAGCTGCTCCATTACCTGCCCAACACCCTGAAGCTGGGGGGCCTTTCCCTGGCCCTGACGGCGTCTTTCAGCCTGCCCCTGGGCTTTTGGGCTGCCCTGAAGCGGGACAGCCTTGCCGATCGCTGCACCAGAGCCCTGACCCTGGCCGGCGCGGCTATGCCCAACTTCTGGCTGGGCTATCTGCTGATCTGGCTCTTCTCGGTCAAGCTCCGCTGGCTGCCCTCTATGGGCCTGGGCGGGCTTTCCCACATGATCATGCCGGCGGTGACAGCATCGCTGATGTCGCTCTGTGCCGACGTCCGGCTGGTCCGGGCTTCACTGCTGGAGCACCTCCATTGCCGCTGGGCTCTCTACGCCCGGTGTCGGGGCCTGCCGGAGCGGGCCGTGGTGGGCCGCCACGTGGCCGCCAACGCCCTGGGCCCCATCGTCACGGCCCTGGGAATGCAGATGGGCCAGCTCTTCGGCGGCGCCGTGGTGGCCGAGACCATTTTCTCCTGGCCTGGGGTGGGGCGCTTTGCCCTGTCGGCCATCGCCAACCGGGACTACCCAGTGCTGCAGTGTTTTCTGGTGATGACCACCGCCCTATTCATGATCGTCAACCTGGTGATCGACCTGGTCTGCGCCTGGCTGGATCCTCGGATCCGCCTTGATGGGAGGCCGGAAAGGGGCCGTCTATGATGATTCTGAGAATTCGCCGGTCCGTGGTTTTCCCCCTGGTGCTGTTGGCCCTGCTGGTCCTGATGGCCTTGGCCGCGCCGGCGCTGATTCCCTGGGATCCCTTGGAGATCGATCTGGTCCGGCGCTTCGATCCTCCCAGCCTGAGCCACCCCCTGGGCTGCGATCACCTGGGCCGGGACGTCTTGGCCCGGCTGGTCTGGGGCGCTCGGACCTCCCTGGGGGGAGCGGCGTTGATCCTGGTGACGGCGCTGGGTCTGGGGCTGGCTGTGGGGACCGGGGCAGGGTATTGGGGCGGCCGCCTCGACGGGGCTTTGATGAGGCTCTGCGACGCCTTTTTGACCCTTCCGGCCTTCGTCTTGGCGCTGTTCATGGCTGGGCTTCTGGGAAATGGCATGATCAACGCCGTCTTGGCGGTGGCCCTGACCCATTGGGCCTGGTACGCCAGGATCGTGCGGTCCCTGGTGGTGACGCTGCGCCGTCGGGACTACATCGCTGCGGCCCAGCTGTCGGGGTCGTCGCCGCTGGCCATCCTGAGACGCCACGTCCTGCCGCCGGTGCTGTCCCAGTTGGCCATCTTGGCCAGCGCCGACCTGGGCCAGTTCATGCTTCACCTGTCGGGGCTGTCCTTTTTGGGGCTGGGCGTCGCAGCGCCCACGCCGGAATGGGGCGTCATGATCGCCGACGGGCGACAATTCCTCTGGAGCCATCCCGAGCTGATGGCCTATCCGGGAATTATGATCTTCCTGGCCGTCTGGTCCTGTAGCCTCCTGGGGGACCGGCTGCGGGACGGACTGGATCCGGCGCTGATCTCCGGGGGGCGCTGATGGAAGCCTATCTGCAGGTCCGGGACCTGAAGGTCCTTCAGGGCTCCCGGGAGCTGGTCCGGGGCCTCAGCTTCGAGGTCCATCGGGGCCAGGTGCTGGGCCTTTGGGGCCCCAGCGGCTGCGGCAAGTCCTTGACCTGTATGGCCCTGATGGACCTGCTGCCGCCGGGGCTCTCCCGGCAGGGCCAGGTGCTGCTGGAAGGCCGGCCCTTGAGCGGCAAGGGCGCAGCCGCCCTGAGGGGAAGCCGGATCGCCGCGATCCTCCAGAACCCCATGAGCTGCTTCGATCCCCTATTTACCCTCAGGAGCCATTTCGCCGAGACTCTGAGAGCCCACAGCCGCCGCGGCCACGACGGCCTTTACCTCCAGGCTCTGGAGGAAGTGGGCCTCGTCGAGCCGAAGCTGTTGGACCGCTATCCCTTTCAGATGAGCGGCGGCCAGCTCCAGCGGGTCATGATTGCCCTGGCCCTGGTCATGGAAGCTCCCTTTTTGATCGCCGACGAAGCCACCACCGACCTGGACCCCATCGCTCAAGACCAGATCCTGGACCTTTTGGAGGACCTGATCCGCCGTCGGAACCTGGGAATGATCTTGGTGACCCACCATTGGGCCGTGATGGCCCGGCTGGCCGGCGAGGTGATGGTCATGGAAGACGGCGCCGTCCTGGGACGGCTTTGCCCCAAGCTACAGGACCCCCAGGCGCAGGAGCCCCTGAAAGGGTGCCGCCCCTCGGATCCTCCGCTGTCAATTCCCAACCCTTCGGCTTCCCAGGAGGAAGGAATATGACCCCTCTGGTTCAGCTGAGCCAAATCTCCAAGGCCTACCGCCGGGGAGGCTTTTTCTCGAAAAAAGAGATCCGGCCTGTGCTGACCGACCTGGACCTAACGATCCACCCCGGCCAATGGCTGGCCCTGGTGGGGCCTAGCGGCGCCGGAAAAAGCACCCTGGCCAGGATCCTGCTGGGCCTGGAGGCCCCCGACAGCGGCGCCGTGACGGTGCTGGGCCGCCCCTTGAATCGTCAGGCCATGGATCGCTCCCAGCGCCGAGCCCTTCAGGCGGTATTCCAAAACGCCCTGGACTCCTGCAATCCCCGGATGACGGCCCTGGAAATCCTGGCCGAGCCGCTGGTCAACTTCCAGGGCCTTCGAGGCAGGGCCCTGAAGGACCGGGCGGCGGAACTGCTGGAATCGGTGGGCCTGGCCGGTCAAGGGGACAAGCTGCCCCACCAGTTCAGCGGCGGCCAGCTCCAACGGCTCTGCATCGCCAGGGCCCTGGCGGCAGACCCTGGGCTGATAGTGCTGGACGAGGCCTTGAGGGGCCTGGACAGAGCCACCCAGCTCCAGATCCTGGACCTGCTGGAGGATCTGCGGCAGCGCCGGGAGATGGCCTATCTGATGATCACCCACGACCTGGAGCTGCTGGAGCGCTGCACCGGAGCTTTTCTCCTGGACC
>CAZNRB010000114.1:0-5253 GCA_964575405.1 uncultured Synergistaceae bacterium | reverse complement strand
ATTGGTGGCATGACGCCCACCCTGTTCATGTATCTGCTGATCGTCCATATGGGGACCCTGCTGAGCATAAAGGAGCTCTGCGCCGAGTGGAAAACCGTGGTGGTGGCTATTTGCGCTATGGTGGGTATGTCGCTGACGCTGATCTTCGTGGGGACCCGGTTTATCGAGTGGAACGCCATCGTCATCGGAGTGCCTCCGCTGGCTGGCGGCATAGTGGCTGCCATTATCATGGGCGAGGCCGCTCAGGGTGTAGGCTATCTGGCGTTGTTGGCTCCGGCTATCTTCGTGGTCCAGGGTTTCGTGGGCTATCCTCTCACCGCGGTCTGTCTGCGCATCGAGGGCACCAGGCTGCTCAAGAAATTCCGGGCCGGTGAGATGACGGCCAAGGTGGCCGAGGCCGACGAGGGGAGTCGCCGCAAAATTCCCCCTCTGCCGGCCAAGTACCAGACCACCTTCTACCATCTGGCAGTGGTGGCTTTCGTGGGCTGGCTGGCCTATTTGACCAACCTGGTCGTGGTGGCGGGGCTGGATGCCATCAATCCCGCCTGGACCAAGTTCGCCCCCCATCCCCTGGTGATCTGTCTTATTTACGGCGCCATAGCCGCCGAGATCGGACTGCTGGAGCGCAAAGCCATGACCAGAGCCGAATCGGTGGGCTTCGGTTTGGCCGTGATCATGGCTCTGATGATGTGCATGCTCAACCAGTCCACCCCCCAGGACATTTTGCTGTTGCTCTACCCACTGTTTATCATCGTGGTCATCGGCGTGGTGGGCCTCATAGTCACCTCGGCGGTGGTGGGCAAAATCCTGGGCTATTCCATGGCCATGTCGGTGGGCTTGGCACTGACTTCGCTCTACGGCTTCCCGCCTAACTACATCCTCACCGAGGAGGCCGCCAAGGGCTTGGCCGAAACCGACGAGGAACAGACCTTCCTGATGGACTGCATGCTTCCCAAGATGCTGATCGGCGGCTTCATGACCGTCACTATCGGTTCGGTGATATTGGCCGGCATCTTCGCTTCCATGATCGTGATACCCTGATCTTGGCCGGGCCGATTGGCCCGATTCAGACCATGGATTGAACGAAAAAAGGTCCCTGGGAGCTTCTTCTCACGAGAAGAGGAGCTTCCAGGGACCTCTTGTCTTTTCTGTTTCCTTTTTCCGTAGCTTTCCTTAGCGGGTATTCCAACGTTTTTCCAGCAGCTGCAAGGCTCCGCTGGTGACGCTGGTGAGCACCAAATAGACTAAGGCGACGAAGATAAAGGTCTCGAAGGAGGCGTAGGTGACGCTGCGGACCTGCTGGCCCACCATGGTGAGGTCGCTGATGGCCAGCACCGACAGCAGCGACGACTCCTTGATCAGGGTGACGAACTCGTTGCCGATGGCCGGCAGCATGTTCCGCACCGCCTGGGGCATGATGATGGACTTCATGGTCTGCCAGTAGGAGAGGCCCAGCATCTTGGAGGCCTCCCACTGGCCCTTGGGCACCGCCTCGATGCCGCCGCGGACGATCTCGCCGACGTAGCCCGAGGAGTTGATGCCGATGCCCAGGATGCCAGCCACGAAGGCGTCCAGGTTGATGCCCACCGCCGGTAGGCCGAAGTAGATTAAAAACAGCTGGATCATCAACGGCGTGCCCCGGAGGACATAGATGTAGGTGGCCATGAGCCAGCGGAAGGGCGCGAAGGGCATCACCCGCAACCCGCCGATAAAGAGCCCCAAAAAGGTCCCGAAGGCCACGCCCAACGCCGAGGCCTTGATGGTGACCCCCACGCCCCGGGCGAACATGTGAAGATAGGGATTGAGTACCGAGAAATCCAGTTCCATAGTCACCGCCTCCTGTTATTCCTGCATCGCCGCGCCGTAATGGGGCAACACCCGCTGGAGGAAACTACGGGTCCGCTCCATCTTGGGCCGCTCTAGCACCTGATCGGGGGTGCCCACTTCGACGATCTGGCCGTCGGCCATGAAGATCACCCGGTTGGAGACCTCCTTGGCAAAGAGCATCTCGTGGGTGATAATGATCATGGTCATGCCGTTTTTGGCCAAGTCGGCGATGACCTTCAGCACTTCACCGACCAGCTCGGGGTCCAGGGCGCTGGTGGGCTCGTCGAAGAGCATCACCTTGGGCTCCATGGCCAGAGCTCGGGCGATGGCCACCCGCTGCTGCTGTCCCCCCGAGAGCTCCGAGGGCCGGGCGTCTTTTTTGTCGGAGAGGCCCACCTTTTCCAGAAGATCGGCGGCCTTGGCCTCGGCCTCGGCCTTTCCGATGCCCCGCACGCTGATGGGAGCCAGCGTCAGGTTCTCCATCACCGACAGGTGAGGAAAGAGATTGAACTGCTGGAAGATCATGCCCATGAGCTTGGACTGTTCAGCATTAGAAAGCCGTCCTGCGTCGATTCGCTGACCGCATACGTAGATCTCGCCCTGGTTGATCTTCTCGAGGCGGCCAATGCAGCGGGCCAAAGTGCTTTTTCCGGACCCACTGGGTCCTATGACGGTGACTACTTCGCCTTCCTCTACAGCTATAGACGTCCCCTTGAGCACTTCCAAGGAACCGAAGGACTTGTGCAGATTGACGACTTTGATGGCATGGGACATGCCGCTCACCTCCCGTTTAGTGCCGCTATTATAAGTCAACTTGCGATTATTTGTCAAAGCCTTATCTCTGTTCGTCTGCTTTGGAGCGTAACGGAAAGATATAAAGAGATTTAAGATTGAAATTTAAAATATTTGCCCGTGCTGGCTCTTCTTGACCATTGCTTTAGTCTATTGCAGAGATAAAATTAAGGTAAGGAAGGATAGAGAGAACGTCGGTAACAGCCTTCCCGAAGGAACCAGGCCGCCAAAGACGGTTCTCTCGAGAAAAAGTTCCGAGGTGGGGTAAGCGGAGCGGTAAGGCTCCGGTTTTCCAGCGGGCCCTGTGAAGCATGGGCAAGGATCTTTATCCGTTGTGTTGCTGGAAAAAGCTAGAACCATCGGGAAACCGGAATTGAAGCCGAGTCAAGTTTCATGGACTTTCCGGGGATTCGTCGCGGCAAAGAGCGCCTAAAGTGGGCCAGCGGCAGTGGTCCTCTAAACGGACCGCCGCAGGTTTCTTGGTTTTCGGCAAAGGCCGAAAGGGTTATGAAGACGTCACAAAGGGTCTGGGTATTTGTTTGTTAGCCCGTCAAATGAAAGGTATTGTTTCAGTGAGCACACTAGAACCTCAGCATTGAGGCGGCCTGGTTTTAGGCTTGTTCCGCTCCCCTCCCTTTGAGGGGGCGGTTTTTTATTGCCCTGCAGGCCAGGACGTGAGAACGGGAACTAAAGAAGATAAAAGAAGGCCCAGAAAAGGTTCAGAAGGGCCTTCTTTTTTAAGGGCTGCTTAGAAAGTCCACCGAAAGTCCGGCAGACCGGCATCGACGATCCGGCGCCGCACGTCTTCGGCGATGAATTGCAGGTCCTTCGTTGTTTTTCCCTCACATCGGGTGGCTATCACTGGCTGAGTGTTGGAGGCTCTAATCAAGCCCCATCCGCTGCCGTAGAGGATCCGAACGCCGTCCACCGTGATGGCCCTGTGGTCGGCCAGCGCTTGAGCCTTGATCTTCTCCATGACCTCGAATTTCCGCTCGTCGGGGCAATCTACCCGTATTTCCTCGGTATGGCAATAGACAGGCATATCGGAAAGGAGCTGTGACAGCTTTTGATCCGATCGGGCAAGGATCCTCAAAACCCGTCCGGCAGCGTAGAAGGAGTCGTCAAAGCCGTAATATTCGTCGGCGAAAAACATGTGGCCCGAGTATTCCCCGGAGAAGACCGCTCCGATCCGCTTCATCTCGGCCTTGATCAGCGAATGTCCTGCTTTGCAGTAGCGGGGCGCGCCGCCTAAGCGCCGGATCTCGTCCTCCAGAGCTTGGGAGCATTTGACCTCGATCAGCGCCTCCGCCCCAGGATAGCGTGGCAGGATCTCCCGCCAGAAGAAGGCCATAAGGATATCGCCCCAGACGATCTCGCCCCGGTCGTCTACTACTCCAATGCGGTCAGCGTCGCCGTCAAAGCCGAATCCAACGTCGGCGCCCCGGTCCAGCACTTCCTTGATCAGATATTTCATGTTGGCCCTTTTCTGGGGGTCGGGATGATGGTTCGGGAAGTTCCCGTCGGGCTGGCAGAACAGCGGAATCACCTCGCAGCCCAGGGACTTGATAAACTGGACGATACCCAGCGAGGCGGCGCCGTTGGCGGCGTCCACCACCACTTTAAGCGGTCGGGCAAGCTCTATTTTGCTCTTCAGCATGCTCAAATAGGAAGGCCACAGATCCTTTTTGCTGAGGTTTCCCGGCCGGTCGGAAAGTTCCACGTCGCCCTGTTCTACCATGGCTCTGAGTTTTTGAATTTCCTCGCCGTAGATCGTAGCTTTATCGAAGACCAGTTTTAAGCCGTTCATCTCCTTGGGATTGTGGCTTCCTGTGATCATCACGCCGCCGCCAAGCTGAAGCTCGTAGAGGCTCCAATAGAGCAGAGGAGTGGTGACTTCGCCTAGGTCCACCACGTCCAGTCCGCAGTCCCGCAGCCCCTGGATCAGGTCCTTGCGGATCCTTTCGGTGGATAGCCGTACATCGCCGCCCACGGTCAGGCAGTTCACGCCTCGACGGCGCAAATAGGTCCCGTAGGCCCTGGCTATGGCCAGGACTCTGGACGGCGACAGATCCCTCTCGGCATCTCCTCGAATGTCGTATTCTCGAAAAATACTGGAAGAAACAGGCTCCTTCATATTGGCGCCTCCCTTTGGCGAAAATCCTTTACTTTTTACGGCAACAGGCCTCGGCAGCCTATTCTTATCCCTATCATTATAGGCCATGATCGGAGGTAGCGAAAAGTTCAAAGGCAACTTTTGTATGTTAACCTACAGAAGGCCCATGACGAAGAAAGGCTTCTTCCGGAAGGGAGAGTACGTCTACGACGAAACCTACGACTGCTGCCCGTGTCACGCCGATGAGATCCTCAGCTACTCCACCACCAACAGAGAAGGCTATAGAGAGTACAAGAGCAACCCCCGGGATTGTGCCACCTGTCCACACCTTTGCATGTGCACGTTGAGCCGAGACCATCGGAAGATAGTTACGCGCCATGTATGGGAAGACTACATGGAGATATGCGAGGACATCCGGCACAGCCTTGGGAACAAAGAGATCTATCAAAGGCGAAAAGAGACGATAGAAGGTCGGGCTAACTTACCTGTGCATGAATCTCAAGAAGTCAGCAAAGATGAAG
>CAZNRB010000113.1:0-5288 GCA_964575405.1 uncultured Synergistaceae bacterium | reverse complement strand
CCACGATGCCGCCCACGTTATAGCTGCCGGAGACGGTCATGAGATTGGAAATTTCGGAATCGGCATCGCCAATGGTAGCGTCATCGCTGGCGCTGCCCACCACGCCGCCGACGTTGCCGACATAGCCGATATCCTCGCCTATGTATGCGGAGAGCACCGAGGCCATGTTGGTCACGGTGCCGGTAAGGCTGCCGTCGGTCATGGCTCCAACGATGCCGCCCACGTTGCTGCCTGTAGCAGTGACGGTGCCGGTGTTGACCAGATCGGCCATGGAGACGCCCTCAGCGTAGCCCACCAGGCCGCCGGTGTAGCTGCCGCCAGTGACCGGGGCGGTGTTGGTCACGTTTTCGATACTCCCGCCCTTGGCATAGCCCACCACGGAACCCACGTAGTCGTAGAAGTCGGCGGATGTTTTGTTGTTGGAGCTGAAGGATCCGCCGACGATGGAGAAGTTGCGCAGCTCGGCGCCATCGGTCTGGCCGAAAAGGCCCACATAGCCGTCGCCGGTGACAGTAAGGCCGTAGATGCCAAAGCCCAAGCCGTCGAACTTGCCCTTGAAGGCCTCGGTGCTGTCGCCGATGGGGTCAAAACTAGTGCCCCCGGCGGTGTCGCTGGCGTCGATGTGGTTTCTCAGGGCGTACTGGCCCGACAGGTTGGTGTTCATGGCCTGGAGCTGGTCCAGGTCCTCCACCCAGAGGTAGTTATAGTCGGTGGTGTAGCCGGTGGTGGATACTCCGTTGACGTTGACGTTGACGTTCCAGGCCGTGCCCTCGCCGGCGTTGGCGTAGGTTTTATTTTCGCCGTCGTAGCCCTCGTAGCCCAGCACCACGTCGCCGTTATCGGTGGTCACCGTCAGCATGTCGTTGTCGATCTGGGTCCCATCGGTGTCCTTGTAGAGGCGGGCGGTGTCGATGACCACCCGGCCGCCGTCAAAGGACACCTCGTTGCTGACGATCACCGCCCCCAGGCTCATCAGCTCTGCCGTGGCAGCCTGGGCCGACAGGATCGACGAAAGGCCGTCGCTGAAGGCCCCGGAGAAGTCGCTTTCGGCCAAGGTGCCTTCGGACGCGGACAGCTTGACCTTCAGTTCGTCCTTCAGGTCCCGGGTGGAGGCGTGGAAGCTGCCCACGTTGATCTGGGCCCCCGAGCCGATGGTGATGCCGCTGGGGTTGACCAGGTAGATGTTGCCGTTGTTGTCCGCCGTCAGGGTGCCGTAGATCTCCGAGACGTTGCCGCTGTTGACGTAGTTCAGGGAGTTGAAGCTCTCGGGACCGCTGTAGTTCACCGAGGCGTTGGCGCCGATGGAATAGTCGCCCCAGGAGATGAAGCTGTTCTGCTCCCGCTGGACGATGTTCATAATGGCGCCGGTGATGTCGATGTCAACGCCGCCGAAGTGTTCAGTCGGATTCTCGGGCAGCTGGGTGGTGGCAGGGGCGGCCTGAGCCGGGGCGGCGTTGAGGGCCGCTCCGGCTGCCATCAGCAGCAGCAGTTCCTTCCTGATCTCTTTCTTTATCGAGGACTTGGCGTTGCGGTTACGGTTCTTCTTGGACATGAATTTCCTCCTCGAATATTCACTAAGGTAATCTCGGTCTAGGATCGGGCCCTAGAGATCTCTTCAAATTAATATGCAATGTAATATGCAATGCAGAAATGCAATGCAGAAGGCAGCGGCAGAAGAGATCTGGACTAGAACATCTTGTAGAGCTGGAACCAGATGCGGCCGTCGTCGTTGCCGGGCTCGGAGCGGTCCTCGCGGCCGTCGATCTTGTGGGCGTAGTCCAGCTGGAAGTACCAGTCTTCGGACTTGGCGTAGCGAAGGCCTATGCCGCCGCCGGCCTGGTGGTCCGTCTCGCCGGTGGCCAGGTTCTTGGCGGCGCCCACGTCGATAAAGGCTGCCAGCTCCAACCCCGATATGCCGGTGTCCCAGCGCACTTCGCCGGTGGCCACAAAGGCGGAGTCGCCGTAGCCGTCGCCGTAGCCGTAGGCCCGTACTCCGTTGATGCCGCCCAGGTAGAACTGCTCGCTGCCGTCCAGGGGGCCGCTGGCCAGCTGGCCCCGGGCCCTGACTCGGTAGTTGAACTTCCGGTCGTACCAGATCTTCAGCACATCGCCGGTGAGCTTGTGATACCCGCCGTCGTAGTAGGCTCCGCCGTTGTCGGTTTCGATGTCGCCGTACCAGTAGATCAGGCTGTACTGGAGGAACTGGCCGGGGTCGTAGTGGCTGCCGCTGAGGCCGATGTGCCACACGTCGGCTTCTTTGTCCAGGGAGATGCCGGGGATGTTAAAGCCTCTGAACCGCCACTGGTCGGTGATCTCCCGGTGGTCGTAGCCGTAGATGAGGGTGAGCCTGTTGGCTCTGTTCCGCCACAGGGGTGTCATGCCGTAGATGCTGAGGCCTTCGGACTCGCCCAGGGTGTCGAAGAGGCTGGAGCTGGCAAATTCGTAGCTGGTCTTGCTGTAGGCTATGCCGAGCCTGGTGCCCATGCTGCCCAGGGGGAATTCGTAGCGGAAGCTGTAGTTGTCGGTGTCCTCGTCGGTGATGAGGCCGCTGACTACGAACTTGTCGCCCCACCGGAAGGGGTTGTTCACTTCGGCGTTAAGGCCGAAGCGGTAGCGGCCCGAGTAGTGGCCGCCGCCGTTGTCGGCGAAGATATAACTGTTCCAGACTTTGCGCTTCTCGATCTCCACGTCCAGGGAGGTGGTGGCGGGCTCTTCGCCGGGCTTCATGGTGCCCCGGGCGCGGACGCCGGGCAGGTCGTTGAGGTTGTTCATGGCCATCTCCAGCCGCCGGTCCAGGATGACCTGGCCTTCCCGGAGGTTGGCCAGATACTTCTCCAGCAGGGCCGTGGGGATGGTGGAATCGTTGGAGACTATCTTGACTTCGTCGAAGGCCGCGGCGTGGACCCGCACTTCTAACACTCCATTGTCCACGCTCTGAGGCGGGATAACGGCCAGGGGGATGGTCACGCCTATGCGGCGGCTGTACTGGGTGATCTCCCAGGTCAGCAGGTTCAGCTCGGCCACCCTAAGGTCCCGGCCGCTGTAGCGGGCCAGAATGGCCTCCAGCTCGCCCCAGGGGTCCTTGAGGGGATAGCCCGTCAGGACGATCTTCTCGACTTTAAAGGCCGGGTCCTGGACCGTGCCGGTGTTGCCGGGCTGGGGACGCTCGGGCAGTTCCACACCGCCGGCTTCCACGTCCTGGCCGCCGGTGCGCATATAGGGGTAATCGGTCACGGCTTCCTTGTCGAAACTGGGGATAGGCGACGACGCCCAAAGGGGCGACGGCAGGGACAGGGCGGCGGTGGCAGCAATCAGGCCAAGGCGCCGCAGCAGCGTTTTTCTTTTCACGGGGTCTCCTCGCTCTCTCAAAATGCCAGGTCCCAAAGGCAGGACCTCAAACCTGACCGTGGCGGCGAGGATCATCCAGATTCCCGTCGTAGCCACAGCCCTCTCGCAGTCAGGCGTCCCTCCAAACGCCTGCCGGCTTATCGCCGGAGATGCCGGATCATGACATCCCTGAGCTTTAGTCAATTATTCTTCAATCTATCAGATCTAAGAGAAAAATGCAAGGAAAGTAGCTGAAAAGATTAAAACCGGCGGGGTAGGGGGGGGGGGGGGGGGGGAAAAAAAAAATTTTTCAAAAAAAAAAAAATACCGGCAAAAGAAAAAAAGAAAAGGGGCCGGAAAAAGCTAATAAAAACAGCCTTATGCGGATTTTTTTCAGAAGTTTTTGAGACTCCAAAAGTTTTTTATGCCGCAGAAGTCTTGCTTTTGCGAAAATAGCACCCCACGGTCCCACCGGTTTGCCCCACAGAGAGCCAAGGTCCATGGACAGCGGGTTTCCGGTCTGGTGTATACAATTTGATGGCCTCTTGCGCAAAATAATCTCTTAGTGTATTATCACCCTGCGCGCAAGATAACACAGAGACTACAACAAAGGAGGTGATATCATGGCTGCGATCACCTTGACGGGAAGCAAGCTCCAGATCAGGATGCAGGTGGGCACCCTGTCCAGCGGCAAGGCCCAGATCCAGAGCCTCACCCTGGACGGCCTGGGCTCCGACGCCAGCGCCGGCAAGCTTCTGGCGGTGTCCAACGCCCTGGGCGGGCTGGTGACCACCCCGGTGGTGGAGGTCCTTCGAGTGGACACCAGCGCCGTGGAGGAATAGCCCCGGCACAGTCCCGGATTTGGGATTTTGATAACAGATTTGATAACAGAAAGGAGCAGAAAAAGGAGCAGAAAGGAGCAATGGAAAGGAGGTGATATTATGGCGACCACTCTCAGGCTGGTTTTCGGCTGCGCCGACGGCTCGGACCGGTCCATCTCCATGAGCAATCCCCGGGAGGACCTGGACGAGACGGCGGTGCGGGCAGCCATGGAAAGCGTTGTGGCCAACGGCGACGTCTTCGACAACGCCCTGACCGGGGCCTCTTCGGCGGAGCTCATCGACCGCACCGTGACGGCCCTGTTCGGTTGATCCTTGGCTTATAGCTCCGGCCAGGACAAATTAACAGGACAAATTAGTCAGGACAAATTAATAAGAAAAGAATAATCGCAATACAACAGCGGGCTCAGGAGAAAATCCCTGAGCCCGCTTGCTTGTTTACCACCGCCTGAAAACGGAGGACCTCCTTCTACTGCTCCTCCTCCATGAGCTGCTCCTCTATGAGCCTCCGGAGCTGCTCTTCCGGTAGTTCCGTGTAGGCCGCCGCTTGAAAAGGCTCCATCCTGGACAAAATCATGGCCCTGGCGACGCGCAGTTTCTCTTCCTCCCGGCCCTTTGTCATAGCTATTTTCCGTCGTGCTTCCTCAAGTCCCTCCCTGAAGCCGTCCTCTCGAGCGGCGGCCGGCATGGAAATCCGGTCAACCACAAATAGTTCCTTCATGTCGTAGAGATGCCGGGCCATTTCGTCAGAGAAGAACTTCTTCTCCTACTCTATAGATTATAGATCCTCCTCTATAGATCCCTCCTCTATAGACGATTGGATAAGAGGATCCGTCAGGGCTATCTCCTCCAGTTCGCAGGGATTTTTGTTGGACAAAAAGACCAGCCACCGCTCCAGGCGATTTTTGGCCTTCCGCGATTTGTGCTAGGTTCCGCTGAAAGGGCTTTCTATTTTTGCCTAGTACCGGGCGGGAGGTCAGCGGCAGGCGCCGCAGCGGGCGCAGGCCGACGGGGCCGCGGCGCAGCCCCCCAGGGCGGTCTCTCTCAGCTCCAGAGGAATCCGCCGCCCCACGGCGTACATGGTTTCCAGCATCTCGTCGAAGGGGATAAGCTGCTCGATGC
>CAZNRB010000112.1:0-5357 GCA_964575405.1 uncultured Synergistaceae bacterium | reverse complement strand
CCTTTGTCCGCAAGGATCTAAAAGAGACCGCTGCGAAGCCAAAGTCTGCCCCGTCCGTCAGCAGCAGAAATAATAGCGACAGGGTCAGCATGATACTGCGTCTCTTGCAGGATAGGCAAGAATGTACGACGCAGGAAATTGCCGACTATATTGGGCTGCAAAGGCCAAGGACGCGGCAGATCCTCAGCAAATTAGTCTCCGAAGGGGCAGTTCGCACAAGCGGCAACAATCGGAATCGGAAATATATAGCTGCGGAATCGAAAATCTAACGCCGGAATCGAAAGCATCAGCGAATCGATTCGAAAATATCAGCGATAACACAAAGCAACAGACAACAACGCCACACTTGTGACAGAACGACTTAAACAACAGCCCTGTGGCCATGGGGGGCAGACCTTGGTCGAGACAGCCACTTCAAACGATGTGGACTACAGAGGCGGCTTTATTAGGAATATCGTAAGCGGCGGATATTTTCACCGCTGCTTCATGACCCTAGGCGCGCTTTGAGTCCTTCCTGTAATACCTGGGAGAAGTTTATCCCTATCGATGTGGCCATCTCGTTAAGCCATGCCGGCACAGATAGAGTCTTTTTCACGGATTTCGTGAAATGCCTGCGAAGGTTGGAATCGGGGAGGGGATTAAAATCAGTAGAATTTAAATGGTACAAATGGGGTCTCTACTACCAGTCGTGTTCTTTTAACAGGCCAAGTAAAAACAGATAAAAGACAAATTGAAAATAAATTTTTTGGGGAGGGGTAAAAATGCATAGTAAAGAAACCTTAGCAGAGTTCATATATGAGCTCGATAAGGCAAGTTCTTTTTATCTTGCGAGCGTTTGGGAGTCTGATCCAAGCCTGGGTGAGCCCAACCTAGTGAAAGGATTTTCTTATGATAATACACTCCCGGAAGAGTTCCTAGAATATATAGAAAAAGTAGAAGTGAAAGAAGATGACCTGTTTTCTCCAGTGCTTCTAGGGTTGCAAAAAGAAAGAAAAGATATAATTTGTTTCCTAGAGTACCAATTCAAAGCGTTTGATGAATCTATTGTCTTTACAGATAAGTCAATGTATGTTGTTTTGGTAAATGATGACGATGAAAAAGCTTTCAGAATCAAATATGCAGACATATCGGAATTGCGTTCACTGGGCTACCCCGATACGCCTATACGTATCAACACGCGTCAGGGAGATAACTATAGAATAGGCACAAAATATCTTGGCACATTAAATATCTATAACTTCCTGCAATTTGCCACTGGAAAATATGAATTTGATGGCGATAGCATAGATGATATTATCGGAATCAAATTAAAAAACAACTCGGGTGAAAGCATCGGCAGTATTATCTCAGGGATCACCTGTGGAAACGTTAGCGATGCTAGTTCGATTTCCTTTGACGATAAGCCTATGACTTCAAGTGAGCACGAATTAGCGGCAGAGTGCGCGAATCATCTCGCAGATTTGTACTCTGGCAAGAACGCTCAACTTGTCTGTGATGACAATGCGTTGAACGGCGCTGACCGAATTGTTGACGGCATAGCGGTTCAGTCAAAGTATTGCGAAGACGGCGCAAGATGTGTCAGTGAGCTCTTTGACAAGAGTGGACAATTCCGCTACTGGAATGCCTCAGATAAGACTCCAATGCGGATAGAAGTTCCTTCCGATAAGTATGAAGCGGCAGTTCAGGCACTAGAAAAACGAATAAAATATGGAGGCTTACATGGCAAAGTAAAGATTGATGGCGAGGAGTGCAAATGTAGCGTAACAGATCCGGCAGAGGCTAAAGAAGTAATCCGTAAAGGTCATTTCACCTACGATCAGGTGAAAAATATAGCAAAGGCGGAAACGGTGGAATCAATTATTTATGATGCGACATCAGGAGCGATTATCGCTACCTGCCCCTTCGGAATTTCATCACTGCTTTCCTTTGCTGTAGCTCGCTGGAACGGCGAAGATTTTGAGGATGCTCTGAAATCTGCGGCTGCTCAAGGGCTGAAGGTTGGCGGCGTAACACTTGTTTCCTCTGTCCTTGCCGGGCAATTAGGCGAAGCAGGCCTTAAGAGTATGTTGGTAGCCAGCTCTGAAAAAATTGTTAGCTTAATGGGGCCTAAGGCATCTGCGGTCTTAGTCAATGCTTTCCGCATCGGAAAAAATGGTGTGGCTGCAATGAAAAGCGCCTCTAAGATGCTGAAAAGAAGTAATATTATAACATCCGTTGCGTCATTTGCGGTGCTTTCTTCTGTCGATGTAGCGAACATCTTCCGAGGTCGAATTTCAGGCGGACAATTATTTAAAGATCTTACGTATACAGTGAATGGTGGCTGGTTGGGAGGAGCCGCAGCAGGTGCGGCTATCGGCTCTGTTGTACCTGGAGTAGGTACAGCACTGGGTGGCTTTATAGGAGGGCTAGTTGGCACATTTGCCGGTGGATCTGCTGAGCCATCTATTTCTATTGATGAATTTAATGAAATGATGGCAATCATTCAGGAGGTCTTTACAGAACTTGCTTCAGCATATCTTGTTACGCAGAAGGAAGCAGAGGGTATTGTAGATTCTCTTAAGGAGAATCTGAATGAGTCTACTTTGAAGGATATGTTTGCAAGTAATAATCGCAGAGAGTTTGCGCGAGACTTCCTTACGGGCTATTTTGAAGAGAAAGCGAAAAATAGGGCGCACATCACGCCTCCGACAAAGGCGCAGATGCAGAGTGGGCTAAAAGCCCTTCTGGAAGATATAGCTGATTCTGATGAATATGATGAATTTGATGAGTCTGAGGACGAATGTTAAAAATTTGTGTGTCTATTACGATTGTATGTGGATAAGAAAAACTTCATTGCAGTAACGCACAGGCAGCGGGGATCGCGATGATCCCCGCTGCCTGTGTACGCCGTTTTGAAGGTACATATACGAGTGCCTGCGATGGTGCAGCGGCTCGGCTCTGCCGGGAAGAGAGGTACTTTTCAGACAGGGATATCCATATCACAGCGTTGATATTAGGCCTTGTTTGGAAAGTGGACCGCTAAATCGCCGCAGCTCGGCAAGCCCTGGCCAAGGCGCTGGAGCCCTGGCGGGGGTAGGCCTACAAAAGGCAAAAGGGCAAAATAAAAAAGCGCATAGGTTCCCGACGGGGCCTCTGCGCTTTTTGCGTTATCGAGAATCTAGTTTCGGATAATCTACTGGGCCATGAAGTCCAGGCCCCATTTGGCCTTTAGGCTATCCAGGGTGCCGTCGGCCACCAGTTCCGCCAGGGCGGCGTCCACATCGGCTTTCAGCTGGGTCTCGCCGAGCTTCATGGCGATGGCGCATCCCTGGCCGTCCAGCTCGTGATAGAACGGAGTCTGGATCTTGCCAGTAAAGTCCTTGTGTTCCATGAACTTCTGGGCCGCCACGGCGCTCATGAAGGTGAAGTCCGCCCGGCCCAGCACGATCTCCCAGACGCACTCCTCGAAGCGGGGGAAGGTCTTGAGCTCAAAGCCGTACTCGCCCTGGATCTTCCGCAGGAAACTGTCCTGGATGGTGCCCAGCTGGACGGCGGCCACCTTGCCCTTCAGGTCCTCTAGGCCCTTGATGTCCGAGTCCAGTGCGGTGATGAAGGCGCCGGTGCTCTTCTCGTAGATGTCCGAGAAGAGCACTCGCTTGGCCCGCTCCTCGGTGGCCGATATGCCGCTGATGATCAGCTCCAGCTTTTCGGTGATGATGGCCGGTATCAGCATGTCGAAGGATCCCGTGTCGGTCCAGACGATTTTCTTGCCCATCTTGTCGCCGATGGCCTCCATCAAGTCGATGTCGAAGCCCGCTAGGTTTCCGTCGGTGTTCAGGAACTCGTAGGGCGGATAGGTGCTGGAAGTGCCTACCTGAAGCTCCGGCTGGTCCGGCGAATAGGCCCAGGCGGCGGAACAGCAGAGCAGGGCAGCC
The DNA here is from genome assembly GCA_964575405.1 of uncultured Synergistaceae bacterium. Classification (GTDB taxonomy): domain Bacteria; phylum Synergistota; class Synergistia; order Synergistales; family Dethiosulfovibrionaceae; genus CAZCKP01. The sequence continues at coordinate 1,443 of CAZNRB010000112.1, read as the reverse complement.
AAGGCAGCAGCGGTTTTCTTGAACATAAAAGGTCCCTCCCGGTGTCTGTGATCTGTCTGTCTAAGACAGCCGGAATAATAGCACAGTTTATTATTAGAGTCAACTAGCAACTTTAGTTTATAGAATCTAAGGTAATAGGGCCTACGAAAAAGGCGCCCCTCCAGGTGAAGGGCGCCTTTTGAAATTCAACGGGCTTTAGTTGCCGTTGCTCAGGGGATTTACGTTGCGCAGCACGTTGCGGTGGAAGGCGTAGTAGCAGGCCGCTGCGAAGAGGATTCCGCCGGGATAGGCCACCTTGGACGACAGGGTGATTACGTGGACGCCCGCGGGGATCACGCCGCCGCTGAGCATGCGGGCGAACATGGGCCCAAAGCCTTCATTGGCCGCCAAGATGTAGGTGCTGCACACCGTGGACATGAACAGCGCCGGGACGGTGGAGACCCAGTGGTTCAGGCCGCGGCGGGCCAGGTAGACCGAGATGGCCCAGAGGGTGAACACCGACAGGGTCTGGTTACACCAGGCGAAGTAGCGCCACAGGATCTGGAAGTCCATCTGGGTGAAGAAGAAGGATGCCGCCAGCAGAGGCACCGCCAGCATCAAACGCTTGGCGATGGGGCCCTGGTCGATGTGGAACCAGTCTGCCAAGGTAAGCCGGGCCGAACGCAGAGCCGTGTCGCCGGTGGAGATGGGGCAGGCCACAACGCCGATCAGGGCGATGGCGCCGCCAAGGGGCCCCAGCAGGGTGACGCAGATCTCGTAGACCAACGAGGCTTGGCTGCCCAAACGGCCCATGGCCGCCATAAGGCCGCCGGTGCCGTTGTAGATGGACACGCCCACGGTGGCCCAGACCATGGCGATGATGCCCTCGGCGATCATGGCGCCGTAGAAGACCTTGCGGCCTTCCCGCTCGTTGTTGAGGCACCGGGCGATCATGGGCGACTGGGTGGCGTGGAAGCCCGAAATGGCGCCGCAGGCCACGGTGACGCACATGAGAGGCCAAATGGGAAGCTTGGTAGCCCCTTCAGCGGCGGGGTAGAGGTTGCCGAAGTTGGACCAAAGCTCCGGAAGCTCGTAGCCCTGAAGCACGATGCCGCTGCCCACGCCGATGCACATGAACAGCAAGGCAGCGCCGAAGAAGGGATAGAGCCGGGCGATGACCTGGTCAATGGGAAGGATGGTAGCCAGGAAGTAGTAGGACAGGATAACGACCATCCAGAACTTGGGGTTCAGGATGGAGGAGCCAGGAGTCAGCAGCGACAGCAGCCCCGCCGGTCCAGTGGTGAAGGTAGCACCCACCAGCACCAGCAGAAGCAACGAGAAGGCCCGCATGATGGCCTTCATCACCGGGCCCAGATAGGTGCCGATGAGCTCGGGAAGGCTGGCTCCGTCGTCCCGCAGGGACATCATGCCCGACAGGTAGTCGTGGACAGCGCCGGCGAAGAT